>JAJYSL010000207.1:1509-7536 GCA_021793595.1 Acidobacteriota bacterium
CGCCCTTTTCCGAGGGCGTGCTTGAGGCAGTTTCGCCGGGAACGTAGCCATTCCATCGCTGGTAGGCGTTCAGGCCGGGACGCGACGCCTTAAAGAACATGCTGCCGTGCAAATGGTTGGTCCCCGATTTGGAAGTGACCTGGATACTCGAGCCGCTGAAGCGTCCGTTCTCCGCGTCATAGCTGTTGGAAACGATGGTGACATCCTGCACCGAATCTTCGCTGGGCGTGATCACCGACGTGCCGCCCCAGACCGCGCTCACCGTGCTGATGCCATCGACGGATATGCCATTGGTCTCATACTGACCGCCGCGGGCCTGGATCTGCGGCCCGTTTTCCGTCTGGAAAATTCCAGATGCGCCGTTACTGGAACCGCCCGGACCCTGGTTGCCCGGCAGATTGTAGGTGCCGCCGCCGTTGCCCTGCGAACCGTCGCCGAAAACGCCCGGCGCCAGTTGCGCCAGTTGGAACACGTCGCGGTTGAAGGAAGGCAGATGCTGAATCTGGTTGCTATCGACGGTACCGCTGAGTGTCGCCGTTTCCGTGTCCAGGAGTGCCGCCTGGGAGCCACTGACCGTCACCGTTTGCGTCGCTTGTCCCAAGGCAAGCTGCACATTCACCGCGTTGGCCTGCTCTGGCAGGATCTGGACATCGTTGAGCGTCTTTTTCTTGAACCCGGGCGCCTCGACCGTGAGCGTGAATCTACTCGGCGGGAGTGCATTGAAAGTGTAAACGCCGCCGCTGGAAGTCGTGGCGGTACTCGTATGGTTTGTCGCCGTATCGGTCAGCGAGACCGTCGCGCCGGAAACTACTGCCCCGGCAGGATCGGTCACGACACCCTGAATGGATGCTCGAAACTGTGCACGCGATGCTGGAGTGAACAGGCAAATCGCAATCCATGCCAGCAGAATGCCCAGGGAGGTCCCAGTTTTCCGCGTGATTAGATGGTTTCGTCTGAGAAAGGAAATTCGCATATCGGCTCTCCGTTAAAACGGTTGTACTTCTCCCTCTTGTTGTGCCCGCTTGTTTTCAGACGACTTCCAACGCTTGGCACGGCCATTTCGTCGCGATGGGCATTCCTTTCGCGACGACTTGCGCAAACGATTGCGCTTAATTTAAAATCAGCACCACTTCATGTAGAAGCTGTCAAGCGGCACGTCGAGGCCTTCGGCAGCATTGCGCTAGCGACTCGTTGCCCGGTCCCTGCAACGGGTCGAATCACGCGATGCTAACATCGCAGGCACTGGGAGAGATTCTGATGAGTGATCGAAAAAACGACAAGAAAGCGATGACATCCATGCTGCTTTTCCTAGTCGGCCTTATCGCTGGATCAACCCCGGTCCTCGCCGATCAAAATTATTCGCAACAGGTCTTTTTTGTGAATAGCCTTTCGCCAGGGGACTACTTTTACAGCAGCGGTCACGCGTCTGCGCCCAGTTCGCTGAAACTGGTCGGCGACAAGCTGCCCATCGAGACCTCCACATTCATCAGCGGCCCAAATGCGCTGGAATTGCAATGGGAGTCGACTCCGCAAGGAGGATGGGAGGCCGCGCTGCACCTCTACCAATGGCGAAACCGATACGTGGATTTCCCTGGGGACAACCTGTACATGTGGCTTTATACGCCAAATGGAATGAGCGCAAAATATCTGCCTCGGATCGTCTTGCAGGACACGGAAAGAAATTTCACGCAACCGCTGGAGTTGTCCGGTTTTTCGCCGGACCTGAAGGCCAGTCAATGGACCAGAATTCGCATTCCTCTGGATCGGTTCGTTACGGCTTCTTTACATCCTTTCCATCCGCATCAGACCAACACCCTGGTCTTTTTGCAAGGTGCTGCGGACGGCACTCTGCATACAGTATTTATCGATGACATTCGCATCGAAAAGGATGCCTCAGTAGCACAGCCTAAGTTGCCGATAGTGCAACAGGTCCGCGCCGAAGGATATGAGCGGCACATCGACATCTCCTGGAAACCGGTTCAGAATCCGTACTTCGATCAATATGTAATCTATCGTTCCATTCAGGGAGGGACTTTCCGACCGATCGGCGTACAGAGGCCGGGGGTAAACCGATATACGGACTTCCTAGGAGACCCCCACATCACTGCCTCCTACAAAGTATCGGTGCGGACGTCGACGCTCCGTGAATCTCTTTTGTCTGCGGCCGCCACTGCAAGTACGCATCCCATGAGCGACGACGAACTTATGACCATGGTCCAGGAGGCATCCTTCCGTTATTACTGGGAAGGCGCGGAACCGCATTCAGGGATGACGCGGGAAAATATGCCGGGCGACGATGACATCATAGCTACCGGCGCGAGTGGTTTTGGCATCATGGCACTCATCGTCGGCGCAGACCGGGGATTCATTACGCGGCAACAGGCCATCGATCGCCTGCTGCGCATCACTGCATTCCTGGAAACGGCCGACCGCTATCATGGTGCGTGGCCGCATTTTCTGAGCGGCAGCACAGGGCATCGGCTGCCCGTCTTCGGCATGTTCGACAATGGAGCGGACCTGGTTGAGACCTCGTTTCTGATGGAAGGCTTGCTCTCCGCACGCCAATACTTCAAGGGCAACAGTACTTCGGAGAAAGAACTCTATGCGAGAATTACGGACCTTTGGCAGGGGGTAGATTGGAACTGGTTCCGCGCGACCCCCAGGAGGGATGCTCTCTACTGGCATTGGTCGCCGGAATATTCCTGGCACATTGCCAATCGACTTACCGGCTGGAATGAGGTGATGATCACGTATTTGGAGGCCATCGCTTCACCCACACACCCAATCCCCGCCAGCGACTATTACAGCGGATGGGTAGGCGAAGGCATCGGCAATCATTACGCTAACGGCAAAAGCTACTACGGCATTACCCTGTCCGTCGGCGGAGGAACTGGCGGCCCACTCTTCTTCACCGACTACTCCTTTATGGGCTACGATCCCCACGGACGCCGGGACAAGTTCGCAGATTACTACGAGAACAACCGTGATCAGTCGCTCATCAATCAGGCCTATTGCATCCAGGACCCGCACAATTGGAAGGGATACGGCGCCAACACATGGGGTCTTACCGCCGTCGATGGCCCGGGTGGATATGTTCCCTATGAACCCACCTTGGATCTCGACGATGGGACCATTGCTCCCACTGGAGCGATCAGCGCCTTTGCCTATACTCCAGAGCGCTCCATGCTTGCCCTGAAACACTTCTACCGCGATCTGGGAGCTCAGGTGTGGGGCATCTATGGCTTCCGCGATGCCTTCAACTTACAGGAGAACTGGTACTCCGGGATTACCATGGGGCTAAATCAGGCCCCAATGGCGGTGATGATCGAGAACTATCGCACAGGACTTGTCTGGCGCAGCTTCATGGCCAATCCCGAGATTAAACATATGTTGACGGAGGTTGATTTCCGCCCCAGTAAGCCCTGATGCACCGTCAACTGTTTTCAGGAACAACCGCTTTTCAGCAGCACGTTGATTCGGCGTGCGGAAAAATTGAGGCACACAAGCTAAGTCATGACCATAAAACGTCAGCATCCGGATAAATCCCTGCCCCTCGGAACCGTGGGTCTGAAAGAACTCGCCGCGCATCTGGGGCTTTCGCAAGCCACGGTGTCTCGTGTCATCAACCGGTCTGCAACGACGCATCGTATTTCCGCAACCACACAGCAGCGTGTTCTGGCCGCCGCCGCGTCTCTCAATTACAGGCCGAATGTTTTTGCCCGCGGATTGCGGAACAAGCGCAGCTTCACTGTAGGCGTCATAGTCCCGGAAATCAGGGATGGTTACTCGACCGCCGTGCTGGGAGGAATCGAGGACACGCTGCTGCAGAATGGCTTCTTCTATTTTGTCGTGAGCCATCGCCATCGGGAAGACTTGCTCCTGGGCTATCCTCGTCTTCTCCTGGATCGGGCCGTGGAAGGCATCATTGCGGTGGACTCAGCCATTCAAGAGGACCTGCCCGTTCCCGTGGTCGCCATCTCCGGACACATTCGCCATAAATCCACCGTCAATATCAAGCTCGATCATATTCTGGCTGCGCGATATGCGCTCGAACATCTGCATAAACTTGGGCACCGCCGCATAGCCATTATCAAGGGGCAGGCCTTCAGCTCCGATACGGCCGTCCGCTGGAATGCTATTTGCAAAACGGTCGCCGGGCTCGGCCTTTCCATCGATCCCAAGCTCGTTGTGCAATTGGAAGGTTCAGCCCCCGGCATCGGTCCAGGCCGAGAGGCTGCCCTCGAATTGCTTCAGCGCAAGCGGCCTTTCTCGGCCATCTTTGCCTTCAACGACCTCTCGGCGATCGGCGCAATAACCGTGCTTCATGAAGCGGGACTTCGGGTACCGGCACAGATTTCCGTGGTGGGATTTGACGATATCCTCAGCGCCTCGACCAACAATCCCGCGCTGACCACCGTGCGGCAGCCGCTGAACGAGATGGGTCAAATTGCAGCCACGACGCTGCTGCAGTTGATCCAACGAGAGAACCCCGATCCACCGAAATCTTCCATCCGCGTCGTACCTACATTTATCGTGCGTGAGTCCACGGCAGACGCTCCACGCAGGGTGCAATCCATGACGAAGAATCAAACATTCACAAAACCTGCCTGAAGCCCGGGTAGAGCAGCTCAAATGCCACTGGCTCTGCTATGCTGAGGTTCTGTTCTCAGGCATTCTGGCTGCAGCGTCTCGTACCGTCTGGGATTTTCCGTCGGTGAAACACATTGAATACATCGTCACGCACACGGCCCGGCTTGTTCCTCTTGTATCTCAGCTTCATCCTCATGGGTATCTGCACAACAATCCTGGGGCCCATCTTGCCAGCGCTTTCTGCCCGCTGGAACATGAATGATGCCCACGCTGGGTCTCTTTTTACAGCCCAATTTATCGGTTCCTCCCTGGGCGCCTTGCTCGCAGCCATTTAGCCCTTCAAAAGCACCGTGATCGGTTTCATCACTGTTGCTCTGGGCCTTATACTGCTCACCGTCTCCACCCCGCTTGCCGCCGTGCCGGTCTTGTTTATGTACGGCTTGGGCGTTGGCCTTGTCCTAACAGGGATCAACCTCACGGTGAGCAGCATGGCCGGGGGAAACCGCGGCACGGCTCTCTCTTGGCTGGACTCGTCAGGGGATCCAGTGTCAGTGCGGTTCAATGCCATCGCTCTCCATATACCGGACGCGGAGAAGTCCTTGCCACGTTGGACGAAAGCCAACGCTGAATGTCCTTCACGCTGATGCCGACTCTGAAGTTGTACTCAACAACGAGGCCACGTAAAATACGTGCAGCACGTAAAATAAGTAAAATAAGTAAAATAGGTGGCTCTGTCATGGCACAGGCCAGCAAAAAGCAAAATGTCACGGTCAGTCTGACTCCACAGACCATTCAGAAGGCGAAAGTGCTCGCGGCCAAACGTTCTACCTCGATCAGCGGGCTTCTCGCCGAACAAATCGACATCCTCGTGGGTGCGGAAGAAGCGTATGAGCAGGCCAAACGGACAGCCCTGGCACTGTTGGAAAAGGGTTTCCATATGGGCGGGGTGATCTCTGCCAGCCGGGCTGAACTGCATGAGCGATAAGACCTTCGTCGACACCAATATTTTGATCTACGCGCATGATCTCGATGCCAAAGCCAAGCATGAGATCGCGAAGGAGGTTCTCCGTGCCCTCTGGAGTAGCCGCACCGGCGTCCTCAGTATGCAGGTGCTCCAGGAATTTTACGTAAATGCGACCCGGAAAATCTCCTCGCCTTTGAGCAGGAAGGCGGCTCGCCGCGTCGTGAACAGCTATGCCACTTGGTGTGTGGACACGGTAGCCGAGGACATTTTCATGGCATTCCAGATTGAGGATGAGGCCCGAATCAGGTTTTGGGACGCCCTCATTCTTGCGAGCGCACGAAAGGCCGGCGCAGTGCGAATCCTCTCGGAGGACTTGAACGCCGGTCAACGGATCGTTGGTATAGGCATTGAAAACCCTTTTGCCCGCGCCTAGTTGTCCTTCCTGCAAGAGGTGGGTCCAGCACCGGCATTGC
>JAJYSL010000208.1 GCA_021793595.1 Acidobacteriota bacterium
GTTGCAACTGGTTGCCGCTGCTGAATTGCGGCAGCGGGTGATTCAACCAATTGAAGGCCGACGCACGGAATTGCACGTTTTGGCTGCCACGAATCTCAAACGTCTTATAGATTGCCAAGTCGTTTTCGATGTAGGCCGCATTCGCAAAATATGGAAAGTTTTGCCCTCCATACTGTCCAATAGGTGGAGCGCCAAAGCAATCCTGATTGAGCAACTGGTTGCTCTTCAATCCGGACTTTGGATTGCAAATTAATACTGGCATGATGTTGAGACCGGCATCGGTTCCATAGTAGGTTGCAGAGCCGATTCCGCTGCCAATCCCGTTGGCTGCGGCATTGGCTGGCAATCCGGTATAGGTAATGCCCAAGCTGAAGTTTCCTGGCGAACCGTTCTCCTGCTGAAGGCTGCCCCCCTGCTGCCAGGAACTGATACCGGAAATCGTCCATCCGTTCGCGGCACCTCGCAAAAACATATTGTTGCCGTGGATTAGTTCCCCGAATTGGTAGATGTAGTTTGAGTTGAACAGAAATGGCCGATCCACATTCAACACTCCGTAGTTGGCGCGAGTGACAAAGGGATTGATCTGGAACGCTGCCGTTCCCAACTGCTTCTGCCATGTGAAGTTGAAGTCGAAGACAAAGCGACCGGACCGCTTTGTCCAGGAAGCCTGGATCGCGTTGTAGTTGGAAAAGAACGTCGACTGGTGCATGGGGATCTGGCTGGTCCCGTAGGCATATCCAAATGGATGGTAGTCGGCGAGTGAGTTCCCTGTTTTGGTTCCGTCAGTGTCCTGCGTGACATTTTCAGGATTGTTCGAAATAACATTGGTCCGCGGATCGGGCAGGAAAAGCGCGCCGATTGGAGTTTTGTTTTGATCGGCAAGTCCCGGAAATGCGGAACCGTTGCTGGACTCGCCGTCGTTGTCCATCTGGCTGCTGCTGCTGCCGACATAGGCAACATCCAGCAGAGAGTTCCACGGCAGTTGCTGGTCAATGGTTAGATTCCAACTATAGGTGAGTGGAATTCCGTAGTCGGTTGGGTCTGCGGCTTGAGTACCACTATAGATTCCCGTCGCCGGCTTGAATCCGAGCTGGCCCGCGACCGGGGCTGGTGATAGCCGGGCCGCTGCGCCCGCGGGAGTACTGATAAGACCAATCTGCGACTGCAACACTTCGGTATTGCCCGGCAAGCTATAGCTCCGAATGTTCTGCGCAGTTTGAAGGTCAGCGGCGTAGTCGTTGTACTGATCGGCCCACCGATACGCACCCCACCCGCCACGGACCATCGTTTTGCCGTTTCCAAACACGTCGTAGGACAGGCCGAAACGCGGGGAAAGGAAGGCCAGCCGGTTCGGCATGCCGCTGAGCGGTATACCGGAACTGATGCCATGCCAGTAGTAGCCCGGTTCGGCTTTACCGGAGTAATAATCGGACGCGACGCGGCTTGCGTAGAAGACCGCCATGCCGGTGCCTGTGCGGTCGTACCAGTGGCCGACATGCTCCAGGCGCGCGCCGATTTCCACATTCAGCCTGTTGTTCACTTTCCAGTTGTCGTTCCCGTAGAAGGAAACGATCTGATAGGCCATATCGCTGTTGGGCGATTTATTCGCCTCGTTGTACCCGGTCACCGAACCCATGATGAAGTTGGCGGTCGGGTTGTTCGGCGAACCAACCAGGCCGCCTCCGAGAAACGGGTTCTGCGCTTGACCGAAATTTGTGAAAGCTCCGTTCATTTGCTGGCCGCCGCCTTGATAATTGCCGGTATTCTGCGTGAACGCGCCAAACTTCAAGGTATGGGAACCGACGACCTTGGTGAAATTGTCGGCAAAGGCTGGGTCTTCCTTGCGGACCTGGTAAACGCCCGACGGTTCATAGTCATCTCCCTGGGAGAAATCCGGGAAGGTGAAGTTTCCCGCCGAACTGTAGGCAGGGGCCAGCTTCGATCCGGGGCTGAAGACCTCTCCGTAGCCTGGAGCGGTTGGGTAGCCAAATGAAGTTCTCCAGGCTCCCTTCGGGTTGGCGGGTTGATTCGGCAGGTTGCCATAGCCCCAACTTGCGATCACCTCGTTGGTAGTAGTGGCATTGAACACGTGGATGAAGTGACCGGCAGCGGTCTTGGTATAGGAGTACTGATACAGGCCTCCGCCCGGATACGGCACGGAATTGCCTGGCGTCCAGTAGATATGGGCCCCGTTCCCCTGATCGAGGGATGAGCTGTATTCCTGATTGTAGGAAACGTAGAACTTGGTGTTGTCGCTCGGGTTCCAGTCGACACGGACGCGCCAGACCCAGCCGTCCACATGGTTGATGATCGGCTGGTAGTAGTTGTAACCGCCGGGGGTCGTCGCCGGATTGGAGTAGCCGCCCGCCGGATTCGGCGTCCCGTCGGCGTTGTACACCTTGGGCCAGAAGGAGGACAAGGCAGTGGACGACGGCAAGATAAAGTTAGCAGGCACTTTTTGCCCATTGTCGTAGGTTGTCTTTCCATCGGCGCCCAAGTGGTAGCCAGGGAGGGCCGTCGACGGTAACGCCGCGCTTCCGTCGGAGTAAGTCGTGCCGGACAAGTCATTGCACCACTGGCCGTTGGCGCCATTCCCAGAAAAGCCGTTGGGGCAGAGCGCCTGGTTGTCTGCATTGTCGTTGGTGAAGTCTCCAGCCATCATTGCGGGAGTGGGAATATAGGACGTGAGGACGTTGGCATTTCCCTGGTCTTGCAGCCATCGTTCATAGCCGCCCCAGAAGAAGAGCCGTTTGTGAGTTTTCGGCACGTATCCGCCGATGTTGCCGCCGGGGTAATAGTACGACGCACCGCCCTTGGGTTTGCCCTGGTGATTGCTCTGCCAGTCGTTCGCGTTCATCGCGTCGTTACGGGCATCGAAATACGCTTCGCCATGGTAATGATCGGTACCGGACTTGCTGATGGTACTGATGACGACCGGGCCAAATTCCTGGTCCGCGCCAAAGTTGGAAGTCAACACACTGACTTCCTGCACCATTTCAGGGTTGATGGTCCCGATCGAACCGCCCATATCTCCAGGGTCGATAACGTTGACGCCGTCCGACAGTAACTGCGTCGGGCCCCTGTACTCCGCGCCGCTTACGTTTAATCCGTTACCGATGGAACTGGTCTGTGCGGTCACGGTCAGAGCGTTGAACGAAGGTCCGTTGCTGAGACCATTTGGAGTCTGGACAACTCCTGGCAGCACTTTCAACAACTCCGTTACGTCGCGGCCTTCCAAATCGATGTTCTGAATGTCCTTGTAAGTCAGCACATCTGATCGGGACCCGGTGGTCATGGGGATGATCTGGGCCGCTGCCTGCACAGTCACTCTCTGGGTGGCGCTGCCGATTGCGAGCGTCAGGCCCGGCACGTCACGCGAATCGCCGGCGTGCAGGATAATCCCAGTCAATTCCTTGGGAACGAAGCCCTTTGCAACCGCCTTGACGGAATAGGTGCCTGGAACCAAGGATGGAAACGCAAAAAAGCCGGAATCGCTGCTGGTCGTAACGCGCGTGTCTTGCGTGGCCTCATTAATCAAACTGACTTGGGCTCCAGGGATGACCGCCCCGGTAGGATCCTGAACCGTACCGGAAACTGTGGCTGTGGTCTGCGCGTGTGCGGAAGGTAGAAATACAAGGAGCAGTGCCATGGTCATCAGGAGACCCACACTGCGTTTTACAAGAGATAGGTGGAGGTTCGCAGACCGGCCGAACCCATAAAGCTGTTTCATGTTGCCTCCAAAGCCCCGAAGGGGTAGACGTTCATTCGACTCTTCAAGCGCCGATTTTCCATATGGCGAGGGGCGACCGCTGAAAATACAGCACCGACTAAATCGCTTTACTTGGCCGCAGCAATGTTTAGTCCAATCGAATATCGATTGTCAAGCTGTTTTTCCTTTCTAAAGTGTTTTAGTCCAGACATTGGAAGGCACGATTCGTCACATCGTGAAACAGTTGGGAGACGAAACAAGGGGAAACGAGTAAACAATCGCTTTTCTTGAATGTGCCCCATACCTGAAGCAGGATCCAAGCGTCATTTCCTGAAGCGAGAAATTTTTGTGAAAAAGTTGATTGGATGTCACGAAAATTGTCCGCCAGTGGGCGAATCTCGGCTGCGCGGTCGAGAGGGACAGTCGACCGAGTTGAAGACACAAATTCGCTCTTGCGCAGAGGCAATTATCAATCGGATTGACCACCGGCATCGCAAAACACGACCATCATGCCGCCCAGCTTGGTCGCGCTCGCCGAAGAATAGCTCACGGATGGAACAGTGACAGCGGGATAGCGTTCGCCATCGCACGATACCCGGCAGGCGATGGGTGCAGATGGTCACCCGAATCGTAGCGCGGGAACAGCCGGTCGGGATGGCTCGGATCCCGCATCACCTTGTCAAAATCGATGACTGCATCGAAATGCCCGCGCTCACGAATCCATGCATTCACTGCGTTGCGATCCTGTTCGTCCCTGGCGGTCGGATGGTAATAGTCGGAGCCGGCGTAAGGCGTGATCGTCCCGCCGATGACTTCAATTCCATGTACGTGCGCTCGCAGGATCATTTGCCGATACGCCGCCAAGATGTGGGCCACCAACGCGTCATGCGCGGCAATCGGAACCACTCCCAGGCGAGTCAGACCGCCCAGATCGTTCACTCCCTCAAGAACAACCACATAACGAACGCCGGTCTGCGCAAGCACATCGCGATTAAAGCGCGCTAGAGCATTTGGCCCAAGGCCATCCACCAGAAGATGGTTGCCACCAATGCCCGCGTTCAGTACCCCGATCTCGTTTGTCGCAGGTGAGCCTTGCAGGCGTTCGGCCAGGTCATCCGTCCAGCGATCATTTCCGTTGGTCGTCGATGCGTGACCATCCGTGATGGAATCACCCAGAGCTACGATGGAAACTGCATCCGGCGGGGCCGCCACGTCGACACCTGCAATCTGGTACCAATGATCGACCTTCGTCGCGTTTGGCAACGTAGCAGTAGACACCAGGTTGCCATGCACCACATACGATGTAGCGCGCGAACCAGGATGCCCTGTCTGCTGCGCGGGCGGTTCCTGTAAATGAAAACTGATCGCCAGATTGGAGAGAGCGCTCACCGGAAAATTGATCGGGTCGGAAATATACTCAGCCCCCGCAGGAATCACTACCGCGAAGCTTCCAGCGAACGTCAGCGCCTTGTCCGTTGCTACGTCGATCTGGTCACTCGAGGGCGATAGCGGACGCGCGATGTGGACAGAGTCGATATGCAACGGCGCCGCCCCAAATGCATTCGACAGATGCACGCGCAGCTCTTCCCCACCCACAGACAGGTGCACAATCTGGCGCAGCGTCGCATCGCGTAACTCGTCTGGAGGAAGCGCATTTGCCGGCTCCGGGATCTGCTGCGACGATGCCCATGAGCCAACCCAATGAGCAACGGCGGGCGCATTCTGCGCGGAACATGACAGCAGCGCAAACGCGGACAGCCATACGGAAAGCATGAAAGTGACTTGATATCTAAATCGCATTAGAGTTGCTCGTTTTCGGCACGTGGACTAGGATAGCCCTTGTTTTCTGCCGCAGCCAATAATTTTCCGGAGGATCAAGTGCGCGCAACCCCGTCCGCTCGAGCCATCGGTCTTCTCTGTTGCAGCCTGCTGCTCACGGCAGCCGTTGCCGCTGCCAACACGCAGAAACCTGTTTCGCCCGATGGTTCTGGAGCCTTTGCCACAGGACATTACCGCAATTTATTTCGTGAAGCTGGACATTCCCAGGCGCGGATCGACGCCAAAATCAACGCTGCTTTCAACCAACTGTTTCACGGTGACTCGAAGACACAAGCCGTGTATTACACCACCGGGAACAATGCCGACGGACCCCTGGCCTACATCACCGACGCAGCCCATCACGATGTGCGCACAGAAGGCATGTCCTACGGCATGATGATCTCTGTGCAGCTCAACAAAAAGACGGAATTCGATGCGCTGTGGAACTGGGCCAAGACCTACATGTACATCAGCAATCCGAAACATCCCTCGTACGGATATTTTTCCTGGTCGTGCAAGCCCAACGGCACGCCGAATGAGGAGACGCCGGCGCCAGACGGAGAAGAATATTTTGCGATGTCTCTCTATTTCGCGTCCGCTCGTTGGGGAAACGGGCACGGAATCTATAACTACAAGGCCCAGGCCGACGCCATCCTGACAAACATGCGGCATCATCCCGTAATGTCAGGGCCGACCCGGTTCGGACCCCGCACCGTGGGCAGCATGGTGAACGAGCAATGCAAAATGATTCGTTTTGTTCCAGGCATTGGCCGCGGCGACTTCACGGACCCTTCTTACCACTTGCCGGCTTTCTATGAACTGTGGGCAAGATGGGGACCGAAAGCCGATCGTGCTTTTTGGGCGGAAGCCGCCACTGTGAGTCGCGGTTTTTTTCTGAAAGCCACCAATCCAAAGACAGGCCTCGCTCCGGATTATGCCAACTTCGATGGAACACCGCATGGGACTAAGTGGAATCCCATGGCTGCGAACTTTTCCTTCGACTCGTGGAGAACCGCAAGCAATTGGTCCGTCGACTGGTCGTGGTGGGGCAAGGCCAACGACGAGCATGAACTCAGCGACCGCATTCAGAAGTTCTTTCTATCCCAGGGAATTGACAAATATGGAGACCAGTACACGCTGGATGGTCACGAGCTCGAAGCGCGACACTCAACCGGCTTGGTATCGACCAACGCGGTCGCCAGCCTAGCCGCTACGGCGCCGCAGGCGAGGCAATTTGTGCAGGCACTTTGGAACGCACCCATTCCCTCCGGAGGACAGCGGTACTACGACGGCATGCTATACATGATGAGCTTGATGCATTGTGGTGGCGAGTTTCGCATATGGACACCGAAATAATCGGCGCAACGCAGGAAAGGAGGTACCGGGCGATGGTTGGTCCGCCAGGGACCTCTGCCCTAAAGTCGCTTCATCTGCGGTTGTCATTGCTGTTTGCGTTCCTCTTCTGCTGCAGTTCCCTGTTCGCATTCACGATCGGTGCAACTCCCTACGTTGAATATGCGGAATCACCCGGAAGCTTTCCCATCGCTCACAACGGTCGAGCAACAGCCCTGTATGTGGATGCAAATGACGACCCCGGCGTCATCCGCGCCGCGCATGATTTGCAGTCCGACATTGACCGCGTCACCACACTGACGCCTGACATCAAGCAGGGCGCTCCATTTCCAGCCAATGTCATTCTGATCGGAACCATCGGCAGCAGCACGATCATCGATCGACTTATCCGAAGCAAGAAAATCGATGTGGATGCCATTCGGGGCAAGTGGGAGTCCAACCTGATTCAAGTGGTTGCGAAGCCGCTGCCCGGCATAGCCAGCGCTCTCGTTATTGCCGGCAGCGATAAGCGCGGAACAATCTTCGGAATCTACGACGTGTCCGAACAGATTGGCGTATCGCCCTGGTATTGGTGGGCGGACGTGCCCGTACAGCATCGAGACGCGCTGTACGTCAAACCCGGGAAATACAT
>JAJYSL010000021.1 GCA_021793595.1 Acidobacteriota bacterium
AAGATGCGCGCATTATATTGCGTATGCCAGTGCGTTTGTTTAACCAACTATAGAAACGTGCTGGCATCTTCTTCTGCGGGATATCGGCCTTCACTGGTTCATCCACAAGGTCACCTAGCTTAACACTTCACGGTTGGGAACATTCTCACGGAAGTACTCGAACTTCACCATGAGCTTTCCGTCCACAATTTTGTGCGGAAGCGGATCCATCCCGCGTGGCGCCGGGCCGGAAACATGCTTTCCATCAGGATTAAAAACACTTCCATGGCAGGGGCAGAAAAACTCACCCTGGGCTTTCTGCCAGGCGACGGCACACCCCAGATGAGGGCAGATGTCGGAGAGCACAGTCAGTGCTCCATCCGCGCCCTTGGTCACATAGACGGTCAGGGAGGAATCGACCTCACGCCACCCATCCACTTGCTTGAGGAGGAGATGTTTTAGTATCGGCTGCGATAGGTTGGAAAACTCATCCATGGAGCCTATGGGAGACCATGTGCTCTTGGACTTTGCATAGAGAGGATATAGGACGTAGCGAAGAACGGGAACTGCCAGCAATGCTCCCATGCCAGCTCCACCGATGCCAAGCAGAACCCCAAAAAAAGAGCGGCGGTCGATGACGATGACGTCTTTATTTGAAACATTTTTTTGGATCTCTTCCTGCTGCTCCATTCTTCTCTCCTAAAAAACCAGCCACAAAGCCAGATACACGGTGTTGTTGTCGGAAGCGTTTCTCTGCGCGCCGTCGTAATTGCTGCTGGCTCCATTGAATTTGAAATAGCCTGAGTAATTGACGTCGATGTCAATGTTTTGTACCGGCCAGTACCCAAACTGCGCAATGTAACCGCTGGTGTCGGGGTTACCGTTATTGCTGCCCGTAAGCGGCGCTGGTGCATACAGCAGCGCGTCAGCGTTCCCTGTCGTGGAGAATAGCGCCCCAGTTGCGCTGTATTTATTGGCCCAGTGATAGGTACTGTCCAGTTTGAAAGTGTTCAGATGGTTGGACGCCGTACTTGCTCCGCCGGCAGCATATGTAGCGTCCAGATTCGAATTCTCATGAATATATGTTCCATGAATGTCCAACAGGTTAGGGCCGAAGGGCCGCTCATATTGAAAGTCGATCGAAGGGTCCAAATATGTGTCTTCCGGGCCAGACACTGCGTTGGGAAAGGACTTGACGTAGATCCCGTAGGTCCCAACTTCAAGGTAATTGCTGCCCCAGGTCTGTTGCCAAGCCGCTCTCCAATAGGGAGCGACTCCGGAAATATTGTATGATTGGCCGGTCCCGGTTACTGGCGTTGGTGCGCCAGCGTGCTCAGAGCGATACGCGGTAACATCCGCGTACAAATGGTTATCCCACATGCCGAAGCCACCCACTCCCGCCACATCCTGTCCAAGACTGCCGTTGATGATGGGGGAGGCGATTGGATCTACGCCGGAGGAGGTTGAGATCCACGGAAAACCCCAGGCGGGTGTGCTATTCCATAAATCTTCTACGGTGGGATTGTTGTTGAGGTCAATGCCGTATTCCCAGTCTTTGCCGCCCAGCGTCCCCTGATTGGCGTAGCGCAGATCGGTGTTGTCCATGCTGAAGTGATCATCGGAATGTGTGTAGGTAAACTGGGCCATGCCGCCAAAGTGCGAGGCATAAGCACCCGCAAGAAAAATGCTCAATTGTTGCGGAAAGCCTGCGGAGTTATTCTGCGTGTCCGGCTGATTTGCTTGGAAGGACGTATTGGAGAGCAGTATCATGGCCGACAGCGGAATGTACTTGGAGAGAAGCAGGTCTCTCGAGTTCCCCACTTTGTCCTTCGCTGTCATGTCTGTCAGCACATAGCCTCGCAGCTTGAAATTGCGTCCGAAGGCCGTCAGTTCCGGAGGGTTGCTGTGACACACGTTGCATGAGAGCCCCGTTTGTCTTGCAAAACTTGGGACCGCATAGGCGCGATTCAAGCTCAAAAGAAGGGATACCACGACCGCCATTCGCATCAGTTTTTGCATGGACCACCTTGTTCACTAGAAATTAGATTATAGCGGCTAAGTACTTCCGCTCGCACGCATACGCATGTCAGACTGCCGTCGGGAGCGCCATCCAGCGTATCGATCACTCCCATGCTTGTCGCGTCTGTCGGCTTCTTCAACCGGAGCGTCAGCAACAACCTTATGATCGCATCGAAGGTTGGACCGCAACTGTGATGGGCGTCACAAAAATTGCCAATGCGAACGGTCGCCAGGAACAGACTGAGCAGCGCGAAGCTGTGCTCCGCAGTATATTTCGGCCAACCAGAGTTGTCGGGCGCGGTTTCCTCCGCTCCTTTTGGATAAGCGCTATTTCGGAAAACGTTCCGAGACAAATTCCACCCCGCAAAGCTCTTCAACCTATTCGTTCGCGTGCGCTGATGGGCAGCGTCGTAGCTGAGAGCTCCGGAAATATACAACTGTCTTCTTTGATGCACAAATTTAGAAAGCGCTCAACAATGGCGTCACTCGGGCATTAGGGGGAGCGGATAGAAGATGGTCGTAACAGCTTCCGGAACTGCGTTTATGTATTGATTGGAGAGAGTCGTAAAGCGGATCTGTGGCAGATCACGCTGCAGAATGCGGACATGGCAGAGAATCTCCATGCTGGGATCGCTGCCTGATGTGCACTTGCTGCAGTTCGACACCACAGCGCCGCAGGCCGTTGTGTATCTGGAGAACAATCTGGATTGCACCCAGTCTGCGATTGTCACTTCGTTGAATGGCCACTGCAACAGCAGGCTTACAGTGGTCGGGTCGCGAACCAAGACCGCGTACCAATTCAGTGCCGCTGCTGGTGCCAGTTTCGCGGGTGGCTCGAAAAACTTTCGATCTCCGTCAGTGGTTCCAGATCACGCGCGATAGAAATTCCGCCAACAAGAATAAAAGAAGTGATGTAATGGGCCATGCTCCCAGCATCCCGTCGGACCTACGTGCGGACGCTCGCTTTTTTGTTGTGTGTGGCAGCATCGTTTGGTGTTGTGAAGAGTCTTGAGCAACCGCAGCCGGCAGTCACCTCGCCCAGTGCTACACCGCTGTCGGTCCGCCTGCAGGAAATTGCTGCTTCTGGCAAACTTGCCGACTTGCACTGGCCCAACTTCTCTGACTATCGCGCAGATTTTCTGCAACTGTATCAGACGTCCAACTTTTCTCCACTTTGGCTGAGGGTCAACGGGCAGCCGACGCCGCAGGCACTTGCAATCATCCAGGCCCTGGAAAGCAGCCGGCAAAAAGGGTTGATCCCGGAAGACTACGATGCTGCGCGCTGGCAGGGTCGTCTTGCCGCGCTGAATACCACAGCAGACCCGGCAACCCAAGCCAATTTTGAAGCGGCGCTCACGGTGTGCACGCTGCGCTACATCTCTGACCTGCACATCGGCCGCCTCAATCCGAAACATTTCAGTTTCGATATCGAAATTCAGAACAAGAAATACAATCTGCCGCAATTTGTCACCCAAAATGTGATTCATGCCGCGAACGTGCAGGTCATCCTGAATGACGTGGAGCCTCCCTACGCCGGATACAGGCGAACAGAGGTCGCACTACAGCGATATCTGCAGCTCGCTGCGAAAGGCGATGGCCCGCTGCTTCCTGAAGTGGCAAAGACAGTAGCTCCGGGCGACACATACCCTGGAACCGCGCAACTTGCGCAGCGATTGGAACTGCTCGGCGACGTTTCTCCGACCGCGTCAGTGAGCGCCGACTCCCATCTCTATACCGAGGTGTTGGTGGATGGAGTGAAGCTGTTTCAGGATCGTCATGGTCTGGTGGTGGACGGCAGGCTGGGCAAGCAGACCATACACGAACTGAACGTGCCATTGTCGTTTCGGGTACAGCAGTTGGATGCTGCTTTGGAGCGTTGGCGCTGGCTGCCGCCCTCTTTCCCGCAGCCGCCAATAGTTGTCAATGTGCCGGAATTCGTTCTGCGAGTATTTTCCGCGGATCACAAGGTCGCGTTGAAAATGAAGGTCGTAGTCGGAAAGGCTGTCCGACATCAGACCCCCGTGTTTGCGAAAGACATGAAGTACATTGTGTTTCGCCCTTACTGGAATGTTCCCAGGAGCATCGTGCGCAGCGAAATTGTTCCCGCGATCGTGAAAAACAGAAATTACATCGCGAAGAAGAATTTTGAAGTTGTCACCTACAGCGGCACGGTGGTGACAAGTGGGCCCATCACTGACGATGTACTCGCGCAATTACGCGCCGCAAAACTCACAGTACGGCAGAAGCCCGGTCCGGACAATGCTCTCGGGCTGGTGAAATTCCTGTTCCCGAATGAACACAGCGTGTATCTGCACGGCACACCGGCACAACAACTATTTTCGCAGTCTCGGCGGGACTTCAGTCACGGTTGTATTCGAGTGCAACAGCCAACGGAACTGGCTGCCTATCTGCTGCGCGATCAGCCGTCGTGGACGCCGGAGAAAGTGCGAGCCGCCATGGAGACTGGCCCGAACAATCGTCAGGTCGACTTGCAGGTGCCGATTCCAGTGCTGATTCTCTATATCACCGCGGTTGTTGAAGAAGACGGCTCAGTGCATTTCTTCAATGATATCTACGGCCGGGACAGATCGCTGAAGGCATTGCTGGCAAAGGGTCCGCCTTACCCAGGTTAGAACATCTACCAGCGGCGCACCGGACCAACATCCACATGAACGAAATTCGACTGTTTGTAATAGCCCACGCCGCCGCGATGGAGTGCTAGCGCTGCGTCGCGAACTTTGGCCGTCGGCACTCCCGGAATGCGGATGTCGATGGCCTTGGCTTGCATGTGCTCGCTATGCAGCGCCACGCCGTGTCCATGCTCGCGCAGGTAGTTGTTGCTCCACGGAGTGCGATAGCCGCAGACGATATCAATCGTTCCGTCGGGATCGTTGAGGCGGGCCATCAAATCGTGGAGCAGGTCGAACTCTTTCAAGTCGTAATCTTTGACATCTCCGGTCCGATGATCGCGAAGAAAATGATCGAGCTCTGCCACCGCATTCGGCAGGTAGCGATCGCCTACGCGGTACACTACATCGATGTGCTCGCCCGTGTGCAGATGGTAGAGCCGTAGCCGATATTGTTCGGCAGAGGCGGCTGGATTTCGGTTGGCCGCGTGCATCGTACCTACGAACAGGGCAGCACAGACGGTCGCAGTGGCGAAGGCTTTCCTCAAAGACATGCTTCCCCCATTATATGGGGGCGCGCGGCTTAGCCCTTTCTATCATTTGCGAATCAAAGTGGCTCCATTCGAATTTTGTTTGCCTATCGCCGGACCGATCCTGCAGATTCTCGGCACCTGAAATTTGGATGGTGCCTCCCTTGGGTCTGGTCAACAAGAAACCGCTGGGTGAGACTGGAAGAAGGCATGAATGCAAGCTACGAAAATCTGCCCGGCAATGAAGGCGCTTCCAAGGGCGCGAATCCTCAGCCGTCTCAAGCTGTTCGTTCGTTGCAGCCCGCGAATGCGGAAAATTCCGGTTTTCTGCGCGGCGCTATCAGCATTTTTATTCTGCTTAACATGATCGCGATCCTGAGTTGGGCAATTCCTTTGAACGCTTTTCCTCTGCCGCAAATCAAAGAGATAGTTCGACCGTACCTGCTGTGGACCGGCTTGTTTCAGTCATGGAATTTCTTCGCGCCGAATCCGAGACCCGTCAACTCCTATATTCAAGCGGTTTCCGTTACGCAGGAGCACCACATGCGCGTGTTTAATTTCCCGCAGATGGAGCAACTCAGTTATGCCAAACGGTACCGCGAAGAGCGATACAGAAAATTTGCGGAAGTCCTGTGTGACTCACGATACGCAGCGCTATGGCCGGATGTGGCGCGCCATGTCGCAAGATTGCTGGATAGCCCGACGGATCCGCCGCAGATGGTGATCCTGATGAAATTTCAGGCGCCGATCAAGTATGGGTTGACGCCAGCCCAGGAGCCTGTTCCCAAGCCGCAATTCTTCTACGAATACTATGTCAGCGGCGAGGACCTTCGATGATCCTGGCGAGGTTGCGCGAAGCATGGGAGAGGTTCTTCTTCGCGCCCCAATCTCCCACGCCGATAGCAGTCTTTCGGATTTTGTACGGAACCTGCGTCACGATGACGCTGATCCTGCTGCATTCAGAATGGTTGGATTGGTTTGGCGTTCACAGCTGGGTGACGCTCCAGACCATGCGTACAGTCGAGCCGGGTGTGCGATTGAACCTGTTTACAGTAATGCCGCAGAATGATGCCTGGATCGCGGCATTTTTCTGGGTTTTTCTGGGCTTCGCCCTCTTGCTTACAGTTGGATTCTGGACCCGTCTGAGCAGCATCGTTGTATTCATCTGCTCGACTTCCCTTCAACAGAGAAATCTTTACATTCTGCATGGCGGTGATGTCTTCCTGCGAGTCACTGGATTTTTCCTGATGTTTGCTCCTGCGGGAGCCGCATTATCGATCGATCGGCTCATACGTGTGCGCAGGAAGCTGGAGGACGCCGAAATTAGACCACGCGCTCCGTGGGCGCAGCGCATGATTCAGTTTGAACTTGCGCTGCTGTATTTTGCTTCGTTCTTATGGAAGATCAAGGGCGCGCCATGGTTGAATGGCACCGCGCTGTTTTATGTGTTTCACATTCATGCCATCCAGCGGTTTCCATTGCCCAGTTGGACCCAGCAGCTTTGGCTTTTGAAACTTGTTACCTGGTACACGCTCGTTCTTGAGTTCAGTCTCGGTGTGTTGATCTGGTTTCGGCCATTCCGTTATCCGCTGCTCGTGCTTGGGTTGCTGTTTCATCTGTCGATTGAATATTCGCTCAACATCCCGATGTTTGAGTGGGACGTTCTGACCGCGTACGTGTTGTTTATCGACCCGGCGGATTTGCAACGCGTGGGTCGCGCCGCTCGGGAGATGCTACTTCGACGAAACCGACGTACAGCTTCGGCATAGACCGCCCACACCTTTTTAAACGTCAAAAAACCGCCGACGCAGTTGACTTGATTGGGCTAAGTTGAAGTAGAAGTTCCAGCCTGACGCACCATTTCCACCAGCACCTTCCGTGTTTCCTGCGGAGTCGTAACCTCCCGCGGAAAGTTGATGCGAGTGCCTTTCATGCCTTCCGCAGTCTTCAGTCGCAAAGAGAATCCTAGCCGATCCACGGATGTCATAGTCGCTTCCGAGGCGATCAGGTTGGCATGGGTTCGCGCCAGCAAAATCATGGACTCCACGTGATCGGTATTCATATGGCTCAAGATGCCGGTCGATGCTTCCGCCAATGGATCGGGCGATGCATGCTCATACTCTGTTGCCGTAACCCAACCCATGACGCCGAAGCCACCCACGTAGTAGACGTCGATCGGTTGCAGCCGAAAGAAATTGAAGTCGGCGAAGTCGACCCAATAGCGGCTATTCGGATGGCGTGCCAAATATTTTTCTCGTGCGCTGGCGATGTCTTCTTGCGGTACGGGTTCGACATGCCCCAGGAGCGTGGCTCGCGCGGCGCCCAGTGGATCGCCGTCGGCACCCGTTTGCTCCACGAATAAGCTGGCTCGCGCGTCAGCTTTCAAATTCTGCGTGTGCATCGCCATATTGCTGATCAGGAAAATCGGCCGGCCGGCAATATCGAGCGCGTAGGGCATCAGCGAGCCGAACGGAAATCCCTCATGTTTCCGGGATAGCGTTGAAAGCGTGGCAATCGAAGTCAGCGAAAGCAGCGTACGCACTCGCTCGGCATAGGTCGGCTCGGGGAGTTGCGGTCCCAGGGCGGTAGTGGAGGCGTGCTGGCGCAGTGTCGCGGTTTCCATAGATGGCATCGAATTCCTCAGCCTTCAGGGTACGCTGGCACAGACAACACGTTCAACGACACCTTAGCGGATGCCGATGGGGAATTGGCGCCACTTCCGACTCGCGCGTCTCACGCAAGGATTATCGAGTCATGGCGTAATGCACTTCCTCTTCGATGGCAGCAATCTGCAGGGAAGGTTGATGCGCCCGTTGCAACGCCGCATTCACGTTCGCCAGGTCGCTCCCTTTGAAGTGCTGCCACGCCACAATCTGAGCGTTGGCTGCGCTCTTCATTTGATCGAAAATCACGATCGCCTGTGCTGGCGCCGGTCGGTCGCCGCTTTCCACGACTCGCAAAGCCACGCCGAGGCCCTTGTTCGCATCTGCCAATCCAGTCTGTTTCTTCGACCCCTTGGCGTTGTCATCCTCTCCATTTTTTATGGACTCCAACTTTGTCAGGGCGCTGCGTAGTTCTCGCTGCAGGTCCGCGGAATTGTTGCTTTTCGACTGCATCTTGTTCAGCTGAGTTTCAACACTCTCCAATTCCGCCATTGCTTTGCGGCTGGCGAGTGTCTCACGATAGATCGATCCTGCAAGAGCGAATTGCTCATCAAGTACTTCCGTCGTAGCCCCACTGCGCGGGTCCATCACGACATGCACGGGCCGCTCCATCGAGGTTCCATCCACAGTGAGACGAAGGGTATAGGTGCCGGGAGGTACGCGAGGTCCGGGCGGAATGCTGGCAGCGTCGATATCGTCGCCCTCCACGTCCGTTCCTGAGCCGCTGGAAGAAAGATCCCAGACAAATCGATGTTCTCCGGGACTGGTCTTCAGGGTTTGCGGTACAGGAAACCATCGCTCGGCAATCGGTAGCAGCGGGCGCTTGACCTTCGGCATGTCGGCGCTGGAGAAGTGACGCAGGACGCGACCTTGCTCATCCAGAACCTGCAACGTGACATTGCTGGCAGTGCTGCCGAGGTAGTAATCAACGATGGCTCCATTGGGCGGATTCTTGGCTTGAGGTTCCTCCGGAGGCAGGGGTGTTCCCAGGAAAGCATCATTGTCCACGCGCACCGTTGTCGGCGGTGCATAAAGATATGGCTTGGTCGCGTTGACAGCGGCGGCCTGTCGCAGCGGAGCAATGTCGTCCAGAATCCAGAAGGAACGGCCGTGGGTCGCGACGATCAAATCGCTGTCGTGGATCGTCATATCGCGCACGGAAGTCACCGGTAGATTCTGCTGCAGCGACTGCCAGTGATCGCCGGCATCAAAGGAAACATAGATGCCGAACTCCGTGCCGGCAAACAGTAGATTGCGCTGTTTTGGATCCTCGCGCACAGCGCGAAGAAAATGCGTCGGCGCGATTCCATCGACTGACAGCTTCCAACTTTTTCCATAATCGTGGGTGATGTAGAGATACGGCTTGCGATCTCCCAGGCGATGCCGGTCGACCGCTGCATACGCCCTTGCGGGATCGAAATGCGAGGCTTCAATCAGCGAGAGTTTGCTCCACGGCGATAGATTCGGCGGGGTGACATCGCGCCAGGTTTTCCCGCCATCCGTCGTCAAATGAATCCGTCCGGTGTCGCTGCCAGCCCAGATTTCATCCGCCTTCAACGGCGATGGCGCAATAGTAAACACAACTCCATACCCTCGTTGGTCGGCATTTTCTGCCGTCAATTTGCCCGCGTCACTCGCACCTTCCATCGCTCCGGTCAGATCGGGGCTGATCCGCTGCCAGTGCAGGCCGCCATCAACGGTTTTCATTACGTACTGCGTCCCCAAATAGAGCGAACGCTTGTCCGCAGTCGAAAAGACGAGCACCGGCGTCCACGGATCGCGGTACTTCCTCTTGTTCGCAGCCTTGTAGAAACCGCCGAGCGGCCATGGAGTGATGGTCTGGCCAAACGAGGTTCGACGGTCGAACCGCTCCACATCTCCGTAGGTGTCGCTGGCGTAGATGATATTTTCATCTTTCGGATCGATCGCGAGATAGCCGCTCTCACTGCCACCCGGCAAAAACCAGTCGCGCATATCGATGTGTCCATGGTCGCTGCGACTGGCGATGGCGATGGAGCCGCTGTCTTGCTGCGCGCCGTATACGTAGTAGGGAAACTTATCATCCGTAGTGACGTGGTACATCTGTGCGGTCGGCTGGTTGTACCACGTGGTCCATGTCTTGCCGCGATCCAGGCTCACAGACGCGCCTTGATCGACACCCAGCATCAGGTCATCAGAATTGCTTGGATCAATCCAGACCTGGTGATAATCGTCGCCCCCCGGTGCGCCGCGCACAATCTCGATCGTCTTGCCGCCATCATTCGTCCGATAGAGTGCCACATTGGGAATGTACAGAACGTTCGGGTCGCTCGGATCGATCGCAAGTGAACTGAAATACCAGGCGCGGCTGGTCAGGCGCGAATCGGCATTCACCAAACTCCAGTTATCACCGCCATCGTCCGACCGGTAGAGACCCGAGTGGCCGGGGCAAACGATGGTTGCATACACCCGGCTACCGTCCGCGCTTACCGCGATACCGGTTCGTCCCCAGGATCCAGCTGGCAAGCCGTGACCTGCAATTTGTGTCCATGTAGCGCCGCCGTCGGTCGTGCGATAGAGAGCATTTCCGGGACCCTCAACGGGGGGATAGGTGGTCCACGGAGGACGATGCGCATTCCACGTAGCCGCAAACAGTACATTTGGCTTGGCACGTGCCATGGCAATATCGGCAATGCCAACGTCGGGTCCCTTGTCGAGTACTCGATACCAGTGTTGACCAGCATCTATCGATTTGTAGACACCGCGCTCATCGCTCGACCCATAGGCATGGCCAAGAACGCCAACGTACACCTTATCGGCGTCGCTGGGATCAACCAGGGTACGACTGATCTGCTGTGAGTCTGTGAGTCCAATGTGTTTCCATGTCGATCCTCCATCGTCGCTGCGGTAGACGCCATCGCCCGATGCAAGGTCGGAGCGAATGTCAGATTCGCCCGTGCCGGCATACATCACATTCGGGTCGGAGTCCGCCACTGCCAGCGAGCCGATTGAGGCGACGGGGGCCTTGTCAAAGACCGGTTGCCATACCGTCCCGGCATCGGTTGTTTTCCAAACACCGCCATCCACACCGCCAAAGAAGAATTTTCGGTGACTTCCGGGGACGCCGCTCACGGCAACCACGCGACCGGCGCGAAACGGACCGATGAGTCTCCATTGCAACCCGCTGAAGAGGGCCGGGGGCAACGACTGCGCCGCGACGAGCGGTGCGATGCTCAGCGCGGAGAGAAGTGCGGCAAAAGTAACAACCAACGCGGAAAAGAAGCGCGAGACAGAACTAGAGATGTTCATCACTCCTCAGATTGTGACGGTCACACGGCCACACGATCAAGCGGGAATGAAAATATACATCCAAAATCGAAATGGATGGCCGAAAATCTGACGTGGCTGCAACGGGGAAGCGTAGGATCGGCTATTCTGACTCATTGAAAGCTAGCCGCGTGGTATTTCGGCGCGAACGAAGTTCGGCCTGGTTTTGGACGTCCTCAGGAATTCCGAAGTTTGCAGTTCCCGCCGAGCTTTAGGCGACACTGAAGGGATGGAGATGACGCAAAGACATTCTGCCTCTCGCTTTTTGTTGGCCATCTTGTTATTGGCCGGCTCGTTGGTTCCCAGCACTGCTTGTTTGGCCGCGAAGCACGATAGCTCCATGCCGGATATGCATTGGCGCATGATCGGCCCATTTCGCGGAGGTCGCACACGCGCTGCCGTGGGTGTCCCGGATCAGCCGAATGTTTTCTACGTGGGACAGGTCGATGGCGGCGTTTGGAAGTCGACAGATTATGGACGCACCTGGAATCCTATTTTCGACGGACAGGATACGCAGTCGATCGGCGCGATCGCGGTGGCGCCCTCCGACAGCAATGTGGTGTACGTGGCCAGCGGCGAGGGACTCCATCGGCCCGACCTCTCTGTGGGAGATGGTATCTATCGGTCCGCCGATGCTGGAAAAACATGGGCGCATCTTGGTTTGCGCGACGGCCAACAGATTCCCGCGATTGCCGTCGATCCCACAAACGCAAATCGGATGTTTGCGGCGGTGCTCGGACATCCTTACGGACCCAACGCGGAGCGTGGAATCTTCCGTTCGACCGATGGCGGCAAGACTTGGGAGAAAGTCTTGTATAAGGATGAAAATACCGGCGGGTCTGACGTCGTGATCGATCCAAAGAATCCGCAGATTGTGTATGCGTCACTGTGGGATGATCGGCTGGGTCCATGGGAGGATGACAACGAATACGCCACCACGAATGGCGGACTTTTCAAGTCGACCGATGGTGGAAGCACCTGGAAGCAACTGACAAACGGTCTGCCGAAGGATCTGGTGCAGATTAACGTGGCGATTGCAGCGAGCAATCCGCAGCGCTTGTACGCGACTTTATCGACCACGAAAGAAGGCAGCGGCTACGCCACTGATAAAGGGCTTGGCGTGTACCGCTCTGACGACGGCGGGATGAGCTGGCGGAAGATCACAGACGATCCTCGTCCGGCCATGAAGATTGGTGGCGGCGATCTGCCTGTTCCTGCGGTCGATCCGCAAAATCCTGACGTCGTGTATAGCACCAGCATTGTCACCGTCCGTTCAGAAGATGGCGGCAAAACCTGGATCAGTCTGCGTGGAGCGCCGGGTGGCGATGATTATCAGAACATGTGGATCAACCCGCGCGATCCAAAAATAATATTGCTGGTCAGCGATCAGGGCGCGCTTGTCAGCGTGAATGGCGGCGACAGCTGGAGCTCCTGGTACAACCAGCCCACTGCGCAGCTCTACCATGTTGCAGCGACGAATAGTTTTCCTTACCAGGTGTGCGCTGGGCAGCAGGAGAGCGGTTCTGTCTGCACATTAACGCGCGGCAACGATGGCGAAATCACCTTCCGCGACTGGCATCCTGCAGGGATCATCGAGTACGGATACGCCGCCCCCGATCCGCTGCATCCCCACATCGTCTATGGCGCGGGGCGAACGGAAGTTTCGCGATACGACATGGTGACCGGGCAGGTACAGAATGTCACTCCTTTACCGACGCATAAGAACGGATTTCGCGCTGACCGAACCGAGCCGATTGAATTTTCTCCAGTCGATCCGCACACCCTGTACTATGCCGCGAATCATTTATTTGTGACCACAGATGGGGGGCAGACGTGGCGAACTGTTAGTCCGGACCTGAGCCGGGAAAAGACGGGAGTGCTCCCTACCATCCCAACCCTGACAACGAAGCAGCAGGATGAACGTCGCGGCGTGATCTATTCGATCGCGGCTTCGTACAAAACGACGCAGACCATTTGGGCCGGAACTGACGACGGCCTGGTCTGGATTACGCGCGACGCGGGCGCGAACTGGAAGAACATCACCCCGCCGGGCGTTGCACCGTGGAGCAAGATTGCGCAGATCGACGCGTCGCGTTTCGATGATGACTCCGCCTACGTTGCCGTGAATCGCTTTCGAGTGGATGACTTGCATCCGTACGCGTACCGCACGCACGACGGCGGAAAAACCTGGGTTTCCATTAGCGCGGGTCTTCCTGATGACGCGCCGGTGAATGCAGTTCGAGCTGATCCCGTGCAGCCAGGACTGTTGTATGCGGCAACGGAGAAATCCGTATGGGTTTCATTCGATGATGGCGACCATTGGCGTCCATTGGAATACAACCTGCCGCATACTTCCATGCGGGATCTGCTGGTGAAGGATGATGATCTGATTGTCGCGACCCATGGCCGTTCGTTCT
This sequence comes from Acidobacteriota bacterium, assembly GCA_021793595.1. Next base: position 13,542 of record JAJYSL010000021.1, read on the forward strand.
GGATCCTCGACGACGTAAGCCCGCTGCGCCAACTCGCAGCCCATGCAGGCAAAATCGATGCGCTGCTGTTGCCGCCGGCTCCGGCATGGCGTGTACGTCGTGACACCAATACAGATACGCCTTTGCCCGCGGATGAACCGGCCGGCGAGAACCCGCCCGACGGCGCAATTCTCGACTACAACCTGCCGCATGCTGCCCGTGCGGTGACTCTCGAAATTTTAGATCGTAGCGGGAATGTCCTGCGCAAATACGGCGGCGACGATCCTGTGGTTCCAACGCCGGAGGAGTTGCGCGCGGAATTGATTCCGGCATATTGGCCGAAGATGCACGGGCCCTTGCCAACCGCTGCGGGAATGCATCGCTGGGTGTGGGATCTTCGCGCCACCGCTCCCACCGCGATCAACTACTCCTATCCCATTGCAGCGGTGCCGCACCGCACCCCGCTGGTACCACAAGGACCGCTTGTTGTGCCGGGGACGTATACCGTGCGTTTGACCGTCGATGGCAAAAGCGAGACACAGCCCGTACGAGTAAAGATGGATCCGCGCGTCCACATGTCGCAAGCAGAGTTGGAGGCTTTGCACACGGCTCAGGTAGCGATGGCCGCTTCACTCAGCGAGCTCGCCAAAGCCGATTTGCAGGCACACTCGGTGATGGAGCAGGCCGCGGCGATGCCGGATCCTGCGCTTGCAAAACAACTCGCAACATCGAATGCCACGTTGAAGACAATCCTCGAAGGTACGGGACTGAATGCGGCGAAGCACTTGCCGGGCATCGATGAAGTGACCGCGGAAGCTACACTCCTATACGGCGAGTTGGAACAAGCGGATGCAAATCCGACGGCTGCCATGCTGGTCGCTGTGGCGCACGTGCAGACTGAAGGGAAGGAAGTGCTTCCACGGTGGGAGCAGTTTAAGCAGACGCAACTGCCGCAGATGAATCAGCAGATCAGGAATGCTCATCATCCCGTCATCGATCCTGAGCGCAAGCCCACCAACATGCCGCAAGCAGGAGATGAGGACTGAGGAGGATTCGCGGGGCTCCGCTGGAAAGCGCAAATTTCACGGATTGTATACCGCAACTTCAGGGTTGATCCGCGCGTCCATCCTGAAGATTGTGGTGACCCGACATCGGTTCGGTTCGGGTGCGTCTGCCAGCGTAAACCTTCAATCAGGTGTCTCGCTCCACAGTGCGATCTGAATCGCGACGCTGAGGGGGCGAAAATGGGCTGCCCGCTGATGCGGTTTTCGGTCGAGTATCCGAATGGCGCGGAAATAGTTTGGCGATTTGCTGGTCTACGGCGAATCGCTCATGTTCGCAAATATCGTTTCCGGTTCAGGAGCGCGGTGTGCCGCCAAACAATAGATTTGGCGGGATGTGCCGGGCCGCTGAATGAGATTTTCGCCGGACTCGCAGACCGGCAAGATGCGATCCGAATATCATCGCATCGATTCCAAATAAGCGCAGTCGAAAACTCCCTTAGCGAATGCCGACGGCGTGTACGTAATGCATCCAGTTTTGCGGAAACCATCCCGGTTGCTGCGGTTGGTTCTGATGGGCGGCAATTTCGCATTCCATGTGCACTGGATTTGGAATGGGAGACGCGAACATGAAGTCGAGCCAATCGCTGTCGCCGTTGACGCCATTGCTGCGTCTCGACTCGCGAACTTTCGTCAGCCACTGATCGATCAGCATGCCTTCCAGCTTCTTTTCCATTTCCTGCTGCGCAGAGAGCACCTTGGTCATGGCAGAAGCCGGCGCCATTTCTCCTGTCAGAAACTGGAATGACAGGAGAGAAGGCAGCGCAAAGGTTCGCTGCAAAAGCAGGTCGCGCGCGGCATCGATCAGCGTACGGTCCACCTTCGCCGTTTCAATGCTATCCGTCGGAATCGCCGTCTCCACTTCAGGAGCCGGCAAAGCATCCTGCAGCAACTCTGGATAACGAAGCGGCTGGATATCCTCCAGAATTCGTTCCAGCGCTGCCGCAAAGACAGGATGATGCGGTAGCTCCTGCTTTGCCTTTGACGATCCGCTCAGCGCTAGATGCATCTGCTCCGCGGGTGCAGCCGCGGGCTTGAACAGCAGATAACAGGCGGCAGCCGAAACAGTCATCAGCAGAACGCTAAGGCCGGAGTATGCCGGCTTTGGTTTGCCATTCAGCGTCGTGCCACCGGGCGCCAGCAATCCAAGCCGCTTGGGCTTGGCCGTTTCTCGTTTCAAATATTTCAGGCAGTCCAGCCAACTCTCCACGTTCGGACTGTGCGAGGCCAGCGCGTCCAACAATTCAGGAACATAGTCGCGGACATAGCGTCCCACTAATTCCAATCCTTCTGGCGAGAATGGATCCAGATCCGCCTGGCTGTCGAAGTCGGGGATTTTTTCGCGCACAAGATTCGCGAGTGTGGGAGCGCTGAGCGGCTGGCCGGTAAAACATTGCGCAATCAGTTCCCGCGCGGCCAGAAACAACGCGCACTTTCCCGCTTCAGAGTGTCCCTTCAACCGGTACGCTTCAATGCCAATGGCCCAGCCGCTTCGGTTCTGAGCGATCTCCGAGATCATCGGCAAAGACGCTTCTGTATCCGACTTAAGCAACAGAACCGTCAACCGTTCAAGGATTGCGGAAGTATCTTCGGGGTCCAGATTGCTGCCACGCCAGAAGGGAAGCACGTGGAACAGCGTGACCGATTCATTGCCGCCAAAATCCGCGAAGAGTTTTTGCTGGCTCTCTTGCAGGTTCTCAATCTGCTGCTGTTCCAACAGCACGACCCAGAAGATGCGGTTCAAAAACGGCGTGGCCTCCAACGAGACTTCCAACTGACGTCGCGCAGTACGAATCCAATCCTGATCCTCCGACAGGCACACGATCAGCGTGCGAAATTCCTGAAGCCGGTAATTCTTCGGCACGTAACCGCCGCGAATCAATTCCGAAAGCAGCTTCGCGGAGCGCAACTCGTGGACGGCGATAGGAATGGTGTGCTGCATCTCTTCCGCTTCGTTGATGTGCGCAAAGTAGAAGGCACGGCGTTCCTCTTCGCTGATCCAGCGGACGACCTGTTCTTTCAGTTGCTCTGCTCCGGATCCGCAGAGCAAGACTAATGTAGGCTGTAGGATCAATTTATTCTCCAGCCCGCATAAATTGCGGAACGCCAAGCGATCGAAGATAGGACATCATTTCCACGCGCACCTCGGATAACTGCCGTTCATACTCGCCAAGATCGTGATATTCGTTGCGCGGGTAAAAACGCTCTACCTGGTCGTGAATGAATTGCGCCCATCCTTGATTGCCTCCCAGTTCCAAAATCATCTTGTCGCGTTTTCTCTCGATGATTTCCTGAAAGTCGGGATCGACCATTCGCATGCGTGCGTGCAGGTGACGCTCCACGGGATCGGCAATCTGCGTCCGCAACGGCTTCCCATTGAATTCCAGATCTTGCCCAAAGTCGCGCAATAGGCCAAGAATGGTCGCTAGCCCAAACCACTTGCACTGCTCCTCGGTTTCGTCATCCCCAGCAATGCTGCGGCGCTTGTGGGTTGGCAGGTCGAGAAACATCTTTTCTACCGGATCTTTGCGCTTGGCTTCATAGGCTTGCCGCATCAACTGGACTTCATGAATGTCGGCTAGTCCAAACCGCCCGATAACACGCATAAAGGACAGCACGGAGTCATCCACGGAATCGCTGATGTTGCAGAGCGGCGAGGATTCTGATCCTTTCCACTGGTCGAACACCTGTTGCAATTGTTTGCGCAGTTCCGGATCGCGCGGCGCAAAAAGATTGTTGGTCGTGGCCTGATGCCGGCGCGGACCATTCTGCAGGTTCAGGTTCGACCAGGCCTGCATCATGCCGTTATGCAGCAGCCCCTCATCCAGCAATTGCGAGCGGGTAATTTGCTCCGAGACGTACTGCGATGTCTCCTGATAAAGCTTGTCGATATAGTTGTCACCCTGAAACTTCCAGGCATCATCCACCACATCCTGAAGCGAAAATTTCGCGCGATACCGCTGCAGCAATCCCACTCGATCAAGTTGGTATTGGTCCTGCGGGATGTTGGCTGTACCGATGCCAGTGTTCGAAAAGTTCAACGTGCGCGACGTGGCACGGCGGTTGGAAAGAAACTGCTCCGCTTTTCCTTGCAATTCCTTCGCAATAAACTCCCCATTGGCGATCAGGCCTCCCAGGGCGGCAGCTTCGTCGCTGAAGCGCGCGCGCAGCTTGCCCACCAGGGAACGTACCTGGCCGCGAAGTTCGCCGGCAATTTGTGATTGCGCCGCCTGCGGCAACTCTTCGCGGAAGCCTGCCATGCGTTCACTGGCCGACTTGCCGCCAAGGAACCTCTCTTCGCGGTAGGTCTTCAAGACTTCAGCTTCCGTCAGCGGGGCGGGAACCACCGCAACTGTCTCGAGAACCTGTTGCAACTGGATCAAAACCGTCTTGCAGATCTCGAACTGGCTGGCCAGCACGCCTCGGTCGAGCGCTGTCTGCCGCTTGCGTTCCCCCAGAATCTCCCGTTCGATGGTGTCGACAATGGATGTGATTTCTGCCGTCGCCTGCTGCACCACGCGCGGGCGGATGTTCATCCAGATTTCATATTCCTTTGTGATGTTGTCGGTTGTCTGTCGCTGACCGCCGCCTTCGCCGTGGAGGAATACCTCCGTATGCATCAGGCTTTCAATCTGGCGCAGAGCTGACAGTGATTCAAGATTGCGCAGCTCAGAAATCCGGGTGCCGCTCAGCACATCTTTGGCGCGCGCATCAAATCCCGATTGAATCGGCGCGAAGATATCTCCCAGCAATTCACGGCCGATATGCAGCACGTATTTCTCTACATAGCGTGCTTTCGGTAGCGGTATAGAGAACGATCCAAAGGATGCGTAACTGAGGCGCGCATTGGTGACGTGGTAATCGACAATGTGTTCCTGAATCTGCGGAATTGCGACCGCCGAAAAAAGGAACTCCGCCGTCCGCTGATACAGATCCTCGGACGAAGACAGCTGCCTGCCAATTTCATCTGTCCCGCCGAGCATGAAACACATGTCGAACGGGCTGGGGCAAATGGGAATTTCTCCCGATACCTGGTCTGCCGGGGAGGCAAGTGTCGTTTGCGAGAATGAATCGGCCATGTAGTAGTTCAGTTCCTGCAAGGCTGCGTATCCATTGGCTTCAAGGGTCGCGTATTGCGCGCTCTGGCCGAGCTGCCGAAATGTTGACGGCAGAAATAACATGCCGAACCGAACCGTCTCATAATTGTGTCGGGTAAACAGATGGTTCACCAGAAAAGCGATGTCCAAAAACATGCCGGTTCCGGTGCCGCCGCATACGGAACTGATGATGAAAACGCGGGTCTGCGCTCCGTCCACAACATTGGCAAACTCGCCGCTGACTTCCGCGTGGTTCAGCGTGTGCATCGCTCGTTCAATATGCGCCGCAATATCCTGGCCGCGCCAGAAATATGCAACGTGGCCCACCAGCCTCCGCATACCCGCGCCAGTGGCGACGGAAAACGCAGGCAGATCGTCGGGCAGCCAGCGAAACTGATTCCGCTTGCGAAACTGCATCACGTTAGCCGAGGTGATAACCGGATTCCCGAGATGGAGGAACTCGTGATTCTCAAGGAACGGATCGGAGCTGTCAGTTCGCTGGTTAGTGGTGTCGATCCCCAGGATCTGAATGTACTTCTGTTCCTTGTCGTAATACTTGCCGTAGTGAGTCTTGAACTTTCGCAGCAAGTCTATTCCGGTTCCACCAAGGCCAATGAGCAATGTACGGTGAAGCATGGGGCACCTTCTGTTCTAGCTGTAGAGCACGTTGATCTGTATGGTCCCGTCTTCCGTAGCAAAGACTGGAACGTGGATGGACCGTAGGTCGATCTCTGCCGACTTGTGGACTTGGGGCGCAGGGGCATGGGCTGCGCGTGGACGAGCCACGATCGTCCACCTGCCACGCCTGCGCGTACTTTGTAGTGAGAGCAATTCTCGCGATTGCGGGCCGGCAATCACAGCACAGCTGGGTCCGGCACTATTGCCGACCTGCCCTTCGGAAACATGCAGTGTGCGCGTGCGCAACTGAGCTGGCAGCCGCAACCGTAAAACCTGCGTGCCATTCTGTCGCACAATCAAATCGGCCTGCAACGGACGCGGCCAGAAGTTCCACACGGCGGCGCCCACTGCGCACAGGAACAACAGTATCGCCGCCGCCCACGGCCATTTATTTCGAACCAACTCGCCAACCGTCATCTGCCGCGTAACAACTCGCAACGCACCGCGACGTGTGACTTCTGTCTTGCCGTCATTCCACGTGGCCGTGTAGTCGATCACATGCACCTGCTCCAGATCGCCTTCCAGCATCATTTTGAATTTCGAACTTTGTCCCGCTGAAACTTGCAGGTTGTCCGGCATACGATCCGATGGACCATCCGCCGAGGCTTGAGGTCTGAACCGAAGCTTCACCGCACCTACGGGCAACAGGGATTGAATCGTGAGCTTCTTCTGAAACCAATCCCGCGGCAAGGGATCGAAGACCCCCACCGACACCTGCTGCGGAATCGCAACCGGCATCACAACCGCTGTCAGGTCGCCAAGGTAGGTTTCCACCTCGCCATACGGAGAATCCAAATATGCTCGCGCACGGAACGCCCCGGCACTTCGAGCCTGCAATTCGCCCGCGAATCGGCTGGGATCCACCTGCTGACTCAGCGGCACAATTTCATTGTCGCGCCCGATCAGTTCCAGGTGGGCGTTCGCACTTTGCAAAAAGAACGCGCTCTTTACCGGGCCATGAGAGCTTGTCAGGGACAAAGTGATCGGGCGGGGAGCATCGGTCAACAACGCCGAAGGGAATTCGCCATCCGCAGACAATCGCAGCGGCTCCTGAACGCACAGAAATGCGAGCCCATGACCGGACCAAGAAAGCTTTGTGTCTCCGGCGGCCGCGTCTTCCTCAGCCACGGCCACGTGTGGGGAGCGATACAGTATCTGCCCCCGCAACTGAAGAGAATTCGCATCCTCGCCGGTAAACACGACAACAACTCGGTTGGGCTTTCCTGTCCACGTCAGATTTTGCGCAGAAGAACTGCGAACGTACACTGGCAGCGCTGCGGTGCGTGCTGCGACCCGGAGAAATGCTTCGGGGAGATCGGACGCCGACGCAGCCTGAATGGAAAATCCACTGGATGTGCGTGCCAGGCGATCAAGAAAGTCCAGGTCAAGATCGTTCCCCAGGCCAATGGTGTAGACCTTCAGCCGCCAGGCATTCTCCGCCGCGATCGATAAAGCTTGCGAACGATCCTCATCGGCAAGGCGATTGGCCGGGTCGCTGCGACCATCCGTCAGCAGGACCAGGGAAATGTCGTTATCCTGAAAGAACGAGGCAGGCTGCCCAACCAGATAATCTTCCACCGAGCGTAGAACCGGCGCGAAGGAAGTGTGGGCGTCTGAAGACCTAATCTTGTCCAGCAGGGAAAAATCGAATCGGCTGCGCTCAATTGGCTTCTGCAGCCAACGAGCACTGTCGCCAAACACGATCACGCCAACCTGGTCGTTTGGATTTTCTGTGGCGGCCAACAACCCCGCGGCTTCCACTCGGAGCCGTGCAGGATCGCTTCGCAGCATGCTGCCAGATTGGTCGAGTGCAAGCAGGATGGTCCGTTGCTTTTGCGTAGCCCAGGCAGTGGGCACAAGCAAGAACGGCATCAAAACAAGCGCGACAAAAAATAACTCGATCGTACGGCTTCGCATGGGGGATTTGAAGGTCCGTTGAACAAGGGTCCGGGTTGAGTTAAAAGGTTTGTTGAGTATAGCAGTTCAAGACATAATGTCAACCAGACAAAGGAGTTTCGCATCGCATGACGCAGAAAATAAAGAGCACTTCAGCCGCCGCTGCCGGCAGCGTTTCATTGGGCGATCTTTCCGTGAATCGCCTCGGGTTTGGCGCTATGCGATTGACCGGAAAAGGGATCTGGGGACCGCCTGAGGACCGCAATGCCGCCCTGGCAACCCTGCGCCGTGCTGTCGATCTGGGCGTCAACTTCATCGATACCGCCGATTCCTACGGCCCCGGCATCTCTGAAGAGTTGATTGCAGAGGCTTTATCCCCGTATCCCAAAGGCGTGGTCGTCGCCACGAAGGGCGGTTGGGAGCGCGTCGGCCCCGGCCAGTGGATCCATAACGCCGGTCCAAAGCACTTGCAGGAGGCAGTCGAGGGCAGTTTGGAGCGCCTTCGTCTCGACCACATTGACGTGTATTATCTGCATATTCCAGACGCCGCAGTTTCCTTCGACGCCTCGGTCGGCGCCCTCGCGCAACTCAGGGAGCAGGGCAAGATTCGCCACGTTGCGCTTTCCAACGTTACTTTAGAGCACTTGCAGCGCGCCCAAAAGATTGTCCCCATCGTCGCCGTGCAGAATCGCTACGGCTTTGCCGACCGCGAATGGGACTACCTGCTGAACCACTGCGAGCAGCACGGAATTACCTTCGTACCGTGGGCTCCGCTCGGTCAGAACCGCCTGGCGAATCAAATTCTGGAAGAAGTCGCAATGAAGTTGGGTGCGACTCCGCTGCAGGTGGCCCTCGCCTGGCTGCTGCGCCGCTCTCCGTTGATGGCTCCGATTCCAGGCACGTCCTCCGTCGCGCATCTGGAAGAAAATGTCGCCGCCGCTAGCCTGCAGCTACCCGATGAAGACTTCAAAAAGCTCTCCAACATTCCCCTCGCACCCGCCAACTACCGCGAGTGAAATCCATCCTCCAACCTGACCCACTTTGCCGTTGACACCCCTCACCCGCGATCCCGCCCGAACGAGGAAGATGCACGTGAAATCGCCCCGCCCGAACCTCCTGCTAATGTGGACGAAGGTGCAGTCGCGCCCATGACCCAGGATGCACACCGGACAGCGATGAAATCTCAGGGCCCAATGACGATCGCGAAGAACTCCGTCGCGAATCTGATTCGCTTCGCCGTCAGCGTGCTCGCCGCTGCTCTGCTGCCACCCTTTCTCACCCGCCGCCTCTCCCACGACATGTACGCTGCGTGGGTGCTCATCCTGCAACTCGGCGCGTATGCCGCCATATTTGAGCTTGGCCTGCAGTCCGCCATCAGCAAATTCGTCGCCCAGCATCACGCCATCGAGGATCGTGCAGGCACCAGCAGCGTCGTCAGCACCGCGACGGCCCTGCTCAGCCTCAGCGCCGCGCTCGCGCTGGCTGCGGTGGGCGTGCTTGTCTGGCAAGTGCCGCATCTCTTCGTGCAACTGACGCCTCCGCTGGTCCATCAGGTAAGGCTCGGCATCCTGTTGATTGGCGGCGCAACGGCGCTGGCTTTGCCCACGACCGCGCTGGCCAGCAGCTTCCAGGGCGTGCAGCGCTACAACGTCCCCACGGTCATCGGCGGAGGCTCGCAACTGCTCTCCACCCTCGCCATCATTGTTGCGGTCTTCTTTCATGGCAGCCTGGTTGTTATGGGTGCCTGCGTCGCTGCCATCACGCTGGCCGCCGGACTGGTCCAGGTCGCGGCCTGGCGTCGCTATCTTACCCACATCCGGATTACTGTCTCCGGCGTCACTCGCCGCATGACCCGCACCATCTTCAACTACTGCGCCGCCATGAGCGTCTGGTCCTTCGCCATGCTGCTGATCAGCGGTCTCGATACCGTGATCGTCGGCCATTTCGACTTCAAGCAGACCGGCTTCTATGCCGTGGCCGCTTCCTTGACCAACTTTGTCATCCTGACCGCGGGCGCCGTATTTGGTCCGCTACTACCCGCGGCATCTGAACTGGCAGCGCTCGGCGACCACGCTGCCGTTGCCTCCCTGACCTTGCGCTCCACACGTCTCTGTGCCGTGTTGCTGGTGCTGACCAGCCTGCCGCTCCTGCTCTACGGTGAACCCATCCTGTCCCTCTGGGTCGGGGCCGATTACGCCCGCAACAGCATCCTGTTCCTGGAAATTCTCACCATCGCCAACATGATCCGTCAATGCATGCTTCCATACGCCATCATCGTGGCTGGCAACGGGCTGCAGCGAGACGCATGGTTTGCCACTCTCATGGAGGGCGCGGTTAATTTAGCCCTGAGTATCGGACTCGCATATCGCTTTGGAGCCGTAGGCGTTGCCATTGGAACCCTGGTCGGGGCTATTGTCGGCGCTTCGCTGCTCACCGTCCAAAGCATGCGCAGGACGCGGAGCGCGATTCCAGTCTCACGCGCTGACTTTCTACTCCTGGGCCTGGCTCGACCGATGGTTTGCTCGATTCCACTCTTCGCCTTTTTCTTTTTTTACAATGGAAATCTTGCGCTGCACGGTTATATACCTTCCGCGGCGGTCGTGCTGTTGACATTCGCTTTGCTTTGGACCATCGGGCTGACCCATTCGGATCGGGAAATTTTCATATCTGCAATTCGCCACTGGCGGCTCAGTCGATTCGCGCACGCATGACGCGGAAGGATTAACGCAATGTTGTACGCCGTCTGTTCCATCGCCTGAGAACGATACAATGCAAGCGAACGAATACAGGAAACGGGAGCTTTGAATTGTCAATTAAGACGAAAGTCGGGGGCTGGTTCGAGCCGTATTTTATATCTGGCGCGGGCCTGATAGGCAGAAACCTCGTTCAGCGAACCAAGCCGGACCTCGTCCTCAGTTTGATTCACACGCTGCGGCCGGTGGATTGCGGAAAGCCGTTGATCCGTATCGGCGGGAACGCCGATGGCGGCTACCTGGTTCCGGACGATCTCGACGGCATTGAGTATTGCTTTTCACCCGGCGTCAGCACAGTCGCGGACTTCGAAAATGAGTTGGCTGATCGCAGGATCCATTCCTTTCTTGCCGACTACTCCGTTGACAAGCCGCCCATTTCCCGGCCGGAGTTTACTTTTGACAAGAAATTCCTGGGCGCGACCGACAACGAGCAATTCATCACCCTCGCCTCCTGGAAAGACAAATATCTCAAGGATTATTCTGACGATTTGCTGCTGCAGATGGATATTGAAGGCGGCGAGTATCCGGTAATTTTCAATTCGCCAGATCAGCTGCTGCGCCAGTTTAGGATTCTCGTCGTTGAGTTCCATGACCTGGATAGACTTCTCGATCCGTTCACCTTCGAACTGCTGGCCCCGTGCTTCAACAAGGTACTGGAGCATTTTTATGTCGTGCATCTGCATCCGAATAACTGCTGCGGAAGCGTTCGCTGGGGCGACATTGAGATTCCCAGGATTATGGAGTTCACCTTCCTCAACAAAAGTCGCGCTGGTCAGGTAAAGCCGCAAAGAACATTCCCTCATCCGCTGGATGCGCCCAATCTGTTAGAGCGAGAAGATTTACGGCTGCCTAGGTGCTGGTATTTGTGAACCAACTGAGAAAGCCAATCATGGATTATGAGTGCATTGACGACCGATTCAGCACCACCCGGAGGTTGACGAGAACTCTGACGGAGCCCGATCCGTGCCTTCAGCTGCCAGGCAAGCCCCGCCCGGCGAATACCGGAGGCCTGCGAACCCGAGGTCTCTATAAGGCAGAAGGTTCGGAGCCGATCGTCACCGTGATCACCGTCGCATACAACTGTGCATCCTCAATAGAGGAAACTATGCTCAGCGTGCTGAATCAGACCTACTCGAACATCGAGTACGTGGTGATCGACGGCGGTTCCACCGACGGAACGCTGGAAGTCATCAGGAAATACGACCACGCCATCGACTACTGGCTCAGCGAGCCGGATCGCGGCATTTATGACGCGATCAATAAAGGCGTGCGCGCATCCACGGGCCAGTGGCTGAATTGTATGAACGTTAAGGATGCCCTTGCGAGTGAAAACACAGTACAGACGGTTGTAGACACATACATACCGAGCAGGGCAAAGTTCATTTATTCGGACGTCCTCCTTACCCCATGCGAACCGGGGCGAGCCAGTCTAACTATACAAAAATCGGATCACACGCAGCACCTTATCAATCACCAAGCCGCCATTTATCACAAAAGCCTTCATCGCGAGTATGGCTTGTATGTGGTAGCCAAGGGGATGACGATTTCGGATTACCTTTTCTTCTGTTTGATCGACCCGAGGTATTACTTGAAGGCGGAAGAACCGATCGCAAAGTACGATATAACAGGCATTTCCCAGTCCCAGGCGTCTTTAGGGCAGATGTATATCGTTGACCATTTAATTAACGGTATGCCTCGAAATGAATTTATGGCTCGATTTGCAATTGGCTACTTTTACAGGGAAGCGAGAGCTTTTTGCTTGCGAATGTTCGGGTTGACATGAATTCAGGCAACTTTTTGCCGGCGCGGGCGTCTGCATAGGGTGAGAAAATGTGTCCAATGAGAGATTTTTCTGTGACGATCAAGGATTCCACCCCCTGCTTCGGTTCTCCGTCGTCTTTCCGGCGCAACAACGCGCGGCTGGGTCGCAATCTCGGGATCGCGGTCGTTGCGGCTGGCGTGGGCTTGTGCAGCGGCCACATGCGGGCGCAAGAAGTCACTCCGCCGCCTCCTGCAAACGCGACGCAAACCAACGCTTCGTCCACCCAGCGAGCCGACAGCGCCCTTGCCGAGGACATCAACGCGAAATTGATGGCCTCCAACACGCTGCGCCCGCTGGATTTAGGCATCTGGGTCCACGATGGCACGGCTACGTTGACCGGCACCGTCCCCACACAGGAGTTGCGCACAGAAGCCGAGGACTTGGTCAAGTCGGTTGCCGGCGTAAAGAATGTCGAAGACAAGCTCGTCATCGGGACTGTGCCCGCCGTCGCACCCGGATTCAACGGCACTCAAAATGGCGGGCGGCCCGGCAATCAGCAGGTTCCGCCGCCGCCTCCTCCGGGCTACGGACAGAATCAAAATGCACTGTCGCCGCAGTCTCCTCCGTCCCCGCCATCGCCAGGGTCGCCGCAGTCGCCTCCGCCGGGCTATGAGTCGCAGGGGCGTCCGGTCATGGTCACCGTGGCAAGCGGAACCCCGATGTACGTGATCATGATGCAGACGATCGACACCCATCACACGGAAATCGGCACGCCGTTCAGCGGCATTCTGGTGAAGGATATCGTGCTTGAAAACGGGGCCATCGCGATTCCACGCGGCGCGCAGGTACTGGGCACCGTGGTCGACGCTCGCGGTCCGGGGCACATCAAGGGGCGTCCGCAACTGGCGCTGCAGTTGACTGGCCTGAATGTCGCCAACACGCATTATCAGTTAAGCAGTTATGTCTGGGCGCGCGGTGGGCCCGGCAAAGGCGGCCAATCGGCGGCGAACATCGGCGGCGGGGCAGCCATGGGCGCCATTGTCGGCGGGGCGTTCGGGCGCGGTCCCGGCGCGCTGCTGGGCGGCCTGCTCGGCGGCCTGGGCGGCGCGGGAATTTCGTCGCTGTCCTCCGGTCCAAGAATTGTCATTCCCTCCGAGTCGGTGCTTACGTTTTATCTGAACGCGCCTTTGACGGTCCGCGAACCCACCCCCGGCGTGATCCGGATGCTCGGTTCGCAGGTTCCCCCCGCAGCCTACGGCCGCAGGCCGCGCGGCTATTATGCTCCCGGCTATCCGCCCCCGCCGGGTCCGATTGCGCCTCCGCCCGGATATTTCCCCCCCGGTGGGCCTCCGGGAGGATACCCGTATTGAGTCAGCTTTGTGTCGCGCCGTTCCGGTGCATTTATACTGAAAGCACCCTGTCCCCCGTGCAATTCAGGGGCTGAGTCAATCCCGTCCGGAGCCTTGCTCCGGGTGTAAGGTCGTTGCCCGCTCATGATTCGTTTTCTTCAGCAAGACAGCCGCTTGGTCAAGGGCATTTTTATTGCGCTTATTTCCATCACAGCCATTTTGATGGTGATTACTCTTGTCCCCGGCATCTTTCAGGACGCCGCTTCCACTGGCGACACCTATGCCATTGTTCACAGCGACAGCCTCTTCGGACGCATGCTCGGCGGCTCCACCGATGTGCACCTGACGCAGGTTCAGCAAGTTGCGCAGCGCATGCAGCAGCAGAATAACTATCCAGATTTCGTCTTGCCGTTTCTGATGCAGCGCGCCGGACAGGCCCTGGTGGAGCGAGCTGTGCTGGTGCAGGAAGCCGGACGCATGGGTTTGACCGTGACCGACACCGACGTTCAGAACGAATTGATGCACGGTCCGTTTGCTCCCGTGCTGTTTCCTGGCGGCCAGTTTATTGGCGAAGATCGCTATGACGACTTCGTCCAGAACAACTTCAACATGTCTCGCACGCAATTTGAGCAGCAGTTGAAAGAGGAAATCCTGATCAACCGCCTGGAGGCATTTATCACCGGTGGTTTGACGGTGTCGAACTCCACGGTTCGCGCCGAGTACCTGAAGCAGGCGACCAAAGTAAAGTTTCAATATGCCGTGCTATCGGATGCAGAATTGCGCAAGCAGATTAACCCGACGGACGCCGAGTTGAAGACGTTCTTTCAGCAGAATGCCGCTCGTTACCGCACTGCGATTCCTGAGACGCGCAAAGTGGAGTATGTGGCCTTCTCGCTGAACCAGGTTCCGGGCGGCGTTCCGCAGATCAGCGGCGCCGATGTGCAGCAGTACTACAACGAGCATCATCAACAGTTCCAGGTGCCGGAAGAAGTGCGGGTGCGGCACATTCTGATTAAAGTTCCGACCAATGCCAACGCGCAGACCGTTGCGGCTGCCAAGGCCAAGGCGGAAGACATTCTGAAGCAGTTGAAGGCGGGTGGCAATTTCGCCGAACTCGCGAAGAAGTATTCGGACGACCCCGGCAGCAAAGCGCAAGGCGGGGAACTGGGATTCATCCAGCATGGCGCTACGGTGCCGGCCTTCGATCAAGCCGCTTTCTCGCTGCAGCCGGGCCAGTTGTCCTCCGTGATCCGCACACAGTTTGGCTTTCACGTTTTGCAGGTGGAAGAAAAACAGTCGGCTCATCTGAAGCCTATAGACGAAGTCCACGATTTGATTCTGGCGAATCTGACCCAGCAGGCGCAGGCGAAGGCTGCCCAGGACTATGCAGCCAAGTTGCAAGCGCAGGCGGCGCAGGTTGGGTTGCAAAAGATGGCGGAGCAGAATCATTTGCAGGTGGTCACGACTGACCCGCTGCAGCAGAGCGGCGTGGTTCCTGGTTTGGCGGATGGTACGCAATTGCTGAAAGGTGCATTTGCGACCAAGCCCGACGCGGCTCCGCAGAGTGCCTCCACCGGAGAAGGCTACGCAATTTATAAGGTGCTGAGCGTTGTGCCCGCGCACGCGCCGACATTCGATGCTTACAAAGCGCATATTTTGGAAAATTTTCGTGACCAGCAGATCGCATCCTTGCTGCACAGCCGTACGCAGCAGCTTGCCATCAAGGCGCATGAAGAAGGCCTGGACAAGGCAGCCAAGGAAGTCGGCGCGACCGTGTTGACCAGCGATCTGGTCGACGAAAGCGGCCAGGTTCCTCAGCTTGGAGATATGGCCACTCAGGGAGCGGTTGCCTTCACACTGCAGCCTGGCCAGATCAGCGGACCTATCTATACCGAGCGCACTGGCGTCGTGCTGAAGCTTCTGGATAAGCAGGCGCCGACCGAAGCCCAGATCCAGCAGAACATGGACTCGACCCGCGACAAACTGGTGCAGCAGCGCCGTGAAACCGCGTTCGCCGTGTTTGCCAGTTCGCTGGAACAGCGCTTTATTCAGCACGGATTGATCCATTACAACAAGAAAGCGTTAGCCGGGACCCAGTCCGGAATCTAGTCTGTACTTGCAGAAAATAATTTTTTGTAGAGGGGAGGGTGTAGATCGCCCTTCCGGGTGCGTCTTATAGGTAGGCAAGTTTTCGACAAGGCATTCTAAGCCTTTCGACGTCCTAATACGGAGAAGCAATGCTTACCGAACGCGCTTCCGGCGTCCTTCTACATCTGTCTTCTCTGCCTTCCCGGGGCGGCATCGGCGATCTGGGACCAGCGGCCTACGCCTTCGCAGATTTTCTCGCAGCCGCAAAGCAGCAATATTGGCAGGTGTTGCCGCTCAGCCCTACTGGCTTTGGCAATTCTCCGTATTCCGCGCTCTCCGCGTTCGCGGGCAATCCCTTATTCATTAGTATTGAAAAACTGGTCGAAGATGGTTGGCTTCCGGGCGATTGCCTGGGGACTCTCCCCAGTTCCGATGGGCCTGCGGACTTTGAGCGGGCGGCGGCCTGCAAGCATCCATTGCTGGAGCAGGCAGCTTCAAATTTCCTGGACTGCGCTCCGCAGGAGGCTCGGGAGCGATTTGATCTTTTCTGTGCCGACAATCACCACTGGCTGGAAGGCTATGCCAGTTTCACGATTCTGCGGGCTATGTTCAACGGTTCCATCTGGTCTGCGTGGCCGGCAGAATACGTGCATCGCGCTCCCGAGGCGATGGAGCGGTTTCGCGCCGAGCATGATCGCGAGCGAACTGTTCAGAAGGTTATCCAGTTCTTTTTCCAGGAACAATGGATACAGTTGCGTGCCTATTGTGCCGAACGGAAGATTCGTTTCATCGGCGACATGGCGATCTTCGTCAACTACGATAGCGCAGCCGTATGGATGCGGCCGGAAATTTTTGAACTGGACGAGAATAAGAACTCGCTCCAGGTTGCCGGTGTTCCGCCGGATTATTTCAGCCCCACCGGGCAGCGATGGGGGAATCCTCTCTATCGCTGGGACGTGCTGGCCAGCACAAATTTTGCCTGGTGGGTGGCGCGTTTCCGCCGTGCCCTGGCGCTCTGCGACCTGCTGCGCCTCGACCATTTCCGCGGCTTTGAATCCTACTGGGCAATCCCGGCGGAAGATCAGACCGCAATTCGTGGCCGCTGGATGAAGGCGCTGGGAACAGAACTTTTTTCGCACCTATATAAGGAACTTGGAGATCTGCCGCTCATCGCAGAAGACCTGGGCGTCATCACTCCAGAGGTGGAGCGCATGCGAAAGAGCTTCGGCATGCCGGGCATGCGGGTGATGCAATTTGGCTTTAGCGACCGCGGCGCCCATCTGCATTTGCCTCATCGTTGCGAAGAGAACATGGTCATCTACACCGGCACGCACGACAACAACACCACGCTGGGCTGGTGGCGCCAGACGAACGAAACCGAGCGGGCCGCCATCGCTGCTTACCTCCACCCTGGTGACGACGGCATCGTGTGGGCCATGATGCGCAGCGCCGCCGCGTCAGTAGCGCGGCTTTGCCTGTTTCCCATGCAGGATGTGCTGGAGCTGGATCGCGATGCGCGCATGAACACGCCGGCGCAGCCAGAGGGAAATTGGGGATGGCGTTATCGGCAGGATGCCTTGCAGCCGTGGATTACCGAAAAATTGGCGGCTTTAACTGAGGTGACGGATCGCGATGGCTGGATCGATCCTAACAGTGCTTCGATTGCCGAATCGCTCGCCGAATCCGCCGTGAACGTCTCTGGCGAATCCACGTAGATTATGGTTTTTGCCCTACGAACAGACGATCCAGATCGCACCGTAGAGCTGCGATGTTGATTCCCTCGCCACTGAGGTTTCAGTCCGCGCGGCACCGCGCATACAGCTTACAATAAAGCCATCCATCCATTTCCAAGGAGAACCGATGCCCCTAACTGGAGAAGCCATCCGCATGATGAATTACGCCGACGATATCGGCACCACGCTGCGTCGTCTGCTGGTGGTGTTGCCCTCGTTGCCGCCCGATGAACGAACCCGTGTTCGCGAGTACATGTTGAAGGTTCAGCCCACCTTCGCGGACGTGCTCGCTGCCCTGGAAGAGAAAAAATAATTCAGCCCATCGCGCGAGCGGTTCAATGCGCCGTCCCTGTTGGCGGCGCATAGGGGCGCTGCAGATAACCGCTCGCCAGCGTGACAGCGCCGGAAGTGTCGTCGTGGGTCTCAATCGCTTCACGATACTCATTGATGGCGCGGTTGCGCTGTCCAGAGGCGTCGAAGATTTTTCCCAGCTGCAGGTCACTCCACACCTCAATCCATTTGGGCATTCCATCGCCGTTCAATGCCGCTCGAAACGCGTCCTCCGCAGCTTGATAGTTCCGCTGGCGAAAATAAACTTCTCCCAGTCGAAAGCTGGCGAGTGAACTGGTGGCATCGAGCGCCAGCGCCGCGCGATACTCCGCGATCGCTCCCCCATCGTCGTTCCCGGCCGCTTTCGCCAGTCCGCGCAGGATATGCACTCGCACCTGCAGGGCGTCGTCGTTTCTCAGCAACCAGCGTTGCGGATCGAGCGATACCTTACGCGGAATTCCAAACGTATCGATGGTGAACTGAGTCTGCGGTCCCATCACGTCCACCCGTTTGTTGACCGTTTTGCCCTCCGTTTCCACCTGCACCTCGACCGGCATCTGGAACAGATCCAGGTCCTCGTCAATTTCTCCCACAGTGCGGAATCCCTGGTTGTTGCCCAGCCGGTAGAGCGTCCACTTATCCTGGAGCGTCGGTGCACCTGTGTTATTCAGCCATTGAGTAAAAAACGGGCGCAGATTTTCGTGGGACGCCGTCTCGGCAATCTGTTCAAGCTTTGCCGAGGAGATGGATTGGTCCGCCTGCGAAAGAACCTCGTGCAGCGTCTGCTGGAACGCGGTATCGCCGATCTGCCACCGCAGCATGCGCAGGATCATCGCGCCCTTGTCGTAGGTCATCGCCTCAAACTCACGGGAAAGCTCCCGATATCGAGCCACCCCCACCAGGGGAACACTGTTGAATGCGACCGCGCTGGCGGAAACATTCAGGATTGCGTTGGAAGTGACCGCAGGCGCAGCCGTGCGGCTAAGGTATTCGAGTTCGGCATAGCGACACATACCGTTCGTGATCCACGCGTCGTTTGGCGATGCCGGACTGACATCTTCTCCCCACCACTGATGGGCGATCGTATTCACCAACAGCCGTGCGTAATCCGCCGCTTCGAGTTGACTGCCCGCAATCGCCGCAATCTCCGGTGCCGAGACTGCGGGCAGCGTATCGTTCGGCATCTCTATGATGTTCAATTCGCCGGTCTGTGGGGGGCCAAATTGTGCGGCAAGCTCACCGTATTGCTTTGCGGCGGTCGCGGCAATCTCCTGAGCGGAAGGTTGGGCCGCTTCGCTCTTCGCGCCTGATTCTTGAACGATTCGATACACGCGAATGTGCGAGCCGGGTGCAACGACCGGTGGCTGAAATTTGCCCGCAATCACGGTTCCCGGAAAACCGGGATGCGGCCAGTTGAAGTCGAAAACAGTTTGTCCATTCGTGTCAGGGTGCGGCGCTCCGCCGGAGCCGCTCGCCAGCACCTGGTCCCCGGTTGGCACATGCACATGGATCTGCGACGTAAAGCGCTGGGTGCCGTCGCCGACGATTGGAAACCAATCTCCTCGATAAAACAGGTAGCTGACAGCATCGCCAATCGAAACCAGACGGATCGTGCCACCTGGCGTTGCATCGAGCACACCGCTATATGTAAACGTCCACGCAATATCGCTGCCCGGCGCGAGGGAACCGACAGGGGTCACGGTGATCTCTCCACCTTTCTGCGTCGCACTCAGATTTTTCCCTGAACCATCCGTCACGCTCTCGACGCGCAGCGCTGGGTTCAATTGGAATTCAACCGTCGTCCGATTTTGTGACGTCGCGAAGTCCAACTGCGTTTTCGCGGAGAGGGAATGATGTGCCGGATTGAGGCTCAGGTCGATCGAATAGCCCCGGATTTGAACCGGAGTCCTCGCAGTTGTCGGTTGCGGGCTTTGTGCCATGCCGATCGGAGCCGCCACTCCGCAGAGAATCGTTGCGATCCTCCGCAAGAAATACCGTCGAGATGTCCACGCGCCCGGCACCGTTCTCATCCAGGCAGTTCCGCAGTGCTCGGCTCAGCCGTCACGGTCGAGGGCTCAGCGTCCGCACAATCCAGAAAATCCAGGACCCATGCGGCAGCGCGATCGATGGCCGTGCGCTCTGGAACAGAGCCGGCTTCAGTTTCTTCCGCCCTTTCGCTCACGCCGCCAGGAGAAAGTTCGGCAGCCCGTGACTCCCACTGAAGAGCTTTTCTAATGCCTCTCAACTCTTCAAGCATCTGCGACCGATAGGCGGTATCTTCAAGTAACGGTTGAAGTGTGCGCACGATGTTTTCCGGCGTGAAATCGTCCTGAATCAGCTCTGGAACAATGCGATCGCCCGCGATCAGATTCACCATCGCGACGTGCGGCAAATCGACGAGACGACTCGCAACCGCGTAGCTGAAATTCGAGAGTCGATAGACTGCGATGAACGGGTTGCCGATCAGCGCCGCCTCCACCGTTGCCGTACCGCTGGCCACCACGCTGGCGCGCGCGTGAAACAGAGCGGCCCGTGCATCCTCCACCACGTGGATGGGAAGATCAATCCCCGGAAGCGCGTTCTGACATTGTGCGACCATTCGCCGCACCCATTCCGGATCGAGCGTGGCCGCAGCAGGCAACAGAAATTCATACGAGGCTCCGAGCAGATTCGCCGCGCCCGCCATCACCGGAAGGTTGTGCCGCAACTCTTTGCCACGGCTTCCTGGAAGCAACGCGATCCACTCTTTCGCCGGATCCAGCTTGTATTGGCTGGCATAGTCCTTGCGCGAAATCGTCGGCAGCGGCAGATCCGCCAGCGGGTGGCCCACAAATTCCGCGTCCACGCCGCGGTCGCGGTAGTATTTTTCCTCAAACGGAAAGATAACGAGCATCTTACTCACCCGCTCCCGCACCCATCGCACCCGATATTGCTTCCACGCCCATAGTTGGGGGCTGACAAAATACAGCACCGGAATGCCCGACTGTTTCAGTTCCTTCGCCAGGCGAAAATTCACGTCAGGAAAATCGATCAGCACCGCCAAATCCGGCTTACGCGCACGAATGCTGCGCACCAGCCGCCGATACTCCTTGTAGATGTGCGGCATGTGGCGCAGCACTTCGGTGATACCCATGACCGCAATATCTTCGGCGCGGACGACGCGCTCGCAGCCTGCGGCCTCCATCGCCGTTCCACCCAGACCGAAGAACGCAGCGTCCGGCCGCAACGCGCGCACCGCTTCCATCAGCATGGCGCCGTATCGTTCTCCGCTGGCCTCACCGGCGGAAATGAAAATAGTTGCAGTCGGCATCGACTGTTTGATTTTAGAGCGAATCCATCCTCTTTCCCTAGTGAGCGCGCCAAAGATGCTTACCGGTTACTTTAGGTACAAAGTTTGGCTCAAACTGGGAAAAATCTGTTAGTCTTGCCCACATCAATCCAAGCTTCACGTTTTCCGTCGTAACTTTGAAAAATACTAGGAGTGATTTGCTCTAGCCGATTCGGGCCCAAGTCACATCCTCTTGAATCCGTCCGAATACGTTGCCGGAGAATTCATGCTGACCTCCTTCAGTGCCTACAAGTTATTGCGTCCCGTCTTGAGCTGCCTGTCAACCCTGTTCGCTCTCTCCATGATGCTTTCTGCCTCCGGCTGCGGCACCGCCAAGGCCACAGCATTCACCCAGCCCACAGCATCCCCGCCACCGGCCTACTCAGAAATTTACGAGTTCGGCGATTCAATCACATTCGGAGACGGAGCAACTCCGCGTTCGATGGGATACGGAAGTTTATTGATCGCCGATTTTGCCGGAGTTGGAACGAATTTTGCCGTCGCAGGAGCTTCCTCGGCCGACGAATCGGATGTGATGCTGCGGAACTACAACCCGCAGCAAGCCAATAATCCGGCTGTCACTTCAATGATTGGGACAAATGACTTGTCTATTTACGGGGGAAACTATGGAGTGTTTCAAGCCGATGTTGCCGGCATGATGGAATGGGCCACGGTGCCCAGGAATGCCAAGGTTTTCTTCACCGATGCGCCATGCACTGCGACCGGCACTTGGACCAACGTAACTACCTATGGGTTTCCCGGCGGTGTAGAACAATCGACCACGCCGAGTAGTACGTATACCTGCACTGTGATTACGACCGGACCCGCTCTCTATTTTGGGTTCATGCAGGACACGGGTTGGACCGCAAGCAGTATGACTGTTCTGATTGACGGTGCGGCTCCGGCTTCGAATGCAACGATTAGCGGCTTCAACTACTTTGGGAACCAGGAGACCTACAAATTCACCACGGTTCGCTATCCGCTGGCTGCCGGCTCCCATACTTTCAAGGTGACTTCCGCCGGGACCGCGGGAGCAACAGGAACGGTCGCGCCTGTCTGGCTGGGATCTGCCTATCCGATCAGCAACAACCTGCCTCCAAGAATTTTCATCGCCGATGTTCCTGTGCAACAGGCGAACCAGAATGGCTCGCTGATTGCCACGTATAACTCAGCGTTGTTGTCCGATATCGAAGAGTTGCAGGGAGACGGCTTGCCAATCGTCCATGTTGAGGAAAATGCGGCATCCAGTGGAAGCGGCGGTCCCTTGGGGACAGGATGGCTGAACACTGGCATCGACTTCTCAGGAGGAACCGTCCAAGGCGTCACCTGTGCGGCCTCGGACAATCTGCCTCTCCATCCAGGCAATTGCGGTCATGCCCATTTGAGGGATGCGTTTGAATACTATATCCAGCCTGTCTCGCAAACCGGTGTAGCCGCTTCCGATTGGATGTCGCCCGAGTAGCCACAGGAAAAGATCGTCAGCTAGTCGCCGGTGACAGCAAGCGGATCGCTGGAGCGAATGACCGGGTTTGGAATCTCCTGGTCCTTATACTGCAAGCGATAAAGCTTCCAATACAGTCCCCGCTGCGCCAGCAGTTCCTGGTGGGTGCCAATCTCCCGCAGCTGCCCCTTGTGCATCACAAGGATTCGATTTGCAGTCTGGATGGTCGAAAGACGATGCGCAACAATCACGGATGTCCGCCCCGTGACCAGGCGAGTCAGCGCCGAACGCACCCTCAATTCTGTTTCCGTGTCGACGCTGGAGGTAGCCTCGTCGAGAATCAGAATTCGCGGATTGTGAGCCAGCGCCCGCGCAAAATTGATCAGCTGCTTTTGCCCGGTAGAAAGCGTGCTGCCACCTTCCCGCACCGGCTCCTGAAATCCGCTGGGAAGTGATCGAATATAGTCGCCCACATTCACCTGATCGGCGGCGCTTTCAATTTCTTCTTCCGTAATCCGGTCCGTTCCCAGACGAATATTGCTGGTGACGGTGCCGGTGAACAGCACTGGGTCCTGCAGGACCACCGCAAATCGCTGTCGAAGTTCCTGCACGTCCCAGTCGCGTACATCGACGCCTTCCACCAGGATGGCGCCGCGCTGCACATCGTAGAACCGCAGCATCAGGCTGCTTAGCGTCGTTTTTCCTGCGCCGGTGTGCCCAACAATCGCAGCCGTCTCTCCCGGCTCGATCGTAAAGCTCACATCGCGCAGCACCCATTCCACATCCTCTTTTTCCGGCCTCGAACTCACTCGCAGACGCTCGCGCATCGCGTCATCCAGCCGCTGATAGGTAAACCAAACATGACGAAATTCAATCCGGCCGGAACCATCGCCGACTGCAGGGTTCGGCGGAGACACAATTTCCGGGGGCGTATCGAGCAGCTTAAAAATGCGCTCGCTGGCTGCCATCGCTGCTTGCAGAATGTTGTATTTATCGCTCAGATCCTGAATCGGCCGGAAGAAGCGCTGGGAGTACTGAATAAAGGCCACCAGGACGCCCAGCGTGACCACCCCGCGCAGCACGCCGCCGCCGCCCACCCAAATGATGATGGCGACCGCAATCGAGCTGAGAATTTCGACGACCGGATAGTACAGCGCGTAGGCCATAATGGCGTCTTTGAACGCCTTCATGTGCTGGCGATTCACCTTCTCGAAGTCCTGAAACGCGCGCTCTTCGCGGTTGAACAGCTGTACCACGCTCATCCCGCTGACATGTTCCTGCAGGTAAGAATTGATCCGTGCAATGGCAGTAGATCGG
>JAJYSL010000209.1 GCA_021793595.1 Acidobacteriota bacterium
CGATCTGCCCAGAAGTCGCGCAGGTTGCGCTCGCCGAGCTGGAAGGCCTCGACCATGCGGCGGACATCCACAGTATCGGTCGCTTCTGTGGAGATGGATGCGGCGCCGAAGATGGGCGAATCGTGCGAGCCGCGAATGCGCTGCCAGAAGGCGGCGTTGTCTTCCATGTCGAGAAACAGTGGGCCGGTCAACTGGGCGAGAGCGTCGCTTAACTCAATGCCTTCTGCGCTGGAAGGACGACGCGCGCCGAGCTGGGCCTGGCAGACTTTCAAATTCCTGCTGGCGGCGAGGGTGGCGAGCCAGGGAAGGCGGCCTTGTTGCTGGCTGGAATCGCGCACAGTATTCGCAGCGACCACAGGAAACATTTTCGATGACATCTGGAATTCTGTTCCGAGCGGATTTTGAACCCGATGACCGTAGAGAGAACGGGTCAGCGGATAGAGAATACTTTTGTTCACAAGATCGTCGAATGCCTGCGATGCATAGAGCGGCATGACGAGATCGAAGCTGCCGCCAATTGCGGGATCGATGAGGAGAGTGAGCTTTTCAGGAGTGAGCGAGTCGCGGCTGAATCCGGTATCCGTGCCGAGGACGGTGCAAGCCCGCGCCTGCAGGGTGATGGCGAGACGTGCGATTTCTCGATAGGTTGCCGCGTTTGGAAGCCAGGGAACGATTCCGGGGACAGCGGCCTGCAGGGGATAGTTGACGTAGCGCAAAGACTGCTGGGAAGCCGGCTCATCGCCGTTCCACACGAGTTCGGCGGGCTCGGCCTGGGTGTGTTCTCCGGGTAGCGCGAGCACGACCTGGCAAGGGGAGGAGATGAGCTTGCGGGCTTGCAGGATCTTCTGCACGGCGGGCATGAGCAGCTCGCTCCGCAGCGGGGCCGGGATCGCCATGAGGAGATCTGTCTGGGCAATCTCGAGGCTCTCCTGTTTGGGTTCCTGCAGCGCTTCCAATTCAGCCATGAAGTTTTTACTCCGCCGCGAGATGTAGATTCCTACTCAAAGTCTCCGTAGTCTGCGCTATAAGCCACGCCTCTTTCAAATCGCTAAAACCGACGTGTTTCGTTCGCATGCCAAATAGAGTTGGATTTGAATAAAACAAAATACGGCGATTGAAAAAGTTAGACCCCTTATGATCCAGAACAATTAAGAGTGGTCGTCGCGACATACTCTCGATTTCTTTCCATGGAATCTTTATCCATTTCCAGTAACGCCTGAAGAGGACACCATCTTCAACGATGAAGCCATAGACAACTTGGTGAGAGTTGATCGCAATGGCGCACGCAATCGCAAAAACGACCAACCGATAGCTGATTGGCATCCTAAAATCTGCAAGTACAAAAATGGCCGCCAAAAGCACAAAAATATCGCCGATTCTGGCGGCTAGCCAGGTTGTCTGCGATCCAACGAGGTTTTCGCTCTCGGTAGAATGGTTGCGGTGTTGGGCGTCTGGGACCATTTGCTCGTGTTCTGACATAGACCCTTCCTAAGTAGGTCCAATCGAGTTCCAATGATGGGGCTGACCTTGCCCTCAGGAGCTAAAGCCCGATTGATTCCTGAGAGTTTAGGCACGACTAAAGTCGTGCCCTGATACAAAGCTATGGCGAGCCGAACTACATTGCGAAATAGCTTTCAGCTCTTTAGCCGGCTGAATATCTTTTGTGAGTTGGAGAATCCCAGGTCTCAAAATCGAGACCTGGGGCACCCACATGTTGCTGGTTACGCAACTTTTCATTTCAACGCGTTATTCAAATTCCTGCTGCAGCAACGCCGCAACGCCCATCAACGGTATCTTCACCCAATCGGGGCGACTATTCAACTCATAGATCAGTTCGTAGAAAGCCTTCTCCAGCAAATACAGGTCGAGCAAACTCCATTGCGCGGCAGGAGTCGCGGGAATCAGGTGACTGCCGGCCATTGTTTCCATGTAGGCGTGCAGAAACTCCGCCGAGGCGGACTGATCCCAGAGCTTCGCCCATGGTTCCAGTTTCGATTGATCTTCCGGGCGGCGAGAGGAATAGCGCATGAGCGCAGCCCAGGCAGCGTAGTTAAAAGAGCGCAGCATTCCGGCAACATCCTTCAACGGGGAATGCTTCATGCGGCGGATGTCGAGGGAACGGGCGGGTTCCCCTTCGAAGTCGATAATGACAAAGTCGGATTTGACGCGAAGGGCCTGGCCAAGATGGTAGTCGCCGTGGATGCGGATGCGCTGACCATCCATGCTACCGATGCTGGAGGCGCCGAGGCCGCCGAGAATGCGGGTGCGGTGGCTGAGAAGCAGGGCGGCAATCTCGACCGTGTCATCCGCCAGACCCGACATGGTTTTGCGCAGCAGTTCATAAGCATGGGCGGCCTGGGCATTGATCGACGCCTGCAGATTGTCGAAATATTCTTTCGTCAGCGGTTCCGGCGAGAAGGCTGGGTTGGTTTTCGAGGAAGCCAGAGCCACATGCATTTCCGCGGTGCGGCGTCCGAGCACGGCCGCGGCATCCAGGGCGACTCCTGCGTGTTCCTGCGCAAACAGGGATGCACGGGCGATCCCCAGGGGAGCGGAGGTCGATACCGCGGGCAGGTCCAATTCTTCCGCAGGAATGGTGACCTGAACGTAATTTTCGTAATAGCGCTCCAGCTCCTCCAGCATCCACTGCCAGCCGTCGCCCTGGTTTGCCACCAATCCTTGCAGCATGCAAAGCGTGGTAGGAGCGTCGCCGTGGCTGGCATATTCAATGGAGCCGCCGAAGGGCGGAATGTTGGAGAAATGTGCTTGCTCGGTGAGGAATTTACCAATCTCACAATCCGGGTTCAGGCCTGGTTCTGGATGGCGAAACAGTTTCATTATCAGTTGAGTACCAAACAAAATTGAAGTATTGCTTTGTTCTGCGGAGCTGCGGCGAGGAGTGAGGGATTCGGCCGACGATTTTTGGGTAATCAGGTCACGCAATGCGCTGCTGGGCGTTCCCTCCACCGATCCCTGCTGCATGGGAAAGGTAGCGGAGTTGGCAATGACGTTCAACAATGCCTCGCAGGAATGCGGATCGAAGGTCGCATCATAGAGCACGCCTTCTCCGGCGGGACAAAGCACGGTGGAAAGAATGGACGCAGGCGAGTTCTCGCGAAGGGCGCGCGCCGACTCCCCGAAGGCGGTGGCAACGGGAAGGAAATAGCGATCTGAAGTTCCGGTTTCGTACTCCACATGTACCAGGCAGAAGATGGCGCCGCTGTGGTCGAGCTTGCCCCAATCTGCGACGGTTGTGCTTCGAATGGATGCGGACTTGTTGCCGAACCAGCGCTGCAAAGGAAGATAGTTGGGCAAAATAGATTCCTGCAGCTTGCGCAGGTTGCCATCCAGAAACAGGCTGGTCCATTCGGTCGTGTCGGCAAGCAGCAGCGCAGAATCTTCCGGCTGAACCGCGGCCGTGTCGGGCGAAGGATGCAGTTCGAGCCAGAGAAACCCATAAGGGGCGAGGGTGACGGCATACGGCTGACGTGTGATGGAAGGAAACTCGACGTAGCCCAGCATCTCGACGGGAACCATGCCGTCGTACTCGCTGAGGTCGAGTTGCGCGGGCTGCGCAAAGCGAGAAAGGTTGGCGACGCACAAAACAACTTCATCCTCGGCTTCTCGTATGTAGGCGAGGACTTTGCGATTGTCTGGATTCAGGAATTTGAGCGCGCCGCGTCCGAAGACGCGAAACAGTTTGCGCAGCGCGATCAGGTTACGCATCCAGTTCAACAGCGAGCTGGAGTCGCCCTGCTGGGCTTCAACGTTGATGGCTTCATAGCCCCAGATGGGGTCCATGACAACGGGACTGTAAAGCTTGGCGGGGACGGCGCGCGAGAAGCCGGCGTTGCGATCGGCGGTCCATTGCATGGGAGTACGAACGCCGTTGCGGTCACCGAGATAGATGTTGTCGCCCATGCCGATTTCGTCTCCGTAATACAGGATGGGCGTGCCGGGAAAGGAAAACAGCAGGCTGTTCAGGAGTTCGATGCGGCGGCGATTGTTGTCCAGCAGCGGCGCCAGGCGGCGGCGAATGCCGATGTTGATGCGCATGCGAGGATCGGCGCTATAGGCGAGATACATGTAGTCGCGTTCGTCATCGCTGACCATTTCCAATGTGAGCTCATCATGGTTGCGAAGGAACAGCCCCCACTGGCAGCTATCGGGAATGGGCGGCGTTTGAGCCATGATATCGGTGATGGGAAGGCGATCTTCCTGGCGCAGCGCCATGTATATGCGCGGCATCAGGGGGAAGTGAAAGGCCATGTGGCACTCGTCGCCGTCCGCGAAGTAAGGACGAACGTCGGCCGGCCACTGATTGGCCTCGGCGAGAATGATGCGATTTTCATAATGAGCATCAATCTCGGCGCGAATCTTCTTCATGACGGCGTGAGTTTCCGGAAGATTCTCGCAGTTGGTGCCGTCGCGTTCGACGAGGTAGGGGATGGCGTCAATACGCAGCGCATCCACACCCATGTCGAGCCAGAAGCGCATGACGCGAAGGACTTCTTCCAAAACCAGGGGATTGTCGTAATTTAAATCCGGCTGATGCGAGAAGAAGCGATGCCAATAGTAGGCCTTGGCGACGGGGTCCCAGGTCCAGTTGGATTTTTCCGTGTCGGTGAAAATGATGCGTGCGTCTTTATATTTTTCGTCGGTGTCGCTCCATACGTAGTAGTCGCGTTCGGGCGAGCCGGGCGGCGCGAGGCGCGCGCGTTGAAACCAGGCGTGTTGGTCGGACGTGTGGTTGACGACCAGCTCAATCATGACCTGCAGGCCGCGATCGTGCGCGGCGTTGAGGAAGGTCTGAAAATCTTCCAGCGTGCCGTAGCTGGGATGGACGGTCATGTAGTCGGCGATGTCGTAGCCGTCGTCGCGCAACGGTGAAGCAAAAAAGGGAAGCAGCCAGATGCAGGTGATGCCGAGCTCCTGCAAATAATCGAGCTTGCTTAACAGTCCCTGAAAATCGCCGATGCCGTCGTTATTGGCATCTTCAAACGCCTTGACGTGAAGCTCATAAATAATGGCGTCTTTAAACCAGAGAGGATCGAGGGCGCTGCCTGGCTGCTTCAACGTGGGGTTCCTCGGAGTATCGTGCATATATCGCAGGGGCTGAAATCCATTTTGATTTTTTCATGCTTAATGCTTGGGACCCGGCTGGTCGTCTGCTGCGACCGGGCCCGAATACGCTCTCCGGCGAACCGGAGAGTCTTATCGTTGGGCCGAGGGGGCCGACTCCGTCTCCAGATGGAAGATGTGGGAGCGCCCCGCCTCCAGCTGAATATAGTTTCGCGCACCGCTCCACTGATAGCGTTGGGCGGTCAGCAGATCGTGTACATCGAAGGTCCGGTCCGGTTGGATGCCCAGTTCGGTGAGATCCAGATCGACCCATCCAGCCTGCGTCTCCTGGTGGTGCAGATTCACGACAACGAGAATTACATCTTTCTTCTCGGGGTCTGTTTTGCTATAGCAGATGAGGAACGGCTGATCGGTCGGATGAAAGCGGAGACCGCGATTGCTGTGGAGCGCGGGATGAATCCGACGAACTTCATTGACGCGCGCAATGAGTGTCTGCAGGTTTTGCGGCTCCTCAATATTCCAGTGACGGAGTTGATATTTTTCTGAGTTGAGATATTCCTCGCTGCCCGGTTTGATGGGAGTGTTCTCGCACAACTCATACGCGGGACCGTAGATGCCGTAGTTGGAGGAAAGCGTCGCAGCCAGCACGAAGCGGCTGAGGAAGGCTGGGCGGCCACCTATCTGCAATTCTTCATGCAGAATGTCGGGCGTGTTCGGCCAGAAATTCGGGCGGAAGAATTCGACGACTGGAGTCTGCGTCAATTCTTCCAGATACTCTGTCAGGTCATTTTTCGTATTGCGCCAGGTGAAATAGGTGTAGGACTGGGTGAAGCCGAGCTTGGCGAGGCGATACATGACCTTGGGCCGGGTGAAGGCTTCGGCAAGGAAGATGACGTCGGGATGCGCGGCCTTGACTTCGGCGATGACCCACTGCCAGAAAGGAAACGATTTGGTGTGCGGATTGTCGACGCGGAAGATGAGGACGCCTTCGTCGATCCAGTAGTCGATGATGCTTTTCAGCTCTGTCCAGAGCGCGCGCCAATCCTCGGTTTCAAAGTCGAGGGGATAAATATCCTGATATTTCTTCGGCGGATTTTCGGCGTACTGGATGGTGCCATCGGCACGCTTTTTAAAAAAACTGGGGTGCTGATGCGCATATGGATGGTCGGGCGAACATTGAAAGGCGAGGTCGAGAGCGATTTCCAGGCCGTGTTTTTTTGCGGCCGCCATCAACGAATGAAGATCGTCGAGCGTGCCCAGTTGGGGATGAATGGCCTTGTGGCCGCCTTCTTCTGAGCCGATGGCCCAGGTGCTGCCAACATCGTCCGGCTCGGCCGTCTCGGAATTATTTTTGCCCTTGCGAAACGCGTGGCCAATGGGGTGAATGGGCGGCAGATAGAGGACATCGAAGTTCATGGAGGCGATGTAAGGCAGCCACGACTCGCAATCCTTGAAGGTGCCGTGATGTTCAGGCGTGGGAGCGCAGGAGCGAGGAAAGATTTCATACCAGGCCGAGAATCCGGCGCGTTCGCGGCCAACGCTGACGCTGAGTTCCTTGGCGTAGCGGGTGGTGTGGGTGTGCTCGGCAAAGGTGTGCATGAGCGATTCGAGGGCGGCATCGAGGGAGGCGGTGGAGGCTGCGTCCTGATCGGTATCATTGATTTTTGCAGCGAATTGTTTCAGCACCCTGGCATTGTCTTTTTTTGCGCGCTTGGCGGCGGCAGCAACCAGGGCTGCACCGGCCATGCGTTCGACGTGGGCTTCCTGGCCGGCTTCAATGCGCTTCTGCATGTCATTGCGCCAGGTGGTGAAGGTGTCGACCCAACCTTCGACGGTGTAGCGGTACTCGCCCAGCTCCATCACGACAAATTCTGCGCGCCAGCGATCGTTGCCGAGGGGCTCCATCCGCACGGTGCGCCAGGTACGTTCGGTGCTTCTGCGATAGAGAAGCTGCGCTGCGACGGCGTCGTGACCGTCGGCAAAAATGTCGGCTTCCACCGTTACCGTTTCTCCGACCACGCGCTGGATTGGGAATTCCCCGCAGTCGATCTCTGGCTTCACACCCTCAATGACGACGCGGCGTCGACCTTCCAACCTGGCTGCAATTGTGTCTTTTGCCTGCTGCTTGCTTTCCGTTGCCATCAAAAAAATATCACCCTCCAAAAAAAGTTTTCCTACCTAAAGAGAGATGCAGGTTTTGCGCAATCCGTTCTGATGTCTACTATATTGATCCTAAAAACGGCAGTTAAAAGTGTAGGGGAGCGGCAACGGGTTGTTTCAGTGGCACTTTGCACTGCTCCGCATCTGACCAAAATGGTGAAATCCTCAATGTTTGCAACCGTTTTTACTTTGAACCAG
>JAJYSL010000210.1 GCA_021793595.1 Acidobacteriota bacterium
GCTGGAGCAGCCTCCCCGGCGGCATTCACTTTCAGCCATCGGAGTGGGTCAAGCTCATCCTCATCATCGTCGTGGCCCGCTTTTTCACCAATCTAAGCGGCCGCGATCTCACCTGGAAAGATATCTTCAAGGCCATGGCGATCGTCGGCCTGCCCATGCTGCTGGTGCTGAAGCAGCCCGATCTTGGAACGTCCCTCACCTACGCTCCCGTGCTGCTGGTCGGATTGTTTTTGGGCGGCATCCGATTTAAGCACGCGGCCATCCTCTGCATCGTGGCCTCCTTGGCCCTGGTTCCCGCCTGGTACAAGGTACTCAAGCCCTATCAGAAGCAGCGGCTCACCAGCTTCATCACGCCCGACAATGATCCTCGCGGCAGCGGCTACCAGATTCGCCAATCCCTGATCGCCGTTGGCTCTGGCGGCATCTGGGGGCAGGGCGCGGAGAAGGGAACTCAAACCCAGGGCGATTTTCTCCCCATTCCCTATACAGATTTCATTTTTGCCGCATTTTGCGAGGAGCACGGATTGGCGGGAGCTATCTTTGTCCTGCTGTTATACTTCTTATTGTTGATGCGTTTGGTCCAAAACGCTCAAACCGCCGCTGACCTGCCCGGCACGTTGATTATCATGGGGGTCGTGGCCGTCCTGATTTTTCAGATCGCGGTCAATGTGGGCATGGTCATCGGCTTTATGCCGGTCACCGGAATTCCGTTGCCCTTAATGAGTTATGGTGGCTCATCGGTTTTATTCACGTTCCTGGCCCTTGGCATCGTCATGAACATCCGCATGAGTCGCTTTGTCAATTAGCATTACCTCGGACGCAACTGCAGGCCGCGTCAGAGGGCTTAGATGAACGCATCCCCTCGCTGCATCGGAATGTCCGGTGGCATGGATGCGATGAGAAGTTTTTCTCGGTCAGGCAGATTCCAACCGAGACCAGGCAGGTTCGATCGAATGCACGCAGTTACCGTAATTGGACTGGAAACGGCCCCACCCTACAACAGGGAAGCAGTGGCCACAAAGTCCTTGCGTGCCGTTCTTTCACGTCGCAGTCAAGATTCTTCGCTTCCACCGCCATCCCGCCTCAGCGGGACATTTTTATTCCGGCCAAAAGCAAGTTTCACGTCCGCCGCGTCCCTAGAACAGTCCCTCGATTCACCCGCTCTCGTCCCGGTCGCCGTGCTCGGTACTCCCTAGCGCGCAGAAATCTGCCTCACCATACCCCGAGTCCGCCGCCTGCAATGGCTTCGGACTGGAATGAGGCAGCATGACAAAAGAAATCTATATCTCCAGCACCCCCCACGAAACCCGCCTGGCGGTCGTCGAAGATGACCAGCTTGCGGAAATCTACTACGAGCGCGAGAACGAATACACCCTCGCCGGCTCCATTTACAAAGGCAAAGTCACCCGCGTTCTCCCCGGCATGCAGTCGGCGTTTGTCGATATCGGTTTGGAGCGCGATGCGTTCCTTTACGTCACCGACTTCGCTGAGGAACAGGAGGACGGCGAAGAATACGTTTCGCTCGCCCCCGGTACTCGCGGCCAGGCACGCGTCTCTAACGGCGGCCGCGGCGCAAACGACCACGAGCAACCCCAAGCCCCAGGTGAAGACTCCGCCACTCGTTCGTCCAACGAACGAAGGGCGGCAGGGAATCAGCCCACCCGCGAAGGTTCCGGCGCAGCCACAAGCGCCTCCGGCGAAGAAGATGGTCAAGGTGGACGCCGCTGGCGCGGTCGCCGCGGTCGTCGACGTGGTCGCGGAGGGCTGCAGAGCCGTCCCGCTCCGACGTCGCAACCGGAACGGGTAGCCACTGGCGAAGCCCAGCCATTGGAGTTCGAAACTGAGGCCGTTCCGCACGAACCGGAGGCTTCCTTTGAATCCGCCTATCCGGAGGAAACGTCGCAGCCCTTGCCGGAGACCCGCATCCGCGCCGTCGAACTGCATCGCCCACCGTCTACCCCAAGCGGTTCAGAGACACTTGTGCTTCCCGGCGAATCGCTCTCAAAATATCGTCGCGGCGATTCTCCTGCGCTCTCGGCTACCACGCAGCACATGGAAACCCCTGTGCCTGCGCCGACACCCGCCTTCAAGCCCTCCACCATGGTCACAGGACCGTTGTCGGCATGGGATGGCAGCGAAGTATTACCTGGCGAGTCGCTTTCCCGCCACAAGCGTTCCAGCGAAACCTCCTCGCTCACTCCGGAAGCTTTTTCTTCGCCCGCAGCGGAGCTTGGGCTGGCTCCCGATGAAACCGCAGTCGCCCCGGTCGAACACGCGCCACGCAGCCATGTCGATGACACTCCGTTGCCTGTCTTCGAGCATGAGGAGCCCTCGCTGGTTCAACACGAAACCATTCTCGAAGAGCCGTCGCTCGTGCAGCATGCGATTGTTCCCGAAGAACCTTCGCTGGTGCAACATGACTCCGCTGCCACGGTGGCCGCCGAAGCCGCGGAAATCGAAACGCCGGAGTTTGAGCCGTCGGAAGCATCTGCTTCCTATCGCTTTGATCCGGCCACTCCCAGCGCCTATCGGCAAAGCAGTGTCGCCGAGCCACCCGCGCCGGAAGCCGAACCCGCGACAGAATCGTTCCGCCCAGACGCCGTCGTAGAGCCCATCCCGGAATCCAGTTCGCAGCCCGAGCCCTTGTTCGGCGAGGCCGCGTCCATCGTTCAGCCCATGCATTCGCATCCAGCCGAGGAAGCCAGCACTGCCACTGAGGAACAAGACGCACCTGTCCGCGAGGAAGAAAAGGCGTTTGTCGGCGAGGATTACGCCTCGCAGTTGGAGGAAATTGCCCAGGACGAGCAAGCCAGTTCCGATCACGATGACCGCATCTTCGATCCTGGCCTTGGCAATCTCGAAGAAGAAACCATCGACGAAGAAGAAGCGGAAGCTTACGCCGCGCAGAGCCCGCAGGAGGAAGCCGAATACGACGACCTGGTCGAGGAGACGCTCGATGTCCAGATGGATAGCGGCCTGCTCAGCGAGTTGGTTCGCGATCAGCAGATTGAGAAGCGCACTCGCTTCACCGATGAAAATGCGGATGCATCCGACGAAGGATCTGAAGGCGAGGAAGATTACAACGAAGATGAAGCCTTTGCCGCCGAAATGGGCGAGATTGAACTGGAAGACGCCTCCGACTCCGCCGACGAAGCCGAGGAAAGTCGCGAGCCTGCGAATGCCGATGCCGCCCGCAATCGTCAGGGTGGCGGTCGCAGCGGCCGCCGCGGAACTCGCGGACAGCAGCGTCACGCTGGAGGTCGCGGTGACAACCGCATGCGCCGCTCCACCGCGCAAACCACCAACCTGCCCGCCATCACTGATCTGCTGAAGCCCAACCAGGAAATTCTGGTCCAGATCGCCAAGGAGCCCATCGCCCGCAAAGGTGCGCGCATCACCAGCCACATCGCCTTGCCCGGCCGCTTCCTGGTCTTCATGCCCACGGTCAACCATGTTGGCGTCTCCCGCAAAATTTCCTCCGACGAGGAACGCCAGCGCCTGAAGCATATTCTTCTCAGCGAAAAAGGAGCAGCCTCCGGTGGCTTTATCGTTCGCACCGCAGCCGCCACCGCCAGCGAAGAAGATCTTCGCGCCGACATTCGTTTCCTGCTCACCTTGTGGTCAGAGATTCGCCAGCGCACAGAAAATGCCAAGCCCCCGGCTCTCATCTATCACGATCTCAGCCTGGTGGAACGCGTGCTCCGCGATCAGGTCACGGATAATTTCTCCTCCATCTGGGTCGATACGGAAGCGGACTACGAACGCGTGCTGCGCTTCCTCGGCCGCTTTGAGCCTTCACTGGTGCGGCGGGTCAAGCTCTACACCAAGGAAACGCCGCTGTTCGAGCAATTCGGCATTCAGGAAGAAATCAACAACGCGCTTCACTCCAAGGTGTGGCTCAAATCCGGCGGCTCCATTGTCATCAACCAGACAGAAGCCCTGGTCGCCATCGACATCAATACCGGCAAATATGTGGGCAAAACAGCCCGGCTGGAAGACACCATTCTCAAGACCAACCTCGATGCCATCCCGGAAATCGTTCGCCAGATTCGGCTGCGCGATCTCGGCGGCATTATCGTCATCGACTTCATCGATATGGACGAGCGCAAGAACCGCAACAAGGTCATGCTCGCCCTGGAAGAGGCTCTCAAGTCCGATCGCGCACCCTCGAAGGTGCTGCAGTTTAACGACTTCGGCCTGGTCGCCATTACCCGCAAGCGCGTCAAGCAATCGCTCGAACGTACCCTCTCCGTC
Source organism: Acidobacteriota bacterium (assembly GCA_021793595.1). The sequence continues at coordinate 4,255 of JAJYSL010000210.1, forward strand.
CCCTGCTCGGTTTGCTCCGGAACCGGGATGGTCAAGGGTCCTTTGACGGTATGCAATGAGATTTATGTAGAGTTGCGCAAAATGTATCGCCAGATCGATCGCGGCGATGTCCTGCTGCGCGTCAATCCGGAAGTCGTTAAGCAGTTGAAGCTGCAAAATGGTCGCTGGTTGAGCGAAATGGAAGAGATGTCCGGCAAGACCGTCATCGTTAAAAGCGATGCCAGCCTGCATCCGGAACAGTTCGATATTCAGTAGCAGATGAATTCGATTGCACTTGGAACTTAGGACGGCGTTTGTGATTCCCCGCGAAACGAAGTAGCGGATTTCTCATTTTTCGTGGACCGGCAGACGACTTCGAAGTCACGGCAAGTGCAACTCGGCGAAACGCAAAATCAATTTCAGGTTTGATCCTGATCGGCATATAACCGAATCTCGGTGGGTGCGTCCAAAACGTGAAGCGTTGGTTTGTAGGGCCAGCATGTCAATGATGCGTCAAGTGCAACGGTCGGCTGCAAGGCCACTATTCGGATTTCTCGTGCTTATGGTATTGGCTGGTTGTGCGGATCTCGTGCCCAGTAGTCTAACCTCGACATCCAAGCCGACGCCTCCCAATCAGCCCGCTCCCACCCAACCGGCGCCAACGCCCACACAGAATGGCGTCGTCACCATCAGCCCGCAAAACGCCGCGGCGGCTCCTGGGCAGACAGTTCACTTTACTGCGACAGCCACAGGTGGCGGCGCGATTGCTTTTCTAGTCAACGGGGTCGCGGGAGGGAATGCGACCGTCGGCACGGTCGACGCAAACGGCAACTACACTGCACCCGCCACGGTCAGCCAGAGTGAAAACGTTGTCGTGCAGGCGACGCTCGCCAGCGCGCCCCAGGCCAATCAAGCCGCCGCCGTTGTCGCTGTCATTCAAACTGGAGTGGTGACGACCACCACCAATCCGCTGGTCGCGGAATACTCTATTTATCTGCCGCAGCCGGGTTCTATGTCGGTGCAGTTCGGACCGGATACAAGCTACGGCTTCAATACATGGTCACAGTCCACGCCCACGGTCCCCAGTAATTTCGGCGGCCAGATCAATATGGAAGTCGCTGGCATGCGCGGCTCCTCCACATATCACATGCAGGCTCAGATCACTCTGGCAAATGGGGTCACTTTTTCCGACACCGATCATACCTTTACAACTGGTGCGGCTCCCCCCACCGTGCCCGTAAAGATCACAACGCCCAGTGGACAAACTCCCCAGCCCGGCGTCGAACTATTCGACACCGTCACCTTCGGCAGCAAGCCGATCGCAAATCTGGCGCAGGCATTCGTCACCGACTTGAGCGGCAACGTCATCTGGACCTACAGTTACAAGGGCTCCGCGGCCAATGTCATATTTCCCATCAAGCCCCTGGCAGACGGAAATTTTCTGGTGGTCATCGGCTATGTCGCCACCCCGACGGCAACCCAGAATATCCCCTCCGGCACTATCAGTGAGGTGCGCGAAGTCGATCTAGTGGGGAATACGATCCATTCGTTGTCGATCGCTCAGCTCAATCAATCGCTGGCCGCCAATGGATTTACCGGATTGCACCTTCTCACCTTCTGTACGGATGCCTTGCAGCTGCCCAACGGACATCTGCTGGTTCTGGCATGGATGACCAAGCCATACTCCAATCTGTCCGGCCAAACCGGCACCGTGAACGTGCTGGGAACCGTGATCGTCGACCTGGACCAGAACTACAATCCCACATGGGTCTGGAATCCTTTTGTTCAACTTGGCACGCTTGCGCCGCCCTACAACTACCAGTTTCCCGATTACACGCACGCCAATGCGTTGCTCTATTCGCCCGACGACCATAACCTGTTGCTCTCTATCCGCCAGCAGAACCGCATCGTCAAAATCGACTACAACGACGGCCAAGGAACGGGCAAAGTTCTCTGGAGTCTCGGCCAAGGTCGCGATTTCAAGCTGGTTGGCGCTACAGACCCGACCGACTGGTTCTACGCGCAGCACGGCATCGATTTTTTCAGTCAAAATACTTCCGGCGTCTTCGATCTTGGAATCATGGACAATGGCAATGATCGGCTGTTTCCATCGGGCCAGACCTGCGGCACAACCGGTGCGCCGGCCTGCTACTCAACCGCGATGGTGATGCGGATAGATGAGAGCGCCAAGACTGCCACCATGCTGTTCCATTACACCCCGTCGCCATCGATCTATAGCTATTTCGGCGGCCAGACAGATCAGCTCCAGAACAACGACATCGAGACAGATTTCTGTGCCTCAAAGGGCGGCGCGACCGTGATGGAATTGAACCAGACGTCTCCCACCTCCGCCCAGACGGTGTGGCAGGCACATACTCCGGGATACAACCAGTACCGCGTGATACGAATCCAAAGCCTGTACCCTGGTGTGCAATGGTAACGAATTTGCGAATGTTCATCCGCTGGCTCGGAGGCGCCATTACATTTGATATAGCCAACATACCACCGCAACTTTTTACCGTTGCATCCGTCTAAGAAAGCGGCTGTCGAGATAGCGTGGGCGCAAATCGACATATGCGCTGCGAGCATCTCAGCTCCGCTCGGCAGGCATCGGATCATGATAGGCAAATACGGCTAAATACAGTGCGATCTGAACCGTGCCAGCGCGATGAAACACGAAAGGACAACAAAACGATGGGTACTTTTCCAAAGATTATGCGCATAGCCACCAAAGGGTCTGGATATCTGGCGCTTGCCTGCGGTTTGTTGCTCACGGCTGGGCTGCGGGCGCAGACGTATTCCAGTTCAACGGTGAGCTACACTCCCCAATACAATTCCCAGCAGCCCAATCCCCAATACAACGGCCCTTATACCTATAACCAGAACCAATCTCAGCGGGAAGTGACTCCACCGCGCTATAAGGGAGAAGGCTGGGGTCATCATTTTGTGTTCGAAGGCGGGGGCGGCGTGACTGCACCCGCAGCCGGTACACAAAAATTTGCGAACACAGGGTTCAATGTGCTGCTGGGCGCTGGGTTTAGATTCAACAGACGGCTCAGCCTGCTGGCCGAATGGAATTTCAATCGTATGGGGGTCCCCACGAGTCTCGCCATCTCCACCGCCCAGGTTCCCGGAGGCAATGAGCATATCTGGACAGCCATGCTTAATCCAAAGTTCGATTATATTCGTGGTG
>JAJYSL010000211.1 GCA_021793595.1 Acidobacteriota bacterium
ACGATGGCTGAAGCCGAGCATGGTCTCCGGGGCAAACCAACTGAAACTGCGCAATTCTTCAGGCTTTTTCATGAATTTCCTTGTGCAATCCGAGGTTCAAAGCCGAGCGTCCTCCGATTTGAGTTGCCAGCACACCCGCCGTCAGCATGCATCCGGAGAGGACCCACAGTCCAGTATCGTAGTTGCCGGTAACTGTCTTCAGATAGCCGAAAAGCCAGGGTCCCACCACGCCTCCAAGATTTCCCAGGCAGATCAATCCCACGGCAGTCGCAGCCGCGGATCTGCCCATCAGCGTGGTAGGCAGTGTCCAAAACGCGGGCAAGTATGCCTGCGCGGTCAAGCCAGCCAGGCAGAACAACGCAATCATGAGCGGTGGGTGGTTGTGGGCCAACACAGTGAGCGCCAGAGAGACGCCAGTGGCCAGCACCGGGATCGCGGTATGCAGACGAAGTTTGCCTGTGCGCTGCGCCCACAAGCCATTGAGCAGAATGCCGCACGCGCTGCACGCATAGGGCAGACTCGCCGTCATGGTGCGGATCGCAATCGGCATGCTTTTCATGCTATCGCCGATCGACGGCAGAAAGAAAATCAATGCCTGATTGCCGGTGACGATCAGAAAATACACCCCGATCAGCAGGAAGGTTTGGGGATATCGCAGCGCATCCATTACATGCACCCGATGAGCCACGATCTTGCGTTCCTCATCGGCCTTGAGCACGCCGGTGAGCCACTGCTTCTCGTCCTCGGGCAGCCACCTGGCCTGGCGAGGCCGGTCCGTCAGGTACCAGAGCGTCACAAAACCCATCAATATAGGCAGCGAGCCTTCCAGAATAAAAATCCATCGCCAGCCGGCCAATCCGCCCCAGTGGACGTTATCGAGAATCCATCGCGAAAGCGGAATGCCCAATGCAATTGCAATCGGCTGGGTCACCATAAAGTACGCCTTGGCGCGGGACCGGTCCTGCGGCTGAAACCAGTGGGACAGGTACACAATCACACCGGGGAAGAAGCCCGCCTCGGCAATGCCGAGCAACAGCCGCAACCCGTAGAACTGGGTGACGGGATGGAAAAAGCGGAACACCGGCCAGCCTAAAAAGCCCATCAAGGATGCGGCCACGCCCCAGGAAACCATGATGCGGGCGATCCATTTGCGGGCGCTCCAGCGTTCTACCAGCAGGCTTCCCGGAATGTCGAGAAGCAAGAAGCCTAGAAAAAAGATTCCAGCGCCTAAGCCGATCACGGCGTCGTTGAAACCCATGTCGCCTTCCATTTGCAGCTTGGCGACACCCAGGTTAGCGCGGTCCAGATAGGCAAGCAGGTAAATGAACATCAGGTAGGGAATCAGGCGGCGCGTGACGCGTTTCCGCGTCCGCACCGACACATCCAGATCGGCGTCAGTCTTCATCTTTTTCCTGTTTCCCTGAACTGTCTTGCGAAGTGGGCGAGCTTATTCCGGTTCCGACTGATATGCAGCCATACTATGGCATGGCCCTCGCGTCCGGCCATGGCGCCGCCATCAGCAGAAAAATGGAAGCGCGGGTAGCTTCGATGGAAAGCCGCCCGCCGTAGATTCTGTGGCCGACGGCAACGAAGAGTGGCATTTCCGGGCCCGTCTGAATCCGTATTGGAACGGCCCTTCCCCTGCAATCGTTCATTGATGAGATCGTCATGTTTTCGGGTGTATAAAGGCGGAGGAACACTGCGGCCTTCTTTCTGCGTTTGCAGTTGCGGATACTTCCGTCCTGGAGAATGACTGGATGAAACGATCGATCTGGATTGACTTGCTGAGCGGCTGCCTGCTTTTTGCGGTAACACTTGCCGGATTCGTGCCGCCAGCCAAAGCGCAAACGAAGGCTGGCTCGGCGGAGTCAATGCCCTCAGGCCAACTCATCACGCCGCTGGCGCCTACCGACGCGGTCTTTACTCGGCTCAATCCACACCTGAAAGATTTTCCGAACTACACCGTGGGTCAGGCCATTAAACTGGCGATCAGCCCGGACGGAAAAACACTGCTGGTTCTCACCAGCGGCTACAACCGACTCAATAATGCTCAGGGCATCCGGGTTGCGGCCGACTCCAACGAGTATGTGTTTGTCTTCGATATATCGCATGGCAAACTTCGGCAAACCCAGGTCTTTCAGGTGCCGAATACATTTGTGGGACTGGTTTTCTCGCCGGACGGCAAGCAATTCTACGTCTCCGGCGGAGTGGACGACGATGTGCACACATTCGCCAAAACAGGCGACCGTTGGGACGAAAGTGGTGCTCCTGTCCCGCTCGGGCACAAGGTTGGGGTTGGAATTCGACAAAAGCCGACGGTTGCCAATCTTGCCGTAACGGCGGACGGCAAGTATCTCGTCGCGGCCGATATCTATAACGATGCCATCTCCATTGTCGATCTCGGGAGCCGCGCCAAAGTAGGAGAACTCGATCTGCGGCCGGGAATTATCAATCCCGCTCAAACAGGCATAGCCGGCGGAGAGTCTCCCTTCGATGTCGCGATCAAGGGGAACGGCACGGCGTATGTCTCGAGTTTGCGCGACCGGGAAGTCGACGTGGTGGATATTTCGAGTCCATCCAGCCCGAAGTTGCTGACGCGCATTCCGGTGCAGGGCAACCCGAACACCATGGTGCTGAATCCTGCCCAAACCCGTCTCTACGTCGCCGCCGACAACAGCGACCGGGTTTCCGTGATCGATACAACGACGAACCGCGTCCTGGAGACGATGCGCACGACGGCGCCAGCCGGCCTGCTGCGCGGACCGCGTCAACTGCCCGGCGCGGCGCCCAACAGCCTGGTTTTGTCGCCGGACCAAAAGACGCTCTACGTGACCAACGGAGGCATGAATGCCATTGCCGTGATTTCACTGGAGCCGGGGCAGACGCATCGGGTCATGGGTCTGATTCCAACCGGTTGGTATCCGCAATCGATCGGCATCAGCCGCGACGGCAAGACTCTGTACGATGTGAACAGTAAGAGCGACCCAGGCCCGAATCCGCTCTATGACGGAACGCCGATTCCTGTCGGACTCTACCGGGCCCATCAGTCCGTGAATCAGTACATTCTGCAACTGGAGAAGGCGGGGTTACAGTCTTTCCCTGTCCCGAATCGAACGGAACTGGCGCGGCTGACCCAAAGAGTGGCTGCCAACGATTATCTGGCCACCCTGCCGAATCAATCCGACGAGCAGATGATGGCGGCACTGCATCAGCGCATCCATCATGTGATTTATATCGTGAAAGAGAATCGCACGTACGATCAGGTCCTGGGCGATCTCGATAAAGGCAACGGCGATCCCGCTCTTGCCGAGTTCGGAGAACTGATTACGCCCAACCAGCACCGATTGGCGGACCAATTCGTCGATCTCGACAATTTCCTGTGCACGGGTGAGGTGAGCGGCAACGGCTGGCCGTGGAGCACGTCGGCGCGCGAGATGGACATCAATGTCAAGACGGTTCCTTTAAGCTATGCTCGCCGCGGTTCTCCGCGCGGCGTCAATGTCAATATGCCAACGGTGGCCGAGCGTCAGTCCCATGACGCGGCTTACCCGAACGATCCCAACCTGCTGCCTGGCTTGAACGATGAGTACGATCCGGATGGACCGCAAGGTCAAAAGCAGCAGGGATATCTCTGGAATTCGGCGCTGCGGCATGGTCTTACCGTGCGGAACTATGGGTTTGAGACGATCATTCCGCCGCATACGCCGGAGGTTCCCGACCCATACGCAAGCCGCACGGTGGTCTCTGTCCCCACCCACCCTCAACTCATCGGCATCACCGACCCATATTTTCGCGCATTCGACAACGGCTATCCCGACTTCCGGCGGGAACTGGAATGGGAACGGGAATTCAACCAGTACGTCGCCCATCGCGATCTTCCGAATCTTGAGTTCGTCCGCTTCATGCACGATCACGAGGGCAATTTCGCCACCGCGATCGATGGCATCAACACTCCGGAGAAGCAGACTGCGGACAACGATTATGCGGTCGGCAAGCTGATTGAGCGCATCGAGCATAGCCCCTATGCGGACTCGACCTTGATCTTCATCATTGAGGACGATGCCCAGGCCGGCCCCGACCATGTCGATGCCCATCGCAGCATCGCTTTCATCGTTGGCCCGTATGTCAAGCAGGGCGCCGTCGTCCACGAACGTTACTCGACCGTGAATATCGTGCGCACCATTGAGGATGTGCTGGGCATCGGTCATCTCAACCTCAACGATGCTTATCAGCGGCCGATGACTGCTGTTTTCGATCTCAAGCAGTCTGCCTGGACCTATACCGCCGTCATCCCCAAGCCGATCGCGAAGCTGCTGCCGCCGTCGCAACAGGACGCTCAGCTCGGTCCCGCATTTCACGAAACGCATCCTGCCTCCTATTGGGCAAGGCAGACTCGCGGTTTCGATTGGAAGACGGAAGATCGTGTGCCGCCGGTGCTTTTCAATCGGATTCTATGGAGGGGCCTGACGGGCGGTTTGCCCTATCCTGTGGCACGCAACAAGCAGGACTATAGCCACGACCGCGCGGCCGTTTTGAAGCAGCGCAAAACTCACTTCCTCTACGAAGGTCAGTGAGTCATTGACCGGATTCGTTTGTCAGCGCAGGAAGCGGTTCCATCTTTTAGAATCATGGAGGACACATGGCGCACCGGCAATGGAGCGCCTCAGGCAGGCAATGTGAACATGCTCCCACATGACGGCTTCGCGTCCCCGGCAATGTTAGATAGCCTATTCGAATTATCCCCTGACGCCATCTTCGTGGCAGATGCGCAAGGTCATATCCTCCGCGCCAATGCGCAAGCCGAAACAATGTTCGGCTATGGTCATGGAGAACTCGCGGGCCAACCGATTGAGAATCTGGTGCCGGAACGCTATCGCAGTTCCCATCCGAAGCATCGCGAAGAATACAGTGCACATCCTCGGACCCGATCCATGGGTGGAGGACTGGATCTGTTCGGTGTGCGCAAGGATGGCAGCGAATTTCCGGTGGATATCATGCTGCGGCCGATGGAAGCTGCGGAAGGCCCCATGGTTCTTAGCTTTGTGCGGGACGTTTCCTTTCAGCGCATGGCGCAGGAATCGCTGCGCCGGACCGACCAGCAACTGCGGTCGATTGTCGAAAGCGTCAAGGACTACGCCATTTTCCTGCTCGATCCCGAAGGACATATTGCCACCTGGAATCCGGGTGCGCAGCGTATCAAAGGCTACAGCGCCGACGAAATCATCGGGCAGCACTTTTCCATTTTTTACCCCGGCGATGATGCGCAACGGAACAAGCCGCAGGAACAGTTGCGCATTGCGAAAACCAAAGGAAGATTTGAGGCCGAGGGCTGGCGCGTTCGCAAGGATGGATCGCGTTTCTGGGCCAATGTGGTGATCACGCCGATTTTTGATCAACATCATGAGTTGACCGGGTTCGCCAAAATCACGCGCGACTTTACCGACCGCAAGCGTGCGGAAGAGGCCTTGATGCTGCAGTTGAGCAGCGTGCTGCTGGCGAATGTGGATATTCGCAAGATGCTCTCGGCCATTTCTGCCAGCATTCGCGATGTAGTCCCGCACGACTGCGCCACCTTGGCGCTGCGCGATCCGGTTTCGGGCGGTCTGCGCGTGCAGTTCCTGGAAGCCGGTGAGGGTGAGCAGGTCCGCCATGCGGAAACGATCGTCTCGATAGAAAATTCGCCGGCCGGTTCTGCCTTTCGCCATGGCGAGCCGGTGGTGCTGAACCAGATCAATCTGGGTCCCTACGCGAAAGAAGCGGTGCGGCATTTGACCGACATGCAGATGGTGTCGGGTTGCTGGGTGCCCCTGATCAACCGCGGCCAGACGCTGGGAACCCTGATGGTGGCCAGCCGCATGGAGTCGGCATTCGCCCAGCGCGATGCCGATATGTTGAGCCAGATTGCGGGTCAGATTGCGATGGCAGTGAACAATGGACTCGCCTTCCGCCAAATCGCCGACCTGCGCGACAAGCTTTCGCTGGAGAAGAGCTACCTCGAAGATGAGCTGAACATGGAGCATCGTTTCGAGGACATTGTGGGTGAAAGCACGGGTCTGAGGCATGTGCTGAAGGACATTGAAACCGTTGCCCCTACCGATGCCACGGTGCTGATCCAGGGCGAGACAGGGACAGGCAAGGAACTGCTGGCGCGTGCGATTCACCGCCTCAGTCCCAGGCGCGAAAGGACATTCATCAAGTTAAATTGCGCGGCGATTCCTGCCGGGCTGCTGGAAAGCGAACTTTTCGGACACGAAAAGGGAGCCTTTACCGGGGCCATTAACCGCAGAATGGGACGGCTGGAACTGGCCCATGAAGGCACGCTCTTTCTCGATGAAATCGGTGAAATGCCCCTGGATCTTCAGCCCAAATTGCTGCGCGCGCTGCAGGAACGTGAGATCGAGCGGTTGGGTGGATCGCAGAGCATTCGGGTCGATGTTCGGCTGATTGCCGCGACCAATCGCGATCTGGAAAAGATGGTGGCCGACAAGCAGTTTCGCAGCGACCTGTATTACCGCTTGAAGGTTTTCCCTCTGATCTCTCCGCCTTTGCGCGAGCGTCGCAGCGACATTCCCATGCTGGTGCGCCATTTTGTGGATAAGCACTGCCGCCGCATGGGGAAATCGATCGAATCCATTCCCGAGGAATCGATGCAGGCGCTGCTGGAATGGAAGTGGCCCGGCAACATTCGCGAGCTGGAAAATTTCATGGAGCGTGCTGTGATTCTCACGCGCGGAAACGTGCTGCAGGTTCCGTTGGCGGAGCTGGAACTGGAGCAGGAGGAAGCCCCGGCGGCCTCGGAGATCGATCCGAATCTACAAGCCGCGGAACGGGAACACATCCTTCGTGTGCTGCGCGAAACCGGGGGCATGATCGGCGGTCCCAATGGCGCGGCCGAACGGATGGGCTTGAAGCGCACCACGCTCAATTCCAGGCTGAAGAAACTGGGGATCGAGCGAAGCGACTATATGTAGTCGTCGCGACGAAATATCGTCTTCGTCACATCGTCACCGCCGTCGTCACTCGATCCGACCAGCCGCTGCAAAATCCACGTAATCCTCTCTGTACAAACAACATACACCAGCGGCAAATTGCAATCCGCGTTTTGGCCCTTGGCGTGCCATTACCTTGGCATGGCGCAGGTACGAGCCACTCTACGTTACGAATAACGATTGAAAACAACCCCGATACCACGGTCATCAAGCTTGAGGGAAGAATTGTAGGCCCATGGGCGGACGAACTTCGTGCGGTATGGGGCAAACTCGCAACATCTCTTCATGAACAAATGGTGGCTCTGGATCTGCGTGGTGTGACCTACGTGGATGCCAGCGGCCTACGAGTCCTGCGCCAGATTTATCAAGAAAAAATGCCGGCGTTTCTCACCGGAAGCCCATTGACCGATTCCTTTGCGG
>JAJYSL010000212.1 GCA_021793595.1 Acidobacteriota bacterium
GAGGCATCGGAACAAAGGCGATAGGGTTTTCTACGATTCCGGCCCACACATCCGCATCGACTGGCGCAGGTACCAGCGACTTGCCCAGCACCAGGTATTCCGGCATGTTGACGAAATAATTGAGCACTTGATCGTCAAAATCCACTTGGGTTGCATATTGCTTCCACATCTGGCGCGTGATCTCCGAATATGGCTCCTTTTTCGCCGGAGAAATCTCACTGGCGAGATACGTTGGGCCATAACCTTTCAGGAAATCCGGGTGCGTCGCGTCGGAGAAAAAGTACAGTTTTTCTGCCTGCCATGGATGCAGTCCCTCGCCCCAGTTGGCAATGCCCGCATGCTGGCGGGGAGCCTCCAGCTGTTCTGGAAATGCAACCGGGCTTCCCGCCAGATCAAAGCCTTCTGTGGCCATCACGCCCGAGGCCTGGTGATCACCATGGTTTTCTCCCGCAACGTAGCCGGGCATCCAGGTCAGAATCACCTCCGGCTGAGTAAGCCGAATGATACGGACGATCTCTTCCAAGGCAGCGCCGTGCCCCACCGTCTCCAGCGAGTGCAAAACATCCTGAGTGGGCGTGTCCTGTCCGCGCAAGAACCATACATCGGTGACCCCCAGGATAGCGAGCGCGTGGCGTGCCTCCATCTCTCGGACGTCGGCCAGCGCCTTGCTCTGCTCCATCCCAACCGCGTTGGGGCCGGAGTTCCCCCGGGTCGTGAATACTACAGCGACGCGCTTGTGTTGATCGAAGACGGCTTTCGCAAGATACGTGGAGACGGCGGTGTCATCGTCCGGATGAGCCACTATCAGCAGAACGTCTGCCTTATACCGACTATCCGGAGCCGGGATAGGCGGCTGTACCTGCGGGTAGAGGTGCGCGCAGCCGATAATGAGCAGCCCGAATGTCGCCACGCATTTCAGCTGAAACGCCCTCATGCTTCTTCTCCGTCGCTGACGACCCGAGCAAGCTCCCACGTTTTTCGCTTAGCTGGTCCAATTGCAATAACCATGCTAGGAATTGTATGGCAGGCGCGATCCAGACTTTGAACCCTGAGCCAAAGAAGCCATGGGTTTCAGCATTAAAGCCGAAACCCATGGTGCTCGAGTACCGCCATTGTCAGAACATTATCTTTGCGGCCACCTGGATGTTCCTCGGGTCGTTCCGAGTTCCGTAGACCTGTCCGACATTTCCATAATCCAGGGTATTCGCAATGTTGTAGGACCCTCCATATATAGGGTGGTTCAATGCGTTCAGGAAGTCGGCACGGATCAGAGTGCGAATTTTCGGCGGCCCAAACTCCTTGGAAACGCTCAGATCAACGTTTTCGGTGGCAGCTTCCCGAAGCTGCGTGTATCGCTGCGGCTCGTTTCCATATTTGAACAGGAATGGAGAGCAACTGCTGCCATTGGACGTACAACCAACTCCGCCTTCACCTTTATACGCGGCTGGATTGATCCAGTTTCGCCAGGACCTGTGTGCGGGTATCGGGTTGACTCCCGTCATATCCGGCAAACCGTTTCCAGGGAACCCATAATTGCCGATCGGGTTATAAGAAAACTGGACAGGGTTGGGCAACGGAAAGCCAGTCGCGACCTGGACGTCTCCAGAGATGTTCCAATCTCCTAAGGCCTGCTTCACCACCCACGGCGCACTGCCGCCATGAGGTCTGCCCGATCCATACGGCAGTTGATAAGTCCACGCTACGGCGAAGCTTTGAGGAACATCGTGCGTGCTGATGGCGTAATCGAGCTTAGGGTTGGTGGCATCGCGCCACATGTTGTTGATGGTCCAACCCAGCAGCGCCTCTGAGCCGTCGTCCATGTTCTTCGACCACTGGTAGGTGACTATTGCACTCAGCCCATGGTTGAAAGAGTGATTGTATTTTGCATATAACGCATCGAACTGCGAACGCGCGCCTGGCAACGACCTCGTCTGCGTTAGATACGTATATTCCGGATACGGTCGCAGTGTTTGGTTGTAAGCAATTTTCGGCTGACTTAGGTAGCTGTTGGGATCCGTAATGATCCCGTAAAACGGATTGGGGACCAGATCGTTCAGATGACTTCCAATGGAAAGGTCCTTGGTCGGAAGTTGATCGAGGTCGAAATTTGGATTGCCAAACAGCAGCCTGCGACCGCGTACACCCGTATAGCCTACTTCCGCCACGGAATGTGGGCTGACCTGGTACTGGAAATCCATGCTCCATTCGTAGATCTCGCCGATTGGATGCGGACCTTTCGGCCATATCTGTCCCGCCCCGTATCCCACATATGTCGACGCCCCCTGCGAATTGCCGGTGGGCTTGTTAAGTCCCTTTGGAAATGGATTGCTGACCAGGTTCGAAGGAATATAGCCATTTCCACCTTGGGTTCCGATCCAGTTCGTGCTCGATGTATATCCGAGAAACTCGCCGGGACTGTCATAGCCGATCATGGCTGAAGCAGGCCCATAGAAAATTCCGGAACCAGCGCGAGCCGTCAGCCGGTCGCTCACCTGATAGGCAAGGCCAAGTCGCGGTGCGAAGTTCAGGTTGTCGGGTTGCCATGCGAATCGGTTTCTGCCGTCAACGCCCGCATATTCGAAGGCTCCATTCAGCGGAGAACCAAACGCACCGCTAAGTGGGTTGACCGCAGTTTTATCGAAGTACGCCAATCGGTTGTGGCGTTCTGTGGCAGGTCGCTGATTCTCATAGCGTAAACCCGCAGAGACCGTCAGGCGTGAAGTGGCCCGCCAATTGTCCTGCAAATAGACTCCGAATGTGTGCAGGCTCAACGCCGGATCCATATTGATGTTAGACTGTCCGTTTCCAGTTCCCATCATGATGGCCGCGATCGAATTGCCTGTCACGTTGGAGCCAGTGACTGAAGCCTGGCACGGCGCGCCTGGAACGCTGGTATTGGGATCGCAAGAGGTAAGGTTTCGGTCGAAGTTGAAGTTCCCCGGAGCATCCTGACGGATGTTCATCATGCTTACGTCATAGTTGAAGCCGAATTTCAGACCGTGCGAACCCAGCTGTTTTGTCACATTGATAATCCCAGTTGACAGGCCACGAATATACCTGTTGTAGCTGGAATAGGTGCTCCCAAGGGTCATGTAATTCTGCGCATTGACCAACGGTAGCAGATTGGCTTGAAACAAACCCGGCGACAGCCCAATCGTGCTGGCATTTGCTACGCCATAACCAATGGAGGTCTGGCCCTCAAACCAGCGTGTAAAGGCGCCATACGCGTCAATCGCCCAAGTTGGACTGGGCGTGTACGTGTCGTTTAGAACCACCTGAAGACCATGGTCGTCGTTGCTAGCCGACTGATCGGCGCCATTGCAGAGGAAGCAGGCAGGAGTGTCGTTTTGGCGAACACGATCCGTCATGCGCGCAAACAGGCGGTTCTTTTCGCTCTGCGCCCAATCCACACGCCAGTCGAATTTGTCGTTGTCGGTGGCGCCGGGGCCTTGCTTGAAATAGTTGCCGTTGTCATTGGGGCCCGGACCCAGGTCAGGGCGGTTTGGCAATGGATATAGCGCCACGATCTTTTGCCCTACTGGATCCATCAAGTTGGCCGGAACCTTGTTGCCCGGAAAGGGATCTCGCGTGTAGTAGGTGTTCCCTGCTGCATCTGTAATCTGATGAGAGGAGTATGGGTTGTAGATCACGTCCAACGAGCCGTCCGGGTTATAAGTTTGAGAAAAGTCTCCGCTGCGTTCCAGTGCGGTCGGAACCGTCTGGTAGCCGCTGGAATCTGTTTCTGGCTGACGTAATCCCTCATACGCCGCGAAGAAATAGAGATGATGTTTCCTCCACAGTGGACCGCCGACATTTGCCCCAAACTGATTGCGGTGCAGCTTGCCTTTCGGCGCTCCCGCGTTGTCATTCGACCAGGTGTTGGCGTTCAGCGAGGAGTTCAGCATGAAGTCGTATACCTCGCCGTGGTAAGAGTCCGTGCCGCCGCGGGTTATCAATTCCACCACACCTTCCGCGCCTCTTTCGAATTGCGCATCGTATGTGTTTTGGACAACCTGCTGCTCCTGCACCGAGTCTTGGATAGGAGCCACCATTAGGCCGCCCCAATCGACGGCCGTCGATGGGGCGCCGTCGATCAATATCTCGGACTCCGCCGTGCGCCCTCCGTTGATGCCAAATGTGCTGCCATACTGATCGTAGGTTTGCGAGCGGGAAGTCATGCCCCCTTGCGCTGCTGTCGTCCCGGCCAAATCAAAAACAAAGTTAAGCGGGTTCAACGTGGCGTTCGGCAGAGACTGAATCAGCGCTTCGTCCATGGTCACCGAGTTGTTTGCAGTCTCGGTGTCCATCAGCACTTCGCTGCCGGAGACGACCACCTTCTGCTGCGCGCCGCCAACCTGCAAGGTGACGTTGACAGTTGCAGCGGTACTGGCACGGAGCTTCATGTTCTCACGTACAAACTGCTTGAAACCAGGTGAATCGGCTGAGATTCGGTACGTCCCGGGCAACAGGTTGTTGAAAATGAACGAACCATTGGCGGTCGATGTCTGCACGCGAGTGTCTTGCGTGTCCACATTTTCCAGCGTCAACTTCGCTCCCGATACGACTGCGCCTCCGGTATCGGTGACTGTGCCGGCGATTGAGCCGGAGAACGTCTGTGCGCTGGCAACCCCACTCGTGAAAATCGCCAGCAAAACCCCGAAAAGAGTCCGATATAGAAATCGCACCGATGCTTGGCTTCCAACTGTTTCGCGGACTTTCATTGACTGCCTCCTGAATAAAAGACAAAACACAGCCACATTCCTGGCCGACCTTGTCCGTTTCCACTGCCCTACCTAACGACTGCTCGTCTCACGCGAATCCCTCCGTGAAACCAGGGCATCCGACGCCTCAGGCAGAAATTGCGCCTTGCTGTTTTGCAACACATCGCGTTGTCGTCGCACCCTTCGCTCCCAGCCTGGCTGAACACCATGAGCCCTTGCGCTCCGCAGGAAGCCTCCTGCGCCTTGCGGCGAGGAAATTTGGGTGAAGATTGTCGCAATCATCGGCAAGAACATTGGCACGAAAAGGTTCGTTTTTATTTTTGAAACGTTTCCTTGAAACGTTTCATTTCGAACCGAACCGAATATACCCCTCCAAATTCTTCTCTGTCAAGCCCCTTCTATCCGTTTAAGGTTTGTCAAGCTCTTTTCGCCCAGGAACCGAATGTCAGGCAAGAAGCTACCCTGCCAAATCCGGCACAGGACAATGCTGAGTCCCGCTTTCGTTTATCGGCTTGAGGGCGCCGACTTCTTCCTGGAGCGCCCGCTCCAGAACTTCTTCACTTCACCCGCAGTCGGCATTGCCGGTTGCGCTCCGGCTCGGGTGACGGATAATGCTGCTACGGCTCCGGCGAAACGAACCGCTTCCTCCAGGCCCAACCCTCGCATTAAAGCCACAGCCAGGCCTCCATTGAATGCATCGCCGGCTGCGGTCGAATCCACAACGCGCACCTTGACCGGAGGCACCATCCGCCCCAAATTGTTCGGTCCAGCCGCAAACGCCCCGTGCTTTCCCATCTTGACGATTACGTTTGCCGGGCCTCTCGCCCTTAGGTTTTGCGCGAGTTCCGCCACCGTAGCCAGATTCAATTCCTCAGGCCGAATTCCGCACAGTACACACGTTTCCGTCTCATTGGGAGTGAGATACGTTACGTGGCGCAACATCTCACGGGGAAGCGCGCAGGCAGGTGCGGGATCCAGCATCAGCGGCACCTGAAACCGAGCTGCCACGGTGCCAAGATACTCCACCGTCTCCATTGGAATCTCCAGCTGCGTCAGGATCATTCCCGCAGCACGCAGTTGCGATAGGGATTTTTCCAAATCGCGCGGAAGTAATTGTGCATTTGCGCCAGGAATGACCGTGATGCTGTTTTGCCCATCTCCGCCCACCGTGATGAGGGCCACCCCGGAAGCTGTGCCTTTGGCGGTACCCACCGCTCGCACGTTTACATTTGCCGCACGCAACGACCGACGAAGCCTCGACCCGAACTGGTCATCGCCCACCTTCGCGATCATACTGACGGGGAATCCGAGGCGCCCAACGGCAACCGCCTGATTGGCGCCCTTCCCACCATGAAACGTTTCAAACTTTTCGCCTGTAACTGTCTCACCAGGCGCGGGGATTCGCTTTCCGGTGCATACCAGGTCAAGATTGACACTTCCTACTACTATGATCGATCGGCGCATTCAGACACCTACAATGAACTCGACAAATACGAAGCAAACACTGAAACACAAAAATAGAGTAGTGGACCATCATGCAAAACGAACACACGACGATAACGACGGTCTAGTGTATCGCACCGATCCTTCGACAGAGACGCGATACTCTATGCGCACCAGGCTGCGCAATGCATTGTGAAGATCGATCAGCAGCATTTCGTGCGGAACTTCGGCGAAAATCGCTTGTTCTGCTCCTCGCATGCTTGCAGTCTTCCCGAGACGCTCTGCTGCTGCCGTAGAGTGGTTGATTCGTTCGCCTCCACCAATACGAGCTCTTTGAAATCACCGACTCCAAGCCGGGACGCCTCCGTTCTGACGGACGCAGGCGTGCCACATTGAGGTGGACTTTGGCCTCGACGAGGAATGATCGATGGAAAATTGAAGGCGGTTTGGGTGTTATTTCTTCCAGTGAAATTCAACTTTTGTTTTGCGGGTTGCAAACTCGCTGTAGGGCGAGACTACAAGTTTTCGCAGAGGATTTAAGTCTTCTGCGTAGGCTAGCACCACCGTCAAAACGTTCTGCTGGTTTCCGTTGAAATGTAGGTAGGGCTCCGGAAGATAGAAATCTCTTTGAGGTCCAACCGTGCGATAGTATCCGATGAATTTTCCGTTGACATACATGAGTGCGTCGCGATCAGCATCGATCGTGACTTTCAATGGAGAGAACCACTCCGGGCTGCTGACCAGCGGAAACGCGGTGCGAAACCATGTGAACGCGGGTACGAGCTCATGCGCGTCTACCGATCTCCCAAGTCTCCCTTGCTGCCACTCACCCGACGAGTAGTCCGGATCAATTCCCTCGTCTTTCCTGGCCGCCGGAAATCTTTGGATCTGAAATTTGTCAATTGGAGTGGATTGCTGACTGTCGCCGATGCGAATGGACTGAATCCCTTTCAAGTCCTGCATCTCTAAATCTCCATTTGCGCTCCCGAATGCTTCATATGAGATTTCCAGCAGGTTCGTTCCAGGCTTGGTAGCCCCGGGCAGCGGAAACACCAGGGATTTCGCAGGCTTTGAAAGACCGGGAACGGGCTTCCCGTTCAGGAAAACTTGTTTGCCGTCTTCCGTGAACGAATTAAGAAAAAGTTCTTTCTTGCCTTGATGGTTGAATGTCGCGCGGTACTTCACATATCCG
>JAJYSL010000213.1 GCA_021793595.1 Acidobacteriota bacterium
TGGTCGCTGGTCGGCACCTTGCTGGATCAGCCCTGCGCAGGGCCTGAATCCGCGCGATTGAACTTTACAAATGAGGGTGGTATTGGCGGAACAATCTGTTTTCTGCGCAACGTCAATGGACTGTGGCTGCAAGATCAATGCATGGAAGTATGGAAGACCAATGGCGAAGATCGCACCGTAGAAGAATTGATCGAAGTTGCCGCGACGCTTCCTTCTCCGCAGGCTTTAATTGACGTGGATGATGCCCAGTTGATCGCTCCGGGCCGCATGCCCGAACGCATCGCCATGCAATTGGAAAACGGCGGCGTCCCGACGAAACCGTTTCTCTCCTCGCCACCAGCCATGATCAATCTGATCCTTCACAGCCTCGCTGCACGTTATGCGGCTGTCCTGCGTCAGATCGAGGCACTGACGACGAAGAAGTTTCGAAGGCTCTATATTGTCGGCGGCGGCAGCCGAAATTTCTTATTGAACCGCCTCACGCAACGAGCGACTCAATTGGAATTGGTGCGTGGAGCACAAGAGAGCTCTACATTGGGCAATGTATCCATCCAACTCGCTGCCCTGGAAAGGCTGCAGCTCGACTCGGCGGGCGAGTGTGGTGAAAATGTGGAACGACAAGGGGTGGACCGCGAGGCAGTCTCCTCTTGGGCAGGCACGCTAATCGATGCACAAGCGCAATCGACTCCAACAATCCAATCGCACCCAGCATAAGCGGCGCAGTAGCGCCGAACGAGGAGAACTTCTATGACTACACTCGGCCCATCGGATGCAAATTCAGCAACCATCACTGACCGCCTATCGAAGCAGCTCGATCAATTTGCGATCGAAGTTCCCTCGTGGGGCTTTGCCAACACGGGTACTCGCTTCGGGAAATTCGTCCAGCCCTCGGCCGCCAGCACCCTGGAGGAAAAGTTTGCGGATGCCGCCCAAGTACATCAACTATCTGGCGCCAGCCCCAGCATGGCGACACACGTGTTGTGGGATTTTCCAAACGGTCTACGAGACGTAGCGAAGGTTCGCGACCTGAGCCGGCATTACGGAATTCGTGCGGGAGCAATCAATCCAAATCTTTTCGAGAGCCAGAATTACAAATTTGGCTCGTTCGGCAATCCTGATCCCGCAGTCCGCCAACAGGCGCTCGACCACGTGCTGGAGTCCGTTGCCATCGCCCGCGAGTTGAACAACGCCGATGTTTCTCTCTGGTTCGCCGACGGATCCAATTATCCCGGCACGCAAAACATACGCCACCGCATCGACTGGTTTCAGGAAGGACTATGCAAAACCCACGCGGCCCTGGCACCCGGCCAACGCATGCTGGTCGAGTACAAACCGTTTGAGCCGGCCTTTTACCACACCGATATCGCGGACTGGGGGATGGCACTGCTATTCGCTCGCGCAGCCGGACCTCAAGCCTTCGTGCTGGTCGATATCGGCCATCACTATCAAACGCAGAACATCGAACAAATCCTGGCATGGCTGCAGCGCGAAAAAATGCTTGGTGGCTTTCACTTCAACGACCGTCGTTACGCGGACGACGATCTCACCCTGGGTTCCATCGATCCGTATCAGGCCTTCCGTCTGTTCCATGAGATTTTGTCGTACCACTCGGAGCACCCCGAAGCCATTGCGCCCGCCTATGTCGTTGACCAGAGTCATAACCTGAAAAATAAAGTGGAAGCCATGCTGCAAACCGTGCTGACGGCTCAGGAATTGTATGCCAAAGCCTGCCTGGTCGATCATACCCGGCTTGCACAACTGCAAAGTGAATGCCGCTTAGTGGAAGCGGAGGAATGCTTGCGATCCGCCTTCTGGACCGACGTACGGCCGGCCCTGCGGCAGTGGAGACGTGAGCGAGGGCTCGCCGAAGATCCCCTGCAGGCACTTCGCGACAGTGGTTACATTGAACGCGCGGCAGCGGAGCGTGGAACTAAGAACAAGAGTGCGGTGTCGAGTTATGCCTGACTCTGCCACGCTGCATCAACCCGAGTTACACTTGGGAACATGAAAAAAATCACCCGGCGCAATTTCGTCGTGGGGCTTGCGAGTCTTCCGGTTGTCAGCCAGTTATCGTTGGCTGCCAACAGTCGAAGCAAGCGAATCTACATTGGTACCTACACTAAGAAATCCAGCCAGGGGGTTTACGTGTACCGCTGGAAACCTGAGTCTGGAGAGATGGAAGAGATCGGCCTTGCCGCGAAAACTCCAAATCCCAGCTTCCTGACCTTGTCTCCAAACCATAACCATCTATATTGCGTGAATGAACAGGACCACACCACCGGGAGGGTCTCCGCATTTGCAATCAATCACGCGACTGGCAAGCTTATCCCTGAAAATGTTGTCCCATCGGGCGGCTCCGCTCCGTGCAACCTGACAACGGATCACAGCGGCGAGGCGCTGTTCGTGGCCAATTACGGCAGCGGCAGCGTATCCAGCTACAAAATTCTTCCCGGCGGAAGTCTAAGTCTGCCTGTCTCCAACATTTTTTTCAAAGGCCATAGCATCGATCCTGAACGACAGAAGGAGGCGCACACCCATTGCACGACCGTGTCTCCAGAAAATAAATTTCTGCTAGTGAACGATCTGGGCTTGGATCGCATCATGGTGTTTCGCTTTGATCCGGCAACACCGAAGCTCACGCCGAACGATCCACCGTATTACAGCGCAACGCCCGGCTCCGGCCCGCGCAACCTGACCTTTCATCCGAACGGAAAATGGGCCTATTCCATCGCAGAAATGGGCAGCATTATCGAATGCATGGATTGGAACGGCGACAAGGGAACGCTCACTCGCTTTCAGGTGATCTCATCGCTGCCGAAGGAGCACAAGTCTCCCACGGACGCGGCGACGGTACAAGTCCACCCCAATGGACGTTTTCTTTATGGATCGAATCGCGGAGACGACAGTATCACTGGCTTTTCCATCGATCCCTCGAACGGCCACCTTACCTTGATCCAGAGAATTTCCTGCGAAGGCGGGAGCCCGCGGCATTTTGCCGTTGCGCCCGATGGTCGATGGCTGGCCGTAGCAAATCAGGACACGGCAAATATCGTCATCCTGAAGTGCGACCCTGAAACTGGAAAACTGGCGTCCACCGGCCGCCAGTACCCGCTCGACTCCCCAGTCTGCGTCGTCTTTGACTAACTAAGAGAAGAGAATCTGTATGCGAGTTGGAGTCTTTACGCCGCTGTTGTCTCAGCTGCCGCTGAAAGATGTGCTGGCAAAACTCAAGGCGCTCCACATTTCCACGGTAGAGCTGGCTACGGGAAATTATGTTGGCGATGCCCACTGCAAATTGTCAATGCTGGAAGACGGCCGTCAGCTTGCCGACTTCCAGGGGCTGCTCGCGGATCAAGGATGCGACATCAGCGCCCTCAGCTGCCACGGGAACCCGCTGCATCCCAATCCCGCACTTGCGCAACAAGCCCGTGACATCAGTCGCAAAACAATTCTGCTGGCAGAGAAACTTGGGGTTCCGGTCGTCGTCGACTTTTCCGGCTGCCCTGGCGACTCGCCTCACTCCACCGCGCCCAACTGGGTAACCTGTCCCTGGCCGCCCGACTATCTCGACGTTCTCGATTGGCAGTGGAATGAAGTCGTGACGCCATATTGGATCGAACATGGAAACTTCGCGTCGCAGCACAATGTGAAAATCGCCGTTGAAATGCATCCCGGCTTCGTCGTCTATAGCCCCGAAACCCTGCTGCGGCTGCGGGCGACTGCGGGTCCAGCGGTCGGATGTAATTACGATCCCAGCCACATGTTCTGGCAAGGTATCGATCCCATCGCTGCCATCCGCATATTGGATGACGCCATTTTCCACGTACATGCGAAAGACACGCAGCTCTATCCAGCCAACCTGCCCAGAACGGGCGTGTTGGATACCAAACCCTACACAGATGAGCGCAATCGTGGTTGGATCTTTCGTACCTGCGGTTATGGCCACGGAGCGGAATGGTGGAAGGAATTCGTTTCCACATTACGGATGTTCGGCTACGACGGTGTCCTCTCTATTGAGCACGAAGATAGCCTGATGTCTCCCGAGGAAGGGCTGACCAAAGCAGCGCAGTTTCTTCGTGAACTTGTCATCGAGCAGCAACCCACGGCCCCCTGGTGGATTGGATAGGTTTTCGAAATGCGGTCTACACTCGCGATGTTCATCAGGCTGTCATTTAAGGAGCGGAATTGAAGCGAATTCGAACGGCAATTTTTGGAACGGGATTCATGGGGCGCGTCCATCTGGAGGCGGTGCGCCGCATCGAGGGTGTCGATGTCGTTGCGATCGTGGGACGAGAGCTGGCCTCAGCCCAACGCCTGGGCACCGGCTACGGTATAGAGAAGTTCGATTCCGACTATCGCAACGTGTTGCGTGATGCCAGCATCGATGCGATCCACATCTGCACTCCGAACGCACTTCACTTCGCGATGACAAAGGACGCGCTACTGGCCGGCAAACATATTCTTTGCGAGAAACCTCTTTCTACCTCGATTGAAACGGCGGAAGAACTCCTCAAACTCGCCCGCGATCGAAATCTGCGAAATTGCGTCTGCCATAACCTCCGCTATTACCCGATGGTCCAGCAAATGCGCCGAATGCGCGAAGACGGCGAACTCGGCAGGATTCTAATGATCCAGGGCAACTACCTGCAGGATTGGTTGCTGGATGAGTCGGCTTGGAACTGGCGCATTGACTCCGATGCGGGTGGACAGTTGCGCACCATGGGAGACATTGGAACCCACTGGTTCGATATGGCCGAGCATGTCACGGGACTACGAGTTCGTTCCCTCTGCGCCGACCTGGAGACGTTTTATCCGACGCGCCAACGGCCCGCGAAAAACGTTCAGGCTTCCATCGCCCAGCTATCGACATTGCCTGCGAGCGGCGGTGAACAGGTGTCTGTCAAAACAGAAGACTTTGGCGCGGTCGTCTTTCAAATGGACGAAGGCGCGCGTGGCACAATGACGGCCTGCCAGATGGCCGCAGGACGCAAGAACCAACTGCGGATGGAAATCTTTGGCACCAAAGCGTCGGTCAGCTGGAACCAGGAGCGCCCGGACGAATTGTGGGTTGGACATCGTGAAAGCGCCAATGGCCTTTACATCAAGGATCCTGGGCTGATGAAGGAGAAGGCACGCAGTTATGCGGACCTTCCCTGTGGGCATAGCGAAGGCTATGACGACACCTTCAAGCAAGTCTTTCGACGCTTTTATGCATCGATTCAACAACCGAACGCGCCGGCGGATTATCCCGAGCTAGTCGACGGCTTGCGGCACATGCTGCTGATGGACGCTCAGCTGAAAAGTCATCTCTCCAGGCAATGGGTCGACGTGAGAGGTATCTAGCGGCAACATTCGTAGGTGCGGATCGACCTCGGCTTTATGCGGCTCGAGATTCGCGCGTCAACTTGCGCGCAGGTCAATTCCCTCCATTTCATCCCGCTCAGGCGAGTCCTGCCATCGCGTAAAACCGCTGTGGACGCGGCCTGCATCCTATAGTGCGGCGGTATGAGACGCAGAGGGTTTGTATATCGAGTTCGCTCCTCCCCAAATGCGCATTATGGCGTCCGCGTCCCCTCACACTCTGTATTGCCATGGATGGCCACATTATTCGTCGTCCTGCTCGCAGGCGTGGGATTTGTATTCCCTTCGCCGGTTCTTGCGCAGGTAAACAGCGAGGCGCCAAAAACATCACCGCAGACAGCAGAACTTTTGCCTTCGTACGAAGGACAGAAAGTCACCGAAATCGAATTTGCGGGACAGCCGGATTTGCACACAAGTCAATTCGAATCCAGCCTTGCGCAACATGCCGGCGAACCGTTTTCAACGGAAAAGATGAACGCGACGATCGCCAACTTGAAACGAACTGGAAAATTCATAACGATCCGACTGCATGTCTCTCCCGAGGCGAACGGAGTGCGCGTGCTGATGGTTTTGGAGCCCGCGTACTACTTCGGAATCTATCAATTTCCCGGCGCAGAACGCTTCGCCTATTCGCGCCTGGTACAAGTCACGAACTACCCTCCAGAGGAGGCGTACAATACCGATGACATTCGACAATCCACGAGCAACCTCGTTGCTTTTTTCCGGCACGAAGGATACTTCCTCGCTACGGTTGAACCTGAAACTCGCATCGACGTGACCCATAAACTGGTCGATGTTGTCTTCCATGCAACTCTGAACCGGCGCAGTAAATTTGGACGAATCGATATCGCTGGCACAACGCCGCAGCAGACCGCAAAGCTCCGCCACGATCTTCACACATTGTGGGCACGTCTCCGCGGAGCGGCAATTCGTCCAGGGAAAAACTATCGCCGAAAAACACTGACCAACGCTTCACGATATCTGCAGAGCAAGCTGGCTAAACAAGGCTACTTGAACGCGCACGTGAAACTATCAGGTGCGGAATATATCGCTGCCACAAATTGCGCAGACATTCACTTCGATATCGACACCGGCCCCGTGATTCGCGTGAAGATTGAGGGCGCGCACTTGTGGAGTTGGACGCGCAAGTCTCTTTTGCCTGTGTACCAGGGAATCGGCGTGGATGATGAAGTTGTGCAGGAAGGCAATCGGTATCTCATCTCCTACTTTCAGTCCAAAGGCTACTTTGACACCAAAGTGGAATCGCATTTTCAGAAATCCCCCTCCGGCGACACCATCGTGTACCAAATTATGAAGGGGCGGAAGCACAAGGTGGAGGTGGTGCAACTGGTAGGAAATCGGACTGGGACAACGCAGAAATTGATGCCTTTTGTCACTGTGAAAAGGGCTCGCTTTCTTTCGCGCGGCAAATACAGCGAATCTCTGGTCCGCAGCAGCACAAGGAATCTCACCAACGTCTACAAGTCACAAGGATTCAGCGACGTCAAAGTAACTCCCGCAGTGGTAAATAATGGAGAGAATATTCGGGTCACATTTCATATCCAACCTGGTACCCGGGATGTGGTCAATTCCCTGCACATAGACGGCGCCAAGACTTTGACGGAAGCTCAGTTTGCACCGAAAGGCCTACAGCTCGCCCCAGGCAAACCTTACTCGCCAAAACTTGTACAGACCGACCGAAACAATATTCTCGCCCGATATTTGGAGCTGGGCTATCTCACCGCAACCTTTCGTGAATCCGCAAAATCCGTGTCCAAGAGCGATCCGCATCACGTCGATGTCACATATCACATCTATGAAGGTCCTCAAGTCTTCACGGCCCACATCCTCACCTTAGCAGTCCGTGGTGAAAGTCGCAGTTAGGGGGAGAGACCATTGTAGGTAGAAAGCGTCTAACGAGTATGGCGATGGGCAGGCGGGAAGAGCGGCGGGTGCAGGAGTCGTTGTGGATTGCGCATACG
>JAJYSL010000214.1 GCA_021793595.1 Acidobacteriota bacterium
AAAGCCTGCTTCCATTTTGCCGATTTATTGAAATGTGGAGGAATACGCAATGAACCTGTCCGGTATATTGAATGGTCTTCCGGATCTTATGCGTTCGCAGCAGACAGGCAATACAGCGCCTGCAACTTCAAACGCGACTGCATCGCCATCGCAGGCGGCGATTCCAAATGGCGGCAAAACCGACCAGGCGGATCTAAGCAGCAGCGGTCTGGCTGCGGCACAATCCGCATTCTCTGATGTGCGCATGGAAAAGGTGCAAAGCGTCAGCGCTTCGATTGCGGCAGGCACCTATCAGGTGTCCGCGGAAAAGGTTGCCGAAAAAATGATGCAGAGCCTTCTGGGCTGAAGGTGGCTTGGACAATACATCTGGGCATACGCACGCCAATGCCCGCCGCAGGGAAGATAGGAAAACAAGCATGAGCCGTCTGCAGCAATTGATCGACGACGCGATAACCGCATTGACAGCCCTTGATGCTCCGGCGATGGAGCGAATCCGGCCCGAAGTTCAGTCAATGGCGGCCGTTCCGCTCTCACCGGAAGAGGCTGCGGCGCTGCTTCCCGCGTATCGTCTGCTGGGCGCGTTGTTGCGGCAGTCGGAGCGAAACCTGAAATTGTTCCGCGCCACTTCGGTGGCCGCGCAGCAGGCCCAGGACACGGGCTGCTACGCATTTCCATTGCGATAATGAAGAACTCGGCTTCCATGCGCTGGAGACGATTTCCCGGAAACGTTCCTGCTGTGAAAGCCAGAGATGAAGCGGCATTGCGGAGAGGATAGCGACAATGGCGACACTGAATTCCGCATTGCAGATCATGACGGGCGCGCTCACGGCCGATCAGTCGGCGCTTGACGTCACCTCCAATAACGTGGCCAACGCGAACACCCCCGGCTATACCCGTGAAGTTCCCTTGTTCCAGGCCAACGATTCGGTCACCATCAACGGGATCTCCTATGGCCAGGGCGTGCAGATGACAGCGACCCAATCCCAGCGCAGTCTGGTTCTGAATGCATCCGTCCAGCAGCAAACGCAGGCCCAGCAGGCCACCAACAGCCAGTGGACCGCCCTGACGCAAGTGGAAGATATTTTCAACCAGGTAACAACCGCGACTAGCGGCAGTACCGGCGTGAACAGCTTGGGCGATCAGGTTAGTAATTTCTTCAATTCGCTGACCGCGTTGGCTGCCAATCCTTCCAGTGTTTCCCTGCGAGAAAGCGTGCTTACGGAGGCTGGGCAGATGGCCTCCTCTTTCAACAGCGCTGCCTCGCAACTCGGCCAGCAAACTGATTCCTTAAACACCCAGGTGCAGGACACTGTCGATCAGATCAATCCACTGCTTACATCGATCGCGCAACTCAATCACCAGATCTCCACAGCCGGCCCGACTTCGAATACGGGCCAGATGGAAGATCAGCGGCAGTACGATCTTCAGCAGCTTTCGCAATACATCGGAATCAATGTCGTTCCGAATCAAAACAACAGCCTGACTGTGACCACGACCAGTGGCGCTCTGCTATTGTCCGAGAACCAGGCATTTCAGCTGACCACCAGCAATGTCGGCGGCAGCACCGACGTTTTCAGTAACGCTCCCGGAGCAACGACCGACATTACCGCTGCCCAGGCCGGCGGCGGAGGTCAACTGGCCGGGCTGTTGACCGCGCGCGATCAGAACATTCCCTCCATCCTGGGCCAGATCAATACTCTGGCCTTCGCGGTGGCGAACCAGATCAACTCCGTGCAGACCGCTGGCACAGACTTGAATGGAACCGCCGGGCAACCCATGTTCACAATCTCCGCAACCGATCCCGCTGCCAGTCTTTCGGTGGCGCTGACGAATCCATCGTTGATTGCCGCGTCCGCCGCCGGAAACGGCCCGGGAGACAACACCAACCTGGAATCGATGATCAATGTTCAGAATCTCGCCACCGTCGGCGGCCAGACACCGGGCAACTATTACGCCTCCTTCATTTCTCAACTCGGGAGCCAGGTGTCCGGGCTGAACACTGAAAACCAGGCCCAGCAGGCGTCCTTGACTCAGGTGCAGTCGCAGATTAACTCTCTTTCCAGCGTTTCCCTGAACGAGGAAGCGGCCAACTTGCAAACCTACGAGCAGGCATACCAGTCCGCATCGCAGGTGTTCAGCATCGTCGATACGCTTGTCATGAGTGCCTTGAATCTTGGAGTTCAGACTGCAGTCGCGTAGTTCGGCGATATGTCCGCTTACGAGGAGAGCATGCGAATCGATCCACATTTTGTGCAAAATCTGGTCAGCGCCGCCAACCAAAACGCGGCTAACCAGCAGCAGTATGGCACGGAGCTTGCAACCGGCGTCAGCGTCAACAGCCTGTCGGACAACCCCTCCGCTGCCTCGCAGGATTTTCTGCTGCGTTCCGAGATAGGCGCGAACGACAACTTCGTACAAACGGCCAGCGGCGTCACCGGCGCCCTGCAAGTCACCGATACCGCTCTGGGAAGTATCGTCTCGCAGATTACGCAGGCCATCTCCCTGGCGACCGAGGGCAACAACGGCACGCTGAATTCGAGTGATCGCAGCGCGATCGCCAATCAACTGACCGGGGTCCGGTCGGAGATCCTCTCTCTCGCCAATACCAGTTATCAAGGGCAGTTCGTCTTCTCCGGCAGTAAGACCTCCACGCAGCCGTTTTCTCTGGATACGAGCACCACTCCATCGACCGTCGTCTATTCCGGAGACACGGTACAGAATTCCATTCAGAGTCCTTCGGGTCAGAATTTTGCTCTGAATGTGCCGGGGAATCAGATCTTCGGCTCCGGCACGACCGGAATTCTGGCAACTCTGAGCAACCTGATTGCCAGCTTCTCTTCAGGAAACGCCGACATTACTGACACCACCGCCCTGAACACCGATCTCCAAAACATCTCGCAACAGCGCGTGATTCTTGACAACTCTATTACCGGGTTGCAGTCCGCCAGTACTTATACGCAAAACCAGACGACGCAACTGCAGGCGGTGCAGAACACGCTGATTCAGGCCAACACCACTCAGGTTGCCACCGAATTGAGCGCGTCGGAAACGCAAGGAACCGCGCTGCTCGATACCATTGCGGCTCTCGATCAGGAGCCCACATTGTTCACAGTCTTGAAGTAATCGCGAGCGGCTCTGATATATACACCTATATCCACCGTTCATTTCGCGCTCGCGTTTCGATCTCGCACAGGGCATGTGGGCAGGCCTTAATGGAAACGCGTCACCGCCGAACTCCCTGGGGTAAGTCGCGGCGATCCGGAAGCAACCGCGTGCAATCGAGATCCCGGCAGGAACTGCCGAGTCCGCCGCGGTGGGCGCGGCAAACCATCCGGTTTCCTTCCCGCGGACGGAACCTCTACTTCCATGGATGGCCGCCGGATGGGAAGCACAATGATATCGACCCGCCGATTTTTGCTGCGACCCTCAGCCGTAAGGTTGCTGGCGACAGGGTGATACTGCGCGTATCCGGCTGCGGATAATCGAGCCGGAAGGATCTGATCGCGTTCAATGAACAGGCGCGTCAGCGCGGTGGCCCTGGCCGTGGAAAGCTCCCAGTTGTCGGCATATTGAGCGTCGTGGATCGGCACATCGTCGGTATGACCCTCAATGCGGACGTCGTATGGGGTTGGAGCGATGGCCCTGCCAATCTCGTTCAGTGCAGGCAAGGAGGATGCGATCGGAATTGCAGAACCGCTCTGAAAAAATCCGGCGTCGCGCAGGGAAATCAGCAAGCCTGCCCGCCCCAGCGTGACGGTCACAGTTCCATTGGCAATATCAGGCGCCAGCACGCGTTCCATCCGGCGCTTCAAATTCTTCAGATCCTCCATGACCAGGGCCATCGACTCCACGTCCTCTGCCGTTGGCGCGGCCCGGGAAGAAACGGTGACGATGCGGATCAGATTGGGTTGTTTCGTGGTGCCGGGAAAGATCCCCATGCTCCGAAAAGCCGTGCGGATGGAGGTCTCCGCCTCCTGTGTTTTTCTGTGGTCCTGCTGCGAGCTGGCAAACATCACCACAAAAAAGGCGAAGAGAAGCGTCACAAAGTCGGCATAGGACACCATCCAGCGCTCATGGTTCACGTGCTCCTGCTTTTTTTTGCGGCTCATACCTTCACGCCTTCCGGTACCTCTTTCTGCTCCGCAAGAAAGGTCCTTAGTTTTAACTCCACCATGTGCGGATTCATGCCCTCCAGGATGGAAATGACGCCTTCCAGCATCAGCTCCTTTTGCAGATGTTCCGCACGGAAGCGAATCTTGAGCTTTCCTGCGGAAGGGAGGCAAATGATGTTGGCCAATCCAAGGCCATAGATGGTGGCGACAAACGCCACTGCAATGCCGCGCCCCACTTCGGTGATGTTATCTAGGTGTTGCATCACCTGGATGAGGCCAAGAATGGCCCCGATAATGCCGATAGTCGGTGAGAACCCTCCCGCGGATTCAAACACGTGCGGAATCCGGTCCTCCGCTTCGCTACGATTGTCCAAATCCAGCTGCATGATCTTCCGCAATTCGGCCGGCTCCGTGCCATCGACCGCAAGCATCAGCGCCTGCTTCATGAAGGGATCTGTGACCTTTTCCAGGTCCTCATCGAGAGAAACGATCCCGCTGCGCCTCGCTTTGTTGGCAAAGGCCACAAGCTGGTGAACCACAGCCTCTCCGTCCGGCTCTTTGATGAAGAAGACCCGGACCAGATTTTTTACTGCCGCCACGACGGTTGAGAGCGGAAACTGTACCATCACCGCTCCGAACGTACCGCCGAACACAATCATGGCGGCAGTCGGCTGCAGAATCTGGCCAATCTTTCCTCCTTCCAGCATCATGCCGGTCAGAATGCCGCCGATGGCGAGCAGAATCCCGCCAAAGCTACTTTTGTCCATGGCTTGCTCCGCTTGGCTGAAAAGTCTGACGGGGCTTAGTCCGTCTCGCGCCCCCGCCGCCGCCATCTTTCATTCCGATCGTTACGAGTCATGCCTTGGGGAAGAGTCGTAGCGGCAGCCTGGGTTGCGGAAGCGGTAATAGCAGCAATGGGATGGCTGGGATCGACCGCGACCGTACCGCCAGGAAATGCAGATTGCAAGAGCCGGGCACGAAAGGCGATGACGCGTTCGATCAATTCTCGGGTGGACTCTGAGACGACGATCTTATCTCCTGTCACCAGCGTGATGACGGTATCCGGATTTTCTTCCGCATAGCGAATCAGGTCGCTGTTGACCACCATGTGTTCTCCGTTGAGCCGTGTCAGTTCAATCATGGTCCCTGCTTCTCTCTCTGGAGTTTCTCTCTCAAGAGTTCTATCGGCATAGCTAGAGAAAGGATGAACATGTCATAGGACGAATCGAGAGCCTCTTCTTTCAGGACCGATCGGGAGAAGATATTTTGAATATTTTTCGCACGAAAATATAAAGTGCACCGGCCTAGGGTCGATGAAAGGGGTGAGCACGAGGTTCCTGACCATGGATGCCCTCGAAGCCGGCACGCAGGCGTTTCAAGCTCCGGTTGACAGGTCAAGGGCGGGAGGCTCGCAAGTAAAACCACATGTACAGGAGCCAATCGTATGTCATTAGGTGTCTTAAATAATATCTCCGCAATCTACGCGGAAAATAATCTGAACCAGACCAACGCCAGCCTTCAGAACACGCTGACGCAGCTTTCCTCTGGTTCGCGCATCCCTTCTGGAGCCGACGATGCTGCCGGCCTTTCCCTGGCCGACGGTCTCGGTGCAAATTCAGCCGCACTCACACAGTCTGCAACCAACGCCAGCAGTGGCGTCGGTCTGCTGCAGGTGGCCGACGGCGCGCTGTCGCAGGTGACGAATCTGTTGAATCGCGCTGTTACGCTGGCAACGGAAGCCTCCAACGGTACGCTCAATAGCTCGCAGGATGCCGCCGCCAACCAGGAGTATCAATCGATTCTGGCCGAAGTGAACAACATCGGTGCAACATCGAGCTATAACGGCGTCGCAGTCTTCGGATCCAGCACCGCAATTTTCACCGGAGATGCTTCGGCCATCGGGTCCAGCGTCGACACGCTGAACATTAAATCGTTGTCCTCCTCCAGCGTCGGCGATGTGGGTGGAGTTATTGGCTCGGCAACCACGGCGAATGTTGAAACCGGTTCCGGCATTTCCTCGACAGCCGCAACCACGGCAGCTGGTACACTGGCCATCCAGGTGGGCGCTGGTTCCACGAATACGCTTACCATTGCCAGTGGTTCGACCGTCGCCGATATCGCATCGACCATCAACAGTGCAAACATCAGCGGTGTTTCCGCAACCGTGCAAACGGCGGGCGGATTCTCCAGCCTGGTGGTCTCTTCTACCGGCGGTGCGTTCACCACCTTTACCCTCTCTGCTGCTGGCGTTGCCCCCACCTTCACTGCCAGCGGTGGTGCAGCAGCCAACGGTATCTCGTACACTGCCGGAACTGGGCAGGACCTGAGCACAACGAGTCTAACCAACTCCACCAATGCGCAAGCAGCCCTAACGGCCATCAATTCAGCCATATCCGATGTCGCCGCCCAACGCGGTTACCTGGGATCGCAGATCAATACGCTGAATTCTGCGGCGAATGTTGAAAGCACGGAGCAGACCAACGTGGTTTCGGCGCAGAACAGCATCATGGCCACCGACTACGGCCAAGCCACTTCCGACCTGTCGAAGTACCAGATCCTGAGCCAGACCGGCATCAGCGCCCTGGCGCAGGCCCAGACCGTGCAGCAGGAAGTCTTGAAACTGTTGCAATAGTCCCTCCTCCGCCCGCGTCGAAGGCAGTTTCCCCAACTGTTTTCGGCGCGGCATTTCTCAGCAAAGCTTTAGAAGCGGCCTTATAAATGGCCGAATGCTTGCCTTCTTCCCTGCAAGCAGAGACTTCTGTCGAGGTTACGATGGGTACTCCGGTTGGAATTTCTTTTGGTTCGCCGACGAGTGGTCAGGGCTTCGATGTTGCCACCACCGTCAGTCAAATCACGGCAAGTATGAAGGCCGTGGAAACCCCCTGGAATAACCAGTTGACGAAACTGAAAAGCGAAGACACAGCCTATACCGCACTCGGCACAGACCTTTCCAATCTGACAACCAGCCTGCAGGAGCTGACGAACTTTCAAGGCGTGCTGGCCTCGATGCAGGGGTCGAGCTCGAATACCAGCGTATTGCAGCTTACCTCCGCCAGCAACACCGCCATTGCCGGCAGTCATACCGTGGTGGTCAACACCCTGGCGCAGACCAACTCCTATTACTCGAACGATTTTGCCAACTCTTCCGACTTGATTACCGGCAGCCTGACCTTGACCCTGAACGGCACCCCGAAAACGATCAA
>JAJYSL010000215.1 GCA_021793595.1 Acidobacteriota bacterium
GCTGCCGATTCCAGCGCAATAGCTGCCTGCCCCTCAAACGTAACGGCAGAACCCAGTCCGACCAAGGCCGCCACGGCATCGAAGAGCCGCCCGGCAGAGGAGGTATCCATGCTCTGGATGCGGCGGGCAATCATTGCGTCTACCAATGCAGACTGTTTTTCCGGGACATTCCGCAGAAATTCCAACGATGCGGGAAGCGGTCCTGGACCCATGCTGTCGCGGAGATAGCTGAGCGCCATGCGCCAGGGTTGACGGATGGCAGCGTCGCCGCCCGGCAGGGGAACGTACCGCAGGTGCGCGCGGCGTTCGAAGCCAGCGAGGTCTGCGATGAGAAATTCTCCGCCCCAGATTTTGCCGTCGACGCCATAGCCAGTGCCATCGAAGGCCACGCCGATGACTTTGCCGGTGAGGTGATTTTCCGCCATGCAGCCGGCAATGTGGGCATGATGATGTTGCACACCGATTTTGCGTTCGATGGGAAGGGCGAGGGCAAAGCGGGTGCTGATGTAGTTGGGGTGCAGGTCATAGGCGACGGTGCGCGGCTCGACGCGAAACAGCTTTTTCAAGTTCGCAAGCGTTTCTTGAAAGAAGCGCAAGGTCTCGTAATTTTCCAGATCGCCGATGTGCTGGCTGAGAATGGCGTAGCTGCCCTTGGTGAGGCAGAAGGTATGCTTCAGCTCCGCGCCGCAGGCAAGCAGTTCGCGCAGCGGAGTTGCGAGGTCCACCGGCTGCGGCACATACCCGCGAGAACGCCGCATCACGCGCTCGCGACCCTGGAAGGTGCGCACAACCGAATCATCGGCACGCATATAAATGTCGCGATTGTGAAACAGAAACCAATCAGCGACAGACCCAAGGCGCTGCCATGCTTCTTCGTTGGCGGTGACAATCGGTTCCTCGCTGAAGTTGCCGCTGGTCATGACCAGTGCCGGGAACTGCGATGGGTCGTCTGGGGAATCGCTGAAGAGAAGATAATGCAGCGGCGTGTAGGGCAACATGACGCCGAGCGTGTCATTGCCGGGGGCAAGATCGCGCGAGAGGTTCGCGTCCGGGCGTCGCTGCAGAATGACAATCGGACGGCGGGGACTCTGGAGCGCGACGCGATCCGCGTCAGTGACGACGCAAAAGGATTCTACCGCGGAGATATCGCGGGCCATAAGGGCGAACGGTTTATCGCTGCGATGTTTGCGGCGGCGCAGTGACTGGACGGCGGCATCGTTCTGAGCATCGCAGGCCAACAGGAATCCGCCGAGTCCTTTGATTGCGACCAGCTCGCCCGCGTGCAGGAGATCGCGAACTTTTCGCAAAACGGGAAGAGCAGAATTTTGGCTGCCGGAGTAATCGCACGCCGCTGGAAACTGCGAGCCGGCGGGAACCAGCACCACGCTGGGTCCGCAGACAGGGCAGGCGTTGGGCTGGGCATGGAAACGTCGATTGGAGGGATCTTCATATTCCGCCTGGCAGAGCGGGCACATGCGAAACGGGGCCATCGTAGTTTTCTGTCGGTCATAGGGGATGTCCTGGACGATGGTGTAGCGGGGGCCGCAGTTGGTGCAATTGGTGAAGGGATATCCATAACGACGATTCGAGGGATCGCCAAACTCGCGCCAGCAATCGTCGCAGGTGGCCACGTCGGGCGAGACCAGGGAGAAGGCGCCGTCTTGTGCCATACTTTCGCGAATGGAAAAACCCGATTCACGCTGCAGAGGGATATCGGTGACGGTGATGTCCGCAATCTGCGCCAGCGGAGGCGGGTCGACTTGCAGCGCGTGGAGGAACTGATCGATGGCGGCAGGGAGGCCTTCCACCTCGATGGTGACGCCGGAAGAGGAATTCAGAATGTAGCCGGACAACCCAAGCGACGCGGCAAGATTGTAGACGAAGGGGCGGAAACCGACTCCCTGTACCACTCCGCGGACGAAGACTTGCTTGCGCAGGGTCGGGAGCGAAGAGGTGGTGGCCATCGAGATCCTTGAGACCGCGGCAGAGAAAGGTGCGCACTACCGAGCCAGTGGCTGCCTGTAGGGTATACGAGGAGAGGACGATCTGTGGTGGTGGGAACGCCTAAAATTTCCAGTGGATCTGTCAACGCTGGGGCGATTTCCGCATCTAAGCTGGGATGAGATGGACCGTCGTCGCGATGTTGGGGCTGTTTGCAATGACTGGCTGCACGCCGAAAAGCCCGACTCCCGATCAAATCCGGCAGGATACAGCAAATGCAACCCGGACCGCGGCTCGGGATACCAAGGCTGTGGCGCAAGGTGTCTTTGATGGATTGAAGCCACGGGGTGCGGTGAATATCAACGACGCAACCAAACTGCGGCTGGAGACGCTGCCCGGAATCGACAGCGCGGCGGCGGACAGGATTATTGCCGGCCGTCCGTACAGCAATTCGGCGGAGCTGGTGCGACGGCATATCCTTACCCGCGCGGAATACGATCGGATCGCCAACAAAATCGAAGCGCACTGATCTCGCCCGGCTGTGACCGGCTTCCGTGGTGTGGGCGCCGGCGCATTTCTCGCGGGTCGCAATTCTCCGCAGGGTCACACCATGGCGAGATTCGTATGGGAAGCGGCCAGCAAGCGCGGCAGTTCGGCTTGCATTGCCCTCAAGCGCCGCCGATTGGAAGCATCGCCAATCACGTTTCTCACCTCTTTCGGATCGCTGGAAAGATCGTATAGCTCATCCATTCCGGTGAGGTTCTGGTAGTGAATATATTTCCAGTTTTCCTGGAAAACACATTGCCAGTCGGGAACTCCGGGCACGAAGGTCTCCAGGAAATATTCGCAGAGAAATGTGTCGCGTAGCGGGGCGTTGGCGTTGCGAAGCACGGGCAAGAGAGAGGTGCCGTGCATGGGGACTGGCGACTTGACTCCAGCCACGTCAAGTATAGTGGGGGCGATATCGATATTGAGCGCGTTCTGATTTCTGTGGCTGCCTGCGGCAATGGCCTTGGGATAGCGCATCAACAGCGGCACGCGAACGGATGGTTCATAGGCCCAGCGCTTGTGTGCGTTGATTCCATGCTCGCCCATGAGAAATCCGTGATCGCTGGTGAAGATGATGAGGGTATTGTCGAGTTGGCCAGTGCGTTCGAGAGCGTCGAAGAGCATGCCTATGCCGCGATCGAGAGAAGCGACGCAGCGGGCGCGGTCGCGGGTGATAGACGCCAGATCGGAGGGGCGACCGAACCTGGACTCCATGGGTTCGGGAGTGACGCCTTCGACATGCAACGCATCGATGGGCTCCGTCTTTCGATGCATGACGGGTTTGCCTTCGAGATCGCTGGGAGGGATGGCAGGCACGTCGTAGGGAGCATCCTTGTACAGAGCGTCGTCCTCGGGGGCAGGCAGGAAGGGAAAGTGCGGTGCTTTATGCCCAATGTGCATGACGAAGGGTTTGCTGTGCGGCTGCTGAATAAACTTGACTGCGTAATCGTTAATGAAATCGGTGGTGTAGCCGCGTTTTTGCTCGCGCACCCCATTCACATTGAAGATCATGTTCTGATACATGCCAACCGCTCGGAAGCTGACCCAATAGTCGAAGCCAGGACGGACGGTGTCATCGAAACCCATGTGCCATTTGCCTACAAATGCGGATTCGTAGCCTTCATTGAAGAGAATGCGGGAAAAGGTGGGCAGGCGATGACTGAGTTCAGCTTCACCATTCCTGTCGTTGTTGACGATGCGGTGACTGTGGACATAGAGGCCGGTCTGATTGCTGGCGCGGCTGGGAGAACAAAGCGGGGTAGTGCAGCGGGCGTTATTGAATTTCACGCCTTCGCGGGCGATTCGATCGAGATTCGGCGTCTTGGCGTAGGGATGGCCGGTGCAGGAGAGATCGTCATGACGCATATCGTCTGCAATGATGAAGATTATGTTGGGTCGCGGATCACGGTTCCTGGCTTGAGAATCGCGCGTGATCGCGCTGTGCGGTTGCGTC
Source organism: Acidobacteriota bacterium (assembly GCA_021793595.1). The sequence continues at coordinate 3,944 of JAJYSL010000215.1, forward strand.
TGTCCAGCTCCAAGAGCAAGCGCGGCGCTGGCGGGCGTCGACTGCGCCGCCGCAAGTAGGACAGCAGAGTTGAGCAGGCTGCGTCGCGTGATTTTCATGTCCTTATCCATCAGAATTCTGCCTCCAAGGTTGGTTGTATTGCCTTCGGCGGGTCATTGTGCGGATTGTCGATTCGGGCTGTTCCAGTTGTCGAGCGAAGACCTAGCATCGTAGTTCGATCTGGTCGATGAGGGAAGATCGCAGGAGCATGAGTTTTGCGCTTAACCACGGAGCGTCTACAGGGTGTCGCTCCGGTGTAGGTCTGGCTCCATCCGCAAGAGTATGCCCATGGCAGCGAGGATGGCAAACGATTTCGGATGCGGGAGCGTACAGGGGAGCAAAGAGTTCTTGCCAAAAAAAAAGCAATCAGACCGAGAGCAGTCTGATTGCTTTTTTTGGGTTGTAGCAACTTGCTGAGTTTTACTGCTTCGCCTTGCATTCCGTGGTTTGACCGTTGATCGTCACGGTGGCTTCGCTGTACGGTCCGCAAGTTGCCTTGTTGGGCAGGGCGTCGGTGATGTTGATGCTGACAGGGCAGGAGGCTGCACTGTCGGTCTGGGTCGGGTCGCAACCGCCGTCTCCGGCAAGGAAGGTCAGCTGCGGCGAGCCGTTCCAGGTGTTATGGCCTACCGTGATACCGCTGTTGCCGTCCCAGGCGCCGTACATCCACTCATTGGCGCTGGTAACGGTGTTGCCGGTGATGTTGATGCCGTTGCCGAACGAGTCGTCGAACTGGAAGCCGGCATCCTGCACCCCGCTTTGCCCTGCATTCGTGGTGGTGATGGTGTTGTTGGTGACGTTAATTCCGCTGGCGCTGGCCGGAATATAGATCAGGTCAAAGCCCATGGCATTGCAGGCATTGGCCGCCACGTTGATGGTGTTGCCGCTGACCGTGTCATTGGTCATGGCGCCTGGTTGATTGGGAAGGGGCATGGTCTCCACGCGAATTCCATACGCCCCGCCGCCTTCGCAGCCGCCATATTCCGCGTTGTTGGGCAGTTCGGTCACATTGATGATGTTGTTTTGTACTGTCACATTGGAGGCGTCCACGTTGATGCCGCGTCCGCTCTTGGGATGGCAGTTGTTCCCGGTGGCAGTGGTGTGATCGGCGCTGATCTCCACGCACCAGTCGTTCGAGTAATTGGCGTTCATCGCCAGATCATTATTCGTGATGGTGGAGTATTGATCGACGGTGCGGATACCGCCCTGCGGACCTCCGACAAGTTTATTGCCGGAAATCGTATCGCCAGTCGTTACAGGATTGTTTTCATTGCCGCTGATGAAGATCGCCTGCCCTTGAAACTGGGCACGCGCCGACAGGTAACTCTGACCGGGCTGCTGGATATTGGTTACATTGTCGTAGATCGTGTTGTTTTCGATCCTCGCGCCGGTTGGCAGATAAGCCGAGTAATAGAATTGTGCTCCCTGATTCTGGATGGTTGTAACGATGTCGTGGATGTAGGGCGCGGAGCTAAAGGAACCCTGGCCAAATGCGAAGACATCGCTAAATGGGGCCGCATTGGGCGATTGAACGATGGTGCCACCGTATACCTCCAGACCGCCATGCGCTGTGCCGACATAGGTCGAGCCGGTATAGTTCGGCGTTCCAGTCCACCAGGAATCATGACCCTCAATCGCTGGGGTAGGAGAATTGCCGCCGCCGGTGCCATAGGTAATGGTGTGGCCATTCAGGTTGAGCGTAATGTTATTAGCGTCGATGCCAAAGCAGGTTCCCGCGCTTGACACGTCATTGGCCAGATAATAGGCTCCCGAAGTCGTAATGTCCTGACATGCAGTCAGCTGAGTTCCAGTCACAGGAGGAGGCGTGACGGTAATCGTGACACTCTTGCTGACTGTTCCGGCGCTGTTGTTTGCCTGCAAAGTATAAGTCGTCGTCTCCGATGGGCTTTCGTTCGTCGGGCCGGAAGCAGTCACTCCATTCAAGGTGATCGCCGGGCTTGTTCCTGTTACCGTCCAGGAAAGTGTTGAATTGCCTCCCGCGACGATCGACGCAGGGGATGCCGTGAAACTGCTGATGACCGGAGCTGCGACAACCGGAGCCGCTGGAACTACTGTGACGGTTACATTTTTTGTCGTAGTCCCTGCACTATTTGTCGCTGAGATGGAATACGTGGTGGTGACGGACGGGGAAACAGAGATCGTACCGCTGGGTACTTGCACGGAAGCCGATTGGGCACCGTTGGAATAGATTGCCCTGGTGACGCCACTGCCGGAGGCGGTGTAGTTGAGGGTTACTTGGGTTCCGGCCTCAATGGAAGTTGAGCTGGCAGTAATACTGACCACGGGAAGCTGACTCACGGATACCGGCATTTGGCATGCGATAGTGACGACCCCGTTGACATTGGAAATAGAGGAAGCGAGAACTGCCGGAGATACGCAGGTGACAGTGACGGCATTGGAGGTCACCGTGGTGGTTGCGGTTTGACCGAAGGCCCACGATGCGGCAAGGCAGAGGAGGGTCAGGAATGCGAAGGAACGAAAATATGTCCTGAAGACAGGCGATGACGGAGAGGCGGATGGAGTCATCGACTGCCGAGAGTACGATTTCCAGGTTGTGGCTTGCGGGGGTTGTGGTGTTGGCATAAAAGCTCCAGAATCAATGGTTTAGGTTGCGGATACTGGCAGGCACACTACGACTGTGGGTGGTCTTCAGCAGTTTTTAACGGCCGTAGAAGAACACTTCAAGCAAGCGACTGCTAGTTAGCCACAAACGGTTACGATAGTAATCCTGACGAGCTGTCAGGATCGTCAGGGGACAGCGGTGACTTTAGAACTGTATCGACTGGATCATAGGGAGGATTGAAGGGAAGAAAGGTGACCTAGCTCACATCCCGGGGCAATGGGATCACAATGCGGTTAGGCAGATACCAGCGCAAGACGGCGGTATTCATCTTTCTACAGGGGAGCAATCAGCTCGGATGTCCTCTAAAGTATTGAATATGGGCATCCTGCTTCCCCGCGCATGGGAGGGTACCGAAGGTCAATCGAGGATACAGGATCTGCTACCTAACTATTGACTGAAGTAATACTAGACCCAGATCCGTGACTTACCTAAGTAATGTGAGTTGCGATTACTTCTGGGTAGGACAGGTGCAATTTCTGTTTCGGTCGAGATGGTAAGCCCGAAGGAGTCATGCGGGAACTTTTGCGTTCGGAATAGCAGGAGAGCGACTCGGATCGACACATTCCTGGCTTAGTCAAGCTGCGACCCGATCCAATGCGAAATGGCCTCTCCAATTGGAGAGGCCATGATTTATTGCTGAAG
>JAJYSL010000216.1 GCA_021793595.1 Acidobacteriota bacterium
CTGAACTTAGGATGCTGCGTTGCTAGCCAGGAAGCATAGGAGTCTCGCTTGCGCTGGTCAGCGGTTGCGTACGATGGTTCGCTATGCAACTGTACATCGTAACCTAGCTGCTCATCCCAGGGGATCGTATGGAACTTTCCAATCCCAAAAGTGCGATAGCCCAGACTTTTCATCGTTTGTGGAAGGTAGGGCCCACATCGCCCCGTCATTGTGGCCGCCTGGTTTGGCGTGGGGTGCTGTCTCTCCATACTGAAAATGGCCGTAGTCGGCGGCAGACAGCCAGTTCGGATGCAATATCTTGCGGGTATGCACACCGGGCAGGGGGAGTACGCGTTGGTAAACGCTAATCCACGGCGTACGAGACGGTCCAAATTCGGCGTATAGATGGTTCGATTTCCAAGTGCGGCGAGGGTATCGAAACGCTGCTGATCAACCATTAGAAACAGAACGTTCGGTTTCTCTGATAACCCCTTGGCCCCAGGCAATGCAAAGCTCGGGCTTGCAGATGAGAACACGGCAGATGCTCCAGCCAGCATCTTCAAGGCGGATCGTCGATCAATGCCATGCACGGCCCTTGCCCTCCCTCTTCTCAGCCGTTCTGCGATTTACCAACCGCTGCGAAGACAAATCTCCAGACCATAATCAGCTCATCAATACATTAGTTTCAGGGCAAATTCCATGATGCGCGGATCTGCGGCCCCTGTAACCTGGCCGTAATTTCCCGCGCCGACACTGGTGGATACACTGGTGAAATTCGGGTGATTCAAAACATTGAATGCTTCCGCTCGAAACTGCATATTCAGCCGCGTAGTGATCGGGAACGTTTTATAAAGAGCCACATTGAATGAGATCTGGCCTGGCCCCCGGATCGAGCCGTTGCTTGCATCGCCAAAGAAACCGTATTTCGGAGCGGCGAACGAATTCGTGCTGAACCAGTCATTTAGTTTGCCTATTTTGTGGATTGGCGCCACTTGATTCGGACGTGTGGCCCTGCCTCTGTGACTTGTGGCTAAACCAGGGCTGAGTGCAAAACCGCTTTGCAGCAGAGCCAGACCGGCAAAAGTCCAATGTCCCAGCACCGTTTCTATCGGCTTGCTGCTGTTCTCAAACAGTGGAACGTTATAGACCCATGTGCCCGTAAAGACGTGGGTAAAATCGAAATCCAGTGGGCCGTATTCCGCAGCGACATTTCGCGGATTTTGTATGGTAGATCCATAGGTGTTTCCGCCACCGTGCGGATTAATCGTTCCAAGAGTCTTACTATACGTATAAGCCAGATTAATCTGTGCTCGACTTGTCCTATAGATCAATCCTGTCTGTAATGAATTGTAGTTTGAACTGCCCTCATCATATTCCGTGTTTATGTTGCTATAGCCTTTATACGGGCGCGTATAGTCTGGCGATGCGATTCCGGCGTTTATGCATGGATCGAAGTCATACGGACCGGGCGACAGTTGCCCTGCAGGCAGGCAATTAGAGGTGCTCGGAGACGTTACTGGAAGCGAAGAATTTTCATCGACACCGGCGGCAGACAAGTGGCGGCCAAGACTGCCAATATAAGCAACTTGTGCGACCGTACTGGGAGCTAGTTGGTGCTCAAGCGTCAAACTATAGGTTTGCACCTGTACCGGAGTATAGCTCGATTGAATGATGCTCAGACTCTGCGTAGTGGGAGCTTTCGGTGTACCTACAGTTCCGTTGCTCAGCAGGCTATTCAGAACATTGGCGCTTTTAACGTACGGCGGATTTTGTCCATATGCCGCATTGAGCTGGGCTAGTACGCGTCTCGAGTACCCTACTCCATAGCCTCCTCGGATCGAAGTAGTTCCCTTCCCGGTAAGATCATATGCAAAGCCAACCCGCGGAGCGAAGTTTGTCTTCACGGGATGGTAGAAGCCCCTGGGAACTCCATTTTGCCCCGCAAAAATAATTCCGTTCAATAGGTTGGCAGGTTGGCCGGCTGCATTCAACGGAACATTCGAACCGTTGACCACTAGGCTTCCATTTACATTCACAACCGGCGCCTCCGCCGGATTGTAGAGCGTGGGCGAAAAACTGGTGACCTGATTGTCGCTGGCTGTATCGCTGGACATATATGCCCATCGCAATCCAAGATTTAAGCTCAGACGAGGGCTGGCACGCCAGTCGTCTTGCACATAGACCTCTGCGGTGCGATAGTGGCCAGGGACTCGCCTTTGGCGATTTACCTGCGAATACGTGGAGTCCAGTCCAAGCAGATAGTCACCAACCGGGTCTCCGGTATGTACACCACTGAAGCTAAAACTGCCCGCCGGATTACTGAAGGCATCCTGATGCTTAATACCGAAGATATATACGAAGCCGCCTTGCAGGACGTGGCTTCCTTTTACCCAACTTGCATCATCGAAAACTGAACCTTCGCCATCGTTCGCCTCGATTGGCAGTCCGCTCGTTCCATTGCCAGCCCACCCTCCGGATAAGGTGATATTCGGTATCCGATTTAGCGGATCAGCCCCGGGAAATGCCTGAACGATGTTAACCCCGGATGGCATCGGAGCACTCTCTATAAGTTTAACCTTGGTATAAATTTCGGCTACCCCAACTGAATTGATTATGTTTGGCGTGAAAAAGGTGGTTAGCCGGATCAGGTCGTTAAGCCCCGATGTATATTCGATTTCTGGGATCCGTGGCGTTGGGTTCAGGGCCAGACCAAGCCCGTCGGGGAACCTCTGGTCCACCGGTTCGTACATAAAGTGTGCCATCAGCTCATTCTTTTTGCCGATGGCCTGGTCAAGACGATATTGCGAGTCGCCTTGATTGGTGGTCTTGTTACCTTGGTTGAGATAGTTGAGAAAGCCCGCGGAAAGATTGTTGGGCAGCGGCCAATATGCATTCATCACGGCGATGGCAACCGGATCGAAGCAGGCCGGATTCAGAGTCTTTGGCCCTGTGATACAGTTTGTTCTTCCATCTGCTGCCAGTAGTGCCTGGCTGTGTGCATCTAGGGTCAATGGCCCCTTGAGTGTGGGGCTGGCGCTAAGATCTCCATTACGCATCGCCTCGGTAGGCAGGGCAGCACGGATGGTTTGACCGGCGGAGACAAGTATCCACTGATTGGAGGCAAAGAAGAAAGATCTTTTATCCCGCTTCGTGTTATAAAGCCCGGGAATAATGATCGGGCCACCGAGAGTATAGCCGAAGATATTCTGGTGGAGTGCTGGCGTGACAGTTGAGAAATAGTTCTTGGCGTCAAAAGCATCGTTACGCAGATAGTCCCAAGCGGTACCATGAAATGTATTGGTTCCGCTCTTTGTCTCAACCATGATTTGACTGGCGCCCCCTATTCCATATCTCGCGCTGTAGTTATCCTTCAAAACCCGGAATTCGGCGATGCCATCTACAATCGGTAAAACATAGACGCCCATTCCATTGCCCCCTTCATCGTAGGCGCCGTCAATGTTATAGCTTTGGTTTTGTATCCCTTGCCCGTTGATGATGAGTGCCGTCTGGCCGCCTACTCCACCCCCTATTTGCTGATTCGCGCCGTTCACACTAGTCACGCCAGGAACCATAATCGCAAGGGTCTGGAAGTTTCTGCCATTTAACATCAGGTTACTTACCTGCTTGTCCGTAATTGTGCCGCTGCTCTCCGAAGTCTCTGTATTCACCTGAACCGCATTGGCCATTACTGTGATCTGAGAGGACGCCTTTCCAATTTGCAGTTTCACATTATTTGCACGGCGAACACCAGGAGCGATGTGCATATCCAGAATGAAATTTTGCTTAAACCCCTCCTTCGCTATGCTCACGGAATATGTCCCCACCGGTAGCGCTTCTGCGGAATAAAAACCGTCGCTATCTGTGGTCACCGTGCGTGAAACACCCGTCGCTTGATTGGTGACCACGACTGTTGCTCCGCGGATGAAAGCCCCCGATGCATCTGTTACTGTTCCCGAGATGGCTCCTGTGCTCGCAACCTGTCCGTAGGCTGCCACGCCAATCGCCAGAAGAAATACTGCTATGCAGTTGCGAAACCTTACAAAAGGAACTACTCGTCGCATGGTCTTATGCCCTCCAGATTTATTGTTCATGCACTCTACGGCCCACCTCGTATATACACATGCTCCTGCGGACTTACTCGTGCACGCTTGATCCGCTGGAGTTCACAGCCCTGCGCTGCCGTAGAAAGCTATCTGCACACAAAATTCGCGGCACTATTCGTGCTCCCTTGTCCACTCCACTTCGCTTCCTCGGGGTAGGGGCAAAGCGGCCGTGTTTCAATCGCCGGTTCCTCTGGGTCATTGTTCTTGAACTTTGTCGCTACGATTTCACCGGGAGCGATACCCCGTTCAACCCATTGCATCAATGCATCCACCACATCGTGTTTCGCGTCTGTATACTGCGGCTGCTCCTGAAGGATTCCGCCAAAATTTGTAGGCCCTGGACCGCCATAGCAATGAGACATTCCGGGCACCATATATAAGCGGTAGAATGACTGCGTGTTCTTTACCCCGCCCATCGCATGTACCAGCCTGTTGCGGTAGTTGACGCTGTCCAGCGGTGAGATTGCCGCGTCTGCCCAGCCGTGATACTGAATCAACTTCCCCCCATGTGCCTTGAATTTCCGCAAATCCGGGTTAGTAGCATTCAGGATCGATGCAAACTTAGCATCGGTGGTTCTGACATCGCTGTCGAAATTGAACGTGCGAAAGTTCCATTGCGGATTGTCGAAGACAAAGTCCGCGAAGAACTGATTGCCGACCGTGAACTGGGCGCCCCCGTTGGGCAGCTTGCCAGTGATCCACAGCGGCCAGTTCAGCCCAACTGCTTCAGCGCCCGGCTCGTAGCCTGGAAATATCTGCTTGTTTGTGCGCGGGTTTACCGCCCCGGCATAGATCTTTCGAAGCGCCACCACCTGCGGGCCCGTCAGGCAATCTGCCTGATCTGCCCTTTTGCACTGCAGCAGGGCTGGATGAAAATGGCACTTCCGCGGATCTTCGAGGACGCCATCTCGAACGCCGTCCACAGCATCACAACTGGCCAGCGCAGCTTTCTGTATGAGCGGTAGTTTGCTCGTAGGAATATAGCTGTCTGAGCTTTTTAACAACGCCTGTTCATTCCACACGAATGCCGCCATCAGATGTGTCCAGAAATTAGCCGGGTCTCCGGCGATGATGCCGTTGAAATCTTCTGGAAAGCGCTGGGCTTCCATGAGCGCCTCGCGCCCCCCATCGGAACACCCATTGAAGTATGAGTACGCAATCCCTCGGTTGTAATAGCTGCGAATAATTGATTTGGCGGCTCCACTCGTGTCGTGAACCGCTCGATAGCCATAGTCGATAATTCGTTCGGGATGGCCCATCGCCCAACTTTGGTTCGGACCATTGGTGTGTCCGTCATCCGTTGAAGCGACGGCGAACCCGCGCTTCAATTCCGGAACCATAAATTTGTAGCGAATTCTTCCAGCAAATCCCCCATTTCCGACTTGCTCAAACCGGCCGTTCCAGTTCCTAACCGGCAACCACACCTCAAACCGGATGTAAGAATCCGTCGTTGGCTTCAGAACTCCCTGCACACGGCAAAAAGATGGAAGATTTCTCGTCGAGGAATCCCCCTTCAAGGAAGGAAGATCCAGCGATCCTTGGGAAACATAATCTGCTCGAATACTGGTCACATAGGGAAGCTTGAGACCTTCCACCTTGACGCATTCCACCTGCCGACCACGGCTCATGGATGGAGATTTCGCAAAAGGCTGAGCCCACACCGTACTTGGCAACAGCACGATTGCCACGATGACCCCCCAAATACTCATTCCCTCTCCCAGCGCAGTCGTACTCTTCCCATTCACCCAGGAAAACTACACAAACGTGCTCGATAGATTGAAAGCGTACTCCGAACAGAGAAATAGTGTCAATTTATTTTATGTTTTTTTTCGTATGTGCAGCATCTGCATACATTCGTCCTCGTCACCTGACCTCCCCAGGGGAAAGTGGGAGACTACTTCGAATCCGTGAGCCGAGATCCGCTCTGGATTAGCGGAAGTGTCAGGAAGGAGGCGTGCCGTCCGCCGTAATAGACCGTGTTGCTAGCTTTTACGACGCTGGTCCACCGCCCTGGAGCAGCCCCTGTATTGGAATTTGGCTCCAGCCGGGGAAAGTCGGTGCTGCTGATGTCCAGGCGAATGCGATGACCCGCTGCAAAAAGATTGCTGATCGGTCCCAGATGAACCTGGAGCCGATAAACAGTTCCCGGCGTCATCAGCGCGACCTTTCCCATACCGTTCCGGTAGCGAGCGCGAATCTGCCCCTCGGCGATAATCATGGAATAGCCGTCTGGATATACATCGGACACCTTCGCAATAAAGTCTGTATCTGGAGCGGTCGAGGATATCCATAACTGCGCCTGGAGATCTCCCGCGATTGTGACTGGTGTCTTGAGCGGTCTGGTCGTAAAGGTCAGAACATCGGCTCGCTTCTCCAGAATGGCTTGATCCTGAACGCAATCGCCATGGAAGTGCCCGCCGCGTGTGGGAACAGGATTGGCAGGATTATCTTCGAATGAGGACGATCCTTCCCCTCCCGGCGGAACGTTGCGAAGCAGACCCTGCGGCTGAAGATAGAATTTGACTGCGTCAGCCCCAGCCGGTGGCCACGTTGCAAAGGACACCCATTTTCCTCCGGGTTCCACCCTGCCCGTCGCACGACCGCCTTGAATTCCACCCCCCATACGAAAGATTCGGATCGGAGCTGACCCAATGATATGAAAGGGTTTCCCTCGCATCCAGTGATCGAACCAATCCAACTCCAGCGCTTGTTCATCCACGACCGCGGATGGACCAAAATCGGCCTCGCCACAGGTGGCTTTGCCGGTGGCATGCGGCCAGGGACCAATCATCAGTTTTTTGGGAGATTTCTGTAGCTTCGAGAGCTGTTGGAAATTCTCGATAACACCGCCGACCGTGCCGTCGTACCAGCCACTGATAAAGTACATGGGCACATCTTTAAACCGAGAATAATTTCCAGCCGGATAGAAGTTCTGCTGCTTCCAATAGCTGTCAAAGGTGGGATGGGTATAAAACATGTCCCGGTAAATTTTTTCGTAATTTGGAAGAGGCTTGAAAATCTCACTTCGCTTGGCGGGAGGCAGCATAAGCCACCCATTTGGCTGGGCGAATGTGCTCGCCAGTTTGGCGTCAAGTTTGGGTAGCTTTTTCGCTTCTTGACTCGTTTGCGCCATATAGAGAACCCATTGGGTTAGGTTGATGCTTGGCACGCCGTTGGAATAA
>JAJYSL010000217.1 GCA_021793595.1 Acidobacteriota bacterium
CCGGTGAAGATTGCTGCCCGCCGGCACCCAGAGCGTGGACAAACATACTGCCTGCCACGCAATTGAAAAATGTCCTTCTGGTGATCATAGTTTCCCCCTTCGGAAATCGGAACGCAACTACTTTTCCGAGGCAAAGAATAGTCAATCAATAGCATCGTCGATATTGTAGAAGCCGACATAAGCGTCGCTCGCAATGGTGTCGTTGTCCAACCGTTTTTCTAGCGTAAAGTTATAGGTGTAGGTGAGGAATACATGCATGATGCCAAGTGGCCGTATGTAGCTACCACCACTGGCGTCGGGAAGACATATCGCGGCGACGACTCCGGAGGACCATTGAACGGGTCGCCGATGGCCTCGTACGGATCACTTAACTTGCACTGCGGTGTGGTCAGAAAGACGGCGCTCGAGAACGGAGTCTTCTGAGATGGTTCCGCGTTGAAGATGGCCGACTGCCGGATGTCGTAGAGCATTCCAGCGCCGCCGCGGATAGTGAGGGATCCGTCGCCGAACTTACCGCAGGCGAAGCCCACTCAGACCGTCACTGGGATTTTCGTGCCGTCATCTACAATTTCAAAACTTCCGCCTGGAATCTCCACAAGTTCCCCGGGAGAAATTCTGTCGGGTTTCATCCCATTTGGATTCTTCTCCGCCCCGGCTTCGGAATTTCCAAAGCTGGCGGCAGCCATGAGTGCGCCCGCGGCTATTGCGGAATCTCTAAGAAATTCCCGTCGCTTCACTTCTTCCTCTCCCTTTACTCGGACTGACGCATGGGGGCACAGCCTTGAACGAGGTAAACGTCAAACCGCCGCGGCGGACCGAATGAGGCTTAGATAATGCTCAGGACTGTCCAATCCTGGTTTGTCACTTTCAATTCTGAAAAGATGCTGCAGTCCTGCGGATTCATAGGCGCTGCGGGCCGAATCGTACGCTTGTTCCGCTGCGGCCAGAGGCACCGTATTCTTCATCGCGTCCGTGGGATAAATCAGGGTCAACGGGCGCCCGGCGATCGCAGCCGCAACTTGCGGAATATCGAAATGCAAGAGGACATCCGGAACAAAAACGTCAGCGCCATACTTATAGCGGTCTACCTGAGTCAGCGATCGGTAGGAGAGAAGGCTCTGCACCGAGATCAAGCTGTGAATGCGCGGATCCAGGGCGGCAGCATAGAGACACCACAACCCGCCCATGCCTTTGCCAATCACATGCAAATTCTTCGCGTCGGCGCCCTGACGACCATTCACGTAATCGACACAACGGACAACATCTTGCACCCGCATCCCCAACAGCGACTGGTCCATGAACCAAGCCATGTACGCCATACCCGTTTCCAGATCGAATAGCTGTCCAAAGTCATTGCAGGAGTCCGAGGCGGGATGAATCGGCCGGGTCGCACCAATGCCTCGGACCTCCACGGCCACGACAAGATTGCCATCTCGCACCAATGTGTCGAGCACGCTATGCGTCAGTCCCGATCCTTCCTCCCCTTCGAATTCCATTCCGTCCGGTTCAATGCCTTCATCGCTGACGTAGAGAATGGTCGGCAAAACGCCAGGCTTATCGCTCGGCACATATACCCATGCAGGGATGTAAATGCCCGGTTCCGAGAGGAATTGGATCTTATCGATCCGATAACCCTCGCGGGGTGTCGTGACGATGTGTCGCACATCCAGCGGCTGGTCCGATTTCCGGTAGTGCAGCAGCTTGCGAATTTCCGCGCCGATTTCGTCCCGATATCTTTCGCGTTCGGCAGATGTTCTTGGTACGGGGCGCTTGGGCGGAAGGTTCGCCTGCTTTTGCAAAATCAGCGAGTATACAGTTTGACCTTTCCGCGAGTAGCGGATCGAACCATCCGGCGTGCAATACAGGCTTTCGGGAGTTTCGGTCGCAAAATCTGGTTCAATCGAGGGCCCTTTGCGGTTATAAAACCAGCGGCTGAACCAGTCGGCTGTCGCCAGTCTCAATTTGGGAGTCCACGCGTGCGGGTCGTTCGATGCCACCGTGGAAAAACTCTCCAACGCACCGAATTGCCGATAACGGTCTTGGACAGCCTGCGCGGCCTTGTCAAACGCTGGAGTGTACTGTTCTGTTGCCGTAAGAACGGGCCTTGGAGCAATGGCGGTATGAAGGTCGAACTCGTCGACCCCGTAGAGCGCCGCCGGAAAAAGGTTCTGCTCGACGTCGGACGGCCCGATAGGCTCCCATGGCACAATCTTCATCGGCCATCTATTGACCATTCCTCCTTCGATAATGGCCGCGCATCGGATTCTCTCATCGACCACGCTGATGAATGTGGTCATCGATCCTCCTCCAGAGTGTCCGGCGCACCCGATGCGTTTGGGATCCACCTCCGGCAGCGTTAGCAGATAATCGACCGACCTCATCGCATCCCACACGCGATATTCGGTCAGGTTTTCCCCCAGCAGCAATTGCAATTGTCCGGGCATGGAATGCTCATACGTCGGGCTCGGACCCACATCGGTGACATTTGTTTTCGGATTCCAGAACTGGCGGCGCTCGCCCTGGCCGATTGGGTCATAAGCGAGCACCACAAATCCGCTTTTCACCAGTGTCAGGTAAACGCTTTGGTATTGAGGCAGCATCCGGGCCAGCGGATAGTGTCCGCACGGTGAGACGATTGCCGGGAAAGGGCCGCTGCCGTTGGTTGGGACGTAGAGGTTTCCTGTCACCCAGAAATCCGGGCGGCTCTGAAACATGACGTTCTCAACCCGATATCCGTCCCTTTGCATGGTTTTGACGACAGCCGGTTCCAATGGGTTCTTCGTTGGAAAGCCGCGTAGCATCTGGACCACTTTTTCCCGAACAAACGCATTTCGCGCTTCTAAGTTCGCAGCTGTCGTGAGAAGAGCGCGCTTTCGATCCCACGCGACGGCCAGACCGTTCAGCTTTTTCGCCAGATAGGAGATCAACATATCTGGCATTTCTTCCTCGTAGGAGCGCTCAGACGCGAAGGCGGGCTTCGACTCCGCGGTTGTGCGCAATGGAAGCAATGCAGGAGTGAGCAGCAATGCGCCGGTCTGGATCACAAACCTTCTTCTATTCATTCAATTGCCTCATAGGTTAAGGATCGACCGAATCCTACGTTCAAATGCGATTTGGATGGCCGGAAGCTACCAGCTCACCATTACCATTCCATATGTGTTCAGCCTCGGGATTGTAAACACCGCCTGTTGGTCCTGCATACGGAAATTCACTGTGCTGCCAGCTTCCGATTCAATCGAGTAGAGCCGCACCGCAGTGGCCGATTCCCCTTCCGGCACTGCACACTTCACCTGAAGGTTATTGATCGACGGAACCTGTCGGTTGTAGTTCACCAGGTGAACCATCCTGCGCCGCTTCTGATGCTGCTCCACCAGATTTGCCGCGACAAAATCAGGACCGTCAACCCGCAGGGGAACATTGCCACGAGAAGCCCATTCCACTGCGTCCACCAATTGTTGCCAGTTCTTGGGACGCTTCCAGAATGCCGGGCCAATGTTGAAGTAGGGCTCGGCGGGCGGCATAGGCCCATCGAACTCAAGGCCCGGAATGTAGACCACGCGTCCTCGGCCAACCTCTTTTCGGGTGGGCACACCGGCGAGAATCGGTGAGGCTTTTACCTCTTCCTGATACGGCGCCGCTGCCGGTTGATTATCGACAAGCCCCTGCAACCCCGGGGAAACTCGCAGGCGGCGCCACTGATCGTAGAGACCTGCCTGTTCAGTGGCGATCAGGCTACCGCCAGCCGCGACAAACCTGCGAATTGTGGCGAGTTGCTCGTCCGAAAGGCATTCTGAATCCGGGAGCACGAGTACTTTGCACATTTCCAAAGAGAGGTGCCGGAGGTGCTCATCGAACATGAGATGAAAGGGGACCTTGGCCTGAATTAGGGACTGTTCCACCAGGATCGCGCTTAAACCCGCGCGCGAGTTATGGTAGGTGATCGATGGATACGAACGAAATACAGCTACTGACGCAACATCTTTCGTTCCAACGTACAAATCTCGATTCTTGCGATAGAAAGAAATGTACTTCACCGCTTCGGAAGAGAGTGGATTATTGCCCACGTGGCCAATCGTCTGGTTGAACGACAGGCTTTCTCCGATCGCAAGTCCGTTGTCCAATTCGCCGGACTGAGCATGGGTTAATGCGATGTTTTGATATCTCCGGGCCATTTTGTAGCTACGAATCGTTGTAATCAACCTTCCATCGGACAAGTACTCTGGGCTTCGATCCTCTTCATCCCAAAAGACCTGCGTGAGCGGTAAAAGCCGCGAGTGATCGTTGCCGCGTGTCCATGGATTGTTGTGACCCACGATGCCACCAAAGTTGATCTCGACGACAACTTCGTTGTTGAGAGATCGTATTAAAGTAGCCATCTGTCCTAAAGCGTCGGCCATCGTCGAACACCGGTAAGCAATCCATTCCTGAAAACCCGGATCAAAGATAATATTCAGCTTTTCGGGAGGATTCGATCGGTTCCACAAGGGCGGATTCACAAAATCTACATTTTCGAACCCGAATCGCTCTTTCCGCTGTTCCGACGAATATTTGGTGCGCAGATATTTGCGAAATCCAGTTTTGCAGCCGTTGCAATGACAGGAATCTGGTTCCGGACTTAGATCGAAGTTGTCGAAGTGAATAAAGTCGGTCTTGACATCCACTACCGCATATCGCACAACTTTCTTGAGATAGTCGATGTATTCCTGATTCGAGAAGCACGGCCGGTATCGGAACGACTGCTGGTACCCATACTCCGTCATGATGGGTTGACCCCACTGATCGCACTGTACCCATCCAGTGGCGCGCGGTTCTTCAGCGAAGAATGTCTCGTACATCATCGTGTCCCACTGGACGTAGGTATCGATTTTCATTCCCAGCCGGTGAACGATGGCCGCAGTTCGAACAGTGGCTTCCATATCCGGCTTTTCCGCGGCCATCCCGAAGCCCTTGTACAAATGAGTGTGAAAGACCTCCACACCCTGATTTTTCAATTGGTGAATCAGTTTTTCGCTCTGTTCATATTCGTAGTGCTCACGAGCATCGAGGCGTTGACCGCCGCGACGAACCACAAAGATGTACGGCTCATGGTCGCCGCCTGCGTCGATCAGCCCATTTTCGATCCACGCCCCTTGGCGCCCTGCTTCCCCGTTCACGTTGGGAGTGGGTATAACTGCCGCTTCTGCAGTCGATCCGTAGAGTCGCACCGCCCCCAGCTTCGCCGCCGCAATCCCACCGACTACAGTACCCATAAAATTTCTGCGATTCATAGGTTTTCCTTCACCTTATTATTGGGGATAAAAAAGATAGAGCTTGGAAATGCGCTCATTTTCACCGATATAGACTGTGCCGTCGCTATCGGCAGCCATGGCCCCGATCACGTATGCCTGCCAGGTGTAATAGGGTCTCCGGTTCACATCTACGAAACCCACCACATCGTAAGCACCGGTGGAAGGGTCGTAACTAAAGAGACGCGCCATTTCCTGCTTGTCGCCACCCACTCCGTACAGTTTTCCGCCCGGCGCGCGCACCAGTCCGTCGATCCGATATTGATTGAGGGGCTTCCCCAAATTCATCACGGTGAGCTTCTCCGGATCCAGACGGAAAAGATAGCCATCGGATGTGCCGCCATAAATAACACCGGAACGATCCAACAGGAAAGCATCCACGCGCGTCCAGGGCTCCCGGCCTGGAACCGCTGGCGCGTGGATCGCGAGTTTCTCGAGCTTTTGCGCCCTGGGATCAAATCGGAAAAACGATCCATTCTCGCCCGAGGCAAAGATGTTTCCGTTCTGGTCCGCCACCAGCATCCGGGACATCATCTTGTCTTTCTCAAACTTCTCCCCTTCCGGAATTTTCTTTGCCACCACTCCGAAGTCTGTGAACTTTCCGCTGGCGATGGAGTATTCAAAAAAATGAGCGTTGGGCGAGGTCAGTCCGTAAATGGCATTCGCATTGCGATCGATCGTCAGCGCGAAGATGCTCTCTCCCGAGATCGGCTGACCCAGGTCCGTCACTGGCAAAGGGTTTTCAATCGGAATCTGCTGATTAACTTCGTCAGGAGGGGTGTACTTCAGGAGATGCCCGTCGGGAGAAATTCCAATATAAACATCCCCTGAGGATGATACGACCACAGCGTGGGCAACGGATGTGGCGCCCGGAATAACACCCAGAGGCTGCACATATCCATGGAGGGGATTCAGTACGAACAAATGGGCATGGTTTCCGCTGGTGGCCCCATAAAGATCCCCATTCGGTGCAACCGTAAGCGAAGTGATGCCAGATTCGCCGTCCGGGATCACATCCAAGGGCGCATAGCCCAGATCGCGGGCGTCGATCCGTGTCTGCGGAACCACGACGGTGTCGTAGGTGGGATTCCGCTGACTGTAGACAATGGCGGTTGCGAAGAGAACGAGGGTAACGAGCGCGCATCCTTTAAATCTCATCAGATCTCAGTCCGCTTTCGGATGGTAGATAAATAAAGCTAAACGATAGGGAACACCGTTAATTTTTCCGCCGTAGTTCTGTTCGCCAGGAGTTTCCTTGACGCTGACCGCCCCGACAAAATAGATTGTGCCGTTTGGTCCTGTGTCGGCTGCGTTGGTGCCGATAACAGGCCGTCCGTCGGGTAAGTGCATTTCACCCAGGTCTTCGATTTTTCCGCTGCGCAGATCGTAGGTAATTAAATGAGAAGCAGCCAGCCCCGCACTTCCACCATAGTCAAACTCCGCTCCCGCGGCCGCATAGTAGAGCTTTCTGTCATGACCAAGCGTAAGACTCAGCGTTGCATAGGGCACGTTGCGGCGCGAAGCGAATGCAGGAATGCACATCTGTCCCAACCTTTCTATCTGGCTGTCGGAAGGGGCAGCGGGATCAAAGGAAAATAGGGCGGTTTCGCTTTCTTCAACGCCATAGAACTTTCTAGTCTCATGGTCCCACACCAACGTGCGCCACGCGGTTTCCGACTTACCATAATCGCGGCCGAGAGAAATACCTTTCTGGCGGATGGGTAGTTTCGCGGATAGTTCAGTAATTTTGTCGGTTCGAGGATCGTACTTAAAGATCTGTCCATGACCATAGCTTCCGTAAACATTTCCATCGTCATCGATGCCCAGCGTGCGGCAGATGGAATCCCAGTTGTTGATCCTGCCCTTGTCAACCTTGGCGCCCGTAGCCACGTCATAATAGACGAAGTGTCCGCGAGGATGCGTCAGCCCATAAATGCGGTTGAATTTCGGATCGTAGGC
>JAJYSL010000218.1 GCA_021793595.1 Acidobacteriota bacterium
TCGCCCTCAACGGACAGGTGGAAGACGCTGCTGGACTACATCGTGGCCAGAATCATTCCGCATAGGCCCCAAAAACTCCTCAAAACATCTGCGCTTCTGGCTAGCAACTGCGGTTTTTAGGATTACTTTTCTCTCCCTGGCGATCGACAGTGACGCTTATCCCATGCGGGTAGGTTGTCGGATGCACGTGCCAGATCAAATTGCCCTTTTCGAAAGAAAGGAACGAACCTGTGAAGAGCAGTTGGATTCGGCGGCGCGGGACCATTCCCGCTGCTTGCATCGCGTGCGGAGTTCTAGCGATCTCCTGTTTCCTTGGTTCTGCCAAGGCCCAGACGCAGACGAAAGCATTGCAAATACAAATTGATCCCTCCGACGGAACGTATAAGCTTGGCGGTGCAGGCGCGAACGCATTTGTTTTGCAAGCAGGCGTCGCGGCTCGGGTCAATGGCCGGTGGTTGGAGTCCGAGGATTACCCAAAACACGCGACAGAAGAATCCACCGTATCCGATGACATGGGGACTGCCCACCAGTGGGCGGTTACATTTTCCGGATTAGCTGGCCGGCCCGATCTGGCTTATCGCCTGCGCGCCTATCCCGACAAGCCCTTCGCGGACATTCAGGTCTTTGTCCGCAACACCACGGCCGACCAGATTAGTGTGGAATCGATTCGTCCGGTGTCAGCAGACGGGAACGCAATCCTGAACCTGAATGGACCACCCTCGGAGGATCGCATCCTTTCCGATAGCTTCAGTGAGGATCGTCCGAACATCACGATCCACGACCTGGGCGATAGTGACATGTACCGAGGGGTCGGCAGTCAGCTGGTTTACAACCGCCAGAGCCACCAAAGCTTTTTCGCCGGCGCGCTAACTTCCGATCGCTTCCTGACCATCCTCCGGATTCACCTCGGCAAAAACACTCCCACCAAACCGATTGCTGCCTATGAAGTGGACTCCACCGGAACCACGGAGATGGAAACCGATGAGTGGGGCTCGCTGCATGACGCCAAGCCGGAAGACGAAGTAACACTGCAGACCCCGCTGGCGCCAGGCGTGGAGCTTGCTTCAGAAAAATTATTGCTGAGCGTGGATTCTGACTACCGCCACCAGCTGGACACCTACGGATCCCTGATCCGTCAGTTGCATCACCCTCGCATCTCGGCCCCAACGCCAATGGGTTGGTGGAGTTGGACAGCTTACTATTTCGGCCTGAACTCGGGCACTGCGCTAACCAACGCGCAATGGGAATCTCAGCATTTGAAGTCGCTCGGCTACGACTTCTTCCACATTGATGAGGGCTACCAGTATGCGCGTGGCGAATACAGCACGCCGAATGCAACCTTATTCCCCAACGGACTGGCTGGAATGGAGCAAAGGGTCACTAATCTCGGCTTGGTTCCGGGAATTTGGACCGCTCCCTTCGAAGTTTCAGTACGCTCGTGGGTGTATCAGAATCATCCCGACTGGCTCGTGCACAATGCGAAAGGTGAACCCATCCATATCGGTTGGGTGACCGACCATAACGACCCGCTCTATGTACTGGACAGCACCAATCCAGGGGCCCAGGAATATTTGCGGAAAACCTATCAAACCCTGGTTCGCAACTGGGGAATTCGCTACATCAAGATGGACTTTATGGACGACACCGCGATTGAGGGCAATTACTATCGCCCCAACACCTCCGCCCTGCAGGCACAGCGGATCGGCTTGGGGATCATTCGCCAGGCGGTCGGAAATGGGGTTCTGCTCGACAAGGACGGTAGTGTGATGCTCAACCCCGTCGGTTACGTAGACTTTGGCCGCATATCCCAAGATACCGGCCACACGTTTGAAGCCAGCAGCGAAGCCGATTCCGGCATCGCCGCTCGTTACTTCATGAACCGCAATTTCTTTGTGGCAGACCCCGACGCATTCAGTGTCTCCAGGCAGACCGTCGACGATCAGTCGTGGCACAACTCAACCAAGCCGCTCTCGCAAGATGAAGCTGAGGTTTCCATTGCTCTGGCGGCCGTGTCGGGCGGTATGTATGAAATCGGAGACGATTTACCAACGCTAGGATCGGAACCCGATCGGCTGGCGTTGGTACAGAATCAGGACTTGATCGACATGGTCAGGCTTGGCCATTCCTCCACCCCTCTGGACCTGATGTCGTATCTGCCAGAAGACCGGCAGCCAAGCATCTTCCTCCTGAAGGAAAGCTCCAGACAAAGCATATTGACGATTTTCAACTGGACGGACAAGGCGCGAACTCATACCGTCACGCTTGCCAGCCTCGGCCTGAACGCGGTCGGATCATATACGGTCGCCGGTGTGCTCGATGGAAAGCGGAGTTCCATCTCTGCCTCAAAACCGTTGGTCGTGTCACAACCGCCTCACTCTGTTCGAGTGCTGAAAATTATCGATACCGCCATTCCGGCGCGACCTCCGGTTGTGCACACAAACCACCTATCCGCCTCGAAAGCAGGCGAGACCATTACATTTTCGGCCACAGCCGCCAACTCCAGCGACCCAGTGTTGTCGTATCAATGGGATTTTGGCGACGGAGTATCTCTCAATGGGCCTCAGGTCACGCACGCGTACACGCATGAAGGCAGCTACGCTGTGAAGCTGACAGCGCTTGGTTTAGATGGTCTTGCGGCAGTCGATTCGTCTCGATTGCAGGTCAGCGGCGCGATCCCGACGCGGTTCGTGCCCAAGGAAAATCAGAGGTATACGGCAGTTCAATAAGCAACGAACAGGTGTTGACATGCCGCCAAAGTGTTCGAGTTGCCGTCGTAGATGGAGGAACCTTGTTGCAGTCTTTGTGCGTATTGAAACAACGATGCGTTAATTTTCGTGCTTGACAAACCATATAACCGGGCACTAAACACAATGGTACGTAATCATTCAATAATTTCGCTTTCTATTCTTTTGGAGGGTATCGTAATGAGGGCAGGTCGGTTCGGCATTCTTCTTGGACTGATAATCGCGATCGGTTGCAGTTTCTCAGTCACCTTGGCCCAGTCGATTAACCAGACGCAACTTCGTGGAACCATCACCGATTCGTCTGGAGCCATCGTCGCCGGGGCGAAAGTCACCATCACGGACGTTGGGACTAATATCTCCCAAACCACCACATCAAATGCGACCGGAACCTACGCATTTACTGCGCTGCGCGCGTCCAATTACAAACTGTTGGTCGAGGCCCCTTCATTTGGCGCAGTCGAGAAGGAAGGCATCACCCTCACCTTCAACCAGGCCTCCACTCTCAACGTAACGTTGAAGCCGGCGAGTCAACAGACAAGCGTGACAGTACAAGGCATTCCAGTGTTGCTGGAAACCGGCACTGCAACGCTTGGAACGGATATCCCCAGCAAATACCTGACCACGGTACCGCTGGAAAATCGCGACCCGTTCGGCATCACATTTCTGGCTGCCGGCGTCACGGAGTCCGCAGGCTCGGGCATCATGAACTCTTATCCCTCAGGAACAAACTTCATCTCGAACGGCCAGCGGGATTCAACCGCGAACATTCGCCTGGACGGCGTCCTGATAACAGCCCCCGAACAGGGCGAAGGCGGCAATTCCAACACCTACTATCAAGCGACGGTCGAGGGCCTCCAGGAAATCAAGGTCCAGAACAATAGTTTCTCAGCGGAGTACGGCGGGGGAACGACTATCAATGAGGTGATGAAGTCTGGCACGAATCAGCTGCACGGCAGCGCGTATTGGTTCAACCAGAATTCGGCCTATGACGCCCGTGACTATTTCAACAGCGGCCCAAAACCTGGCCATACACAAAACCAGGATGGATTTTCGATTGGCGGCCCTATCGTCAAAAATAAGACGTTTTTCTTTGGTGATCTGGAATCCATCATTGCCAGCAATCCTGTCAACATCGTCGCGACCGTACCGACGGCTGATGAAATCAACGGTAACTTCTCTGCCGCGATGACCTATGACCAAAATGGAAACCCGGTTCAAAACCAGCTTTACGATCCATTTTTGATCGACAAAACTACCGACATACGCCCTGCTTACAATGGCAATCAGATTCTTCCAACCGAAATTGACCCTGTGGGCCAGGCGATCATGAAGTTGTATCCAAAACCCAACACCCAGGGAGACGCCACCGGCGCAAATAACTTTCGCGATGTTATTCTCAGTACTTCCCACTCGCTTCAGATTGACGCCAAAATCGACCAGCAATTCACCCAAAAATCGTCTCTTTCTGTACGGTACAGCAATATTTTTAACAATGGTTCGACTCCCACCGTCTTTGGAGACGGCGAATTCAACGATGGGCTAGCATACACAACTCACGTCTACAACGACGGTATCAACTACTCCTACACGCCAACCGCAAACACGTTGTGGACCACTACCGTTGGTCTGGATCGTGTATCCCAGCCGTCTTATACCAATTACCCAAGTCCAACGTCTGTGGGATTTCCGTCCTATTTGGAACAAAATGGCGTCGTCCGTATGCCATCCATCATCATGGAAGATCCACAATGGACCTCAATCTATGACCAATGCTGCGTCGATACAAAATTCGCTCATACCTTGATCAATTACTCTTCTTCGTTCTCCTGGACTAAGGGACAGCACACCCTGAAGGCAGGCGGAGGACAGC
This sequence comes from Acidobacteriota bacterium, assembly GCA_021793595.1. Next base: position 4,615 of record JAJYSL010000218.1, read on the forward strand.
AGATTTTCTACAACAACTTCTTTCAGCCCAACTACCCCGATGGATTTTTTAGCTTCAATCAATTCGTGACGTCCCAATCTCCATTTGACACTGCTAACGGAGTCCAGGGAAATGACTTTGCCAGCCTCTTGCTCGGCTGGGGCGACCCTGGAGGCAGTGGTATCAACGTCACGCAATCGGTCGCGGACAAATCCTCAGAAACTTGGTTCTTTCTGCAGGATGACTGGAGAGCTACGAGCAAGCTCACTTTGAATCTTGGAATTCGCTACCAGTGGGACACCCCGTATACGGAACGGCACAACAACAGTCAGTTCAGCGATTTCACCGGTGACAGTGGGATTTCGGTAGGACCATTTCCTGGACAGACCGCCCCTACAGTTTTACAGGGGACCACCATCTTCGCTTCATCCAAGAAGAGAAATGTTCCAACGGATTACAGCGACATCGATCCGCGCATCGGCTTCGCATACATGGTGAATGAGAAATCCGTCATTCGCGGGGGAGCTGGTATCTACACCGGATATTCAGGCTTTACAAATTTTCAATATCCAGGGGCAGCCTATACGGCAAGTCCTGAAGCATTCTTCAGCAAAGATGGAGGAATTACCCGCTACGCGACCATGGAAAATCCTTTTCCGGGTGGAATCCCGCCAGCCCAGGGCCAGGAATATGGAAAGTTGGCGCTTTGGGGACTGCAGAATCCGAATAATCTGGGAACGCAGACTGCAAAGAACGCAAAAATCTACCAGTGGAATATTGGAATTCAGCAGGCTTTTCCTGCCAACATTGTTATCGCAATCAACTATTCGGCAAATCGCAGTAACTTCCTGCCATTTGCTGGCACCGACAACCGTAATTTCATCGCCTCCTCTGTACGAACCCGGTACACGAGTGAGCAATTGAATAATCTGGTTACAAACCCGTTTCAAAGCCTCTTTTCCGGACCCGGTGCAATCTTCAATGTACCCTCGTCTCGCTATAGTGATCCTCAACTTCCGTTGCTGAATCTGCTGCGACCCTATCCGCAATTTGATGGCGTCTTTCAGGGCTATAAGAAGATTTCGGCAAATTCCTGGTACAACGCGCTGGAAGTGGTATTCCAAAAGCGCGGAGGCAAGTACCTGAACTTCGAGGGAAACTACACTTGGTCCAAGAATATGGATGACTCCTCGGCAGGAAACAATGACTGGGTTGGAACACTCACGGGGGTGAATGGAAGTTCCTTTCCCCAAGAGTTAGACCACCTGAAACGAGAGTGGTCGGTGAGCGCAAATGATGCCACCAACCGGCTAGTCGGCTCTGTCATCTTTCAACTTCCGATCGGGCGTGGGTACCTGGTGGGTGCCAATATGAATCGGGTGCTCGATGCTTTTGTCGGCGGCTGGCAAATCACGGCGCTGGCAACCTTCCAAACAGGACAGCCTTTAAATATCTATATGGGCAATCCCAGACTCGCCGATGGAACCCAGCGTCCAAACGTCGTCTGTCCAATGTCAACCCGGTTGACGACCGGCATCAGTATTCATGATGCCGGGCGCTATGGGATTCCCTGGCTGAATTCGAACTGCTTCTCTGATCCTGGGGATCAACAGGCGGGAAATGCTCCGAGATACTTTAGTCAAATACGCTCGGATGGCATTCACCAAGCCGACATTTCTCTCCAGAAAATCTACAAGCTCGGCGGACGCAAGGGCCAGATCGAAGCCCATGGCGATTGCTTCAACTGCACAAATACCGAACGCTTCGGATTGCCGGACACTGGCTACGAAGACTCGACATTCGGCGTTATTTCGTCGACGGCTGGCGGCTACTTACCCAGAAACATGCAGCTTGGGTTGCGGTACCAGTTTTAGTGGACTGATACCGCATCTGGATTCACCACCAATCCAACTCTCGAAACGCTAGAGAGTTCACTCTAGTTAGGTCACTTCGAAAGAAGTGGCCTAACTTTATGGGAGCTACCTCATGAGAAAGATGCCCTGCTTTGTTTCGATCGCAACAACAACTTTGGTAGCGGGCTCCCTATTCCCTACAGTTTCTCTGTCGGCCCAACGGTCCGGCAAGAACCCTCGAGCGTGGATGAACGATGTACGCATCGGCGCCTATGGGCTGAGCGATTCGAATGCCGCCCAGATCATCCAGAAAGCAACCAGCAGTGGCGTCTACGGAATTGAAGTCGACAACGACATCCCGGGCCGATATGAGAGCTTCGTCGATCCTACCGTCAAGCTTCAAGCCATTCGACAAGTCGCAAAGCTGGCTCACGAACATGGCAATCATGCCTTTGTCTACATCGCGGGGTTCGAGTGCATCACAGCCAACGCGGCCAACACTCCGCACTCCATGGCGAAGGATCACCCAACCTGGCTGCAGCGCAAGCGTTCGGGGGAACCAGCCATGTTCACCGCAAATGCTGCCTTCTGGATAAAAAAGGGCGATGAAGATGTTTGGGTAACGCCCTACGCCCCCGAATGGCGCAGAATTTACATGCAGCGTGTTCGTCAGATCGCTGCCACCGGCATCGACGGCATTTACGTGGACATTCCCTACTGGATGACACATTTCACCGGATGGGAAAAAAGTTGGGCCAGCTTCGACGACTTAACC
>JAJYSL010000219.1 GCA_021793595.1 Acidobacteriota bacterium
GCAGTCGCCCTCAACGGACAGGTGGAAGACGCTGCTGGACTACATCGTGGCCAGAATCATTCCGCATAGGCCCCAAAAACTCCTCAAAACATCTGCGCTTCTGGCTAGCAACTGCGGTTTTTAGGATAATAAGCAGAATGCGGAAATATTTACGCAGCGTGGCAAGGTCTGCGGTCGCAATCATCCTCCCGATCCTCGACCGCAATTCCTCTTCAGAATCGGCCATACCATCGCTGTTGAAGATTTCGAGGAGCGGAACGTCAAGCGCCGCCGCAATTTTTGAAAGCTGTTCAAGCGGTGGCCATTCGATCTCGCCGGTTTCCACCCGGCTGATATAGCCGTTGTCCCGATCGACGCTCTCGGACAATTTAGCCTGGGTCAGACCTCTGGCATTTCGCAATTCTGCAATGCGTGCCCGAAAACCTCGTGCGTCCTTGGAATCTGAACCCATTTTTTGATATTAAGCAGTTATTTGTTGGACTTCTTCGAAACTCGCACATAGACCTTTTTATGCCGAACGATTAGCGGCGAGGATTTTCGGGATGCTCGCCACTTCAACTCTCCACTCTCGATAAATGCCTTATTCCTGCTTGCTTTGCAATAGAGAGATCGAATCGCAAAAACCTTCGAGACAATATAGCAACCATAGTTGCTATATTGCTTGCGATTATCGGAAGACGATGACTATGTGGCGAAACCCGTCGGAGCAGACAAAAAGCGCAAGGCTACGACGCCCAATCAGGTGTTTGGCAGGGCGGTGACAGAAAAAAGGGTGTCACACAAGCTATCGCAAACCACCTTGGCTGCTGTGCTCGGGTATAGCAACTACTACTTGGGCAAAATAGAACGCGGCCAAGCAAATGTGACTTGCGATGTGATGTCTGCGATTAGCAGCTATTTCCGAATGTCAATCGCGGAATTTTGGATTTTCGCGGAGTCCCTGCCGAAGAAGACGGCGGTTCAAAGGTAAAGACCAAATCCATTTCCGCCTTGAAGTTGCACAATGGTCAGACCGGGAATCATTTGGAAGTGCCGAAGATTTTTGGTCGCGAGGTTATACCCATAGGATAGTGCCGTTGCGCCGATCAATAGATCAATGCCGGGAATCGTGAGGCCAAGAGCGCGTTGTTCTCCATCAATCCGGCCTGCCCGAAATGCGGCATCCGTCGCAAATGGCAAGATTTCCATGTCGTTAAGTAGGTTCTGTATGAAGATTTCTCTACGATTCCGTAGCGCGTCGGTGGGCGCTCGATAGATGGCGTGAACCATTTCGGAAAGACCGACAGCAGTAAGCGTGACCCGCTGATTCCCGCACTGGCTGACGATTCCGCGAAAAAACTCTGCAACAGTTTGCCCGCTCCGCTCGGCAGCAATGACGACGCTGGAGTCGAGAACTAGTCCCATTCTGGAAGGCCCAGAGGTTCCTTTCGACTTGCAATCACATCTTCAAGATCTTTGGAAAATCCCTCGTCAAGCGTAACGTTTATTCCCCGGGCTTCAGATAAAGCGATCATCTCCGACAAGAGATGACCGGGCTCCCGATGCGCCACCGGAGAGAGCTTTGCGATTGGTCGTGCGTCCGATTCGATCACCACATCCAAGCCGTCTCGGATTTTCGCCAGCACATGCTGGAAATCTCGTACCGCCTCAGCCTCCGAAATGTGGATCGTCGCCATATATTTTAGGATACTTCATTTGCCAGGCGAAATGCGGCCTATGGAGATTACTGAAAAGAATGGGTTAGCTTGGCGACAGACTCTCCGCGTATGCCCAAAAGTGGCTCAGAGGCAGCATCTCGTAATACCCAACGATTGCGTACATAACGTCAAAAGAGAAATTCTCTTTGCCTTGTTCAATATTTCGTAGGTAAAACTCATCACACCCGACCTTCGCCGCAACTTCACCCTGGGAAACATTTCTGTCGACGCGGAGTCGTGTGATTGCCGCACCAAACACCTCCCGTGGAGTTGTAGATTTTCGGGTTTTATCAACGCCGATAGGCTTGGGCACAAACCCATCGTGCGCCCGAGAATTCGATTGAAATAGCAACTATAGTTGTGTATAGTCTGTTTTGACAACTATAGTTGTGCTCTGATCCCACAATCAAACCCGTTACCGAAACGCTCTCACTTCTTGTCGGTACGAGGAGAGCAATGACCTCGGAAGCCGTCTCCTATTTCCCAAACGCGATAGTGCCGGAGACTGCCGATTCCGCTGTTTCCCAGAGCGTAGCGATCAAAAACGCCCCTCAACCCGTTCTCCCCATCTGCGAAATCTCAGACGAAGAATTACTCCAACGCATAGGGCAACGGAATCGAGAATCCCTTGCACTGTTGTTCCGGCGCTACGCTCGGACAGTGCGCAACATCGGCTGCAAGATTCTGCGGAATGAGGCCGAGGCCGACGACCTGCTCCAGGATGTATTCCTCTTCATCTTCGAGAAGGCCGGCCAATTCGACCCCAGCCTGGGCAGGGCCGGAACGTGGATCGTTCAGGCAACGTATCATCGGGCTTTCGATCGGAGACGGTATCTCAACGCCCGGCATTTCTACAGCAGCGAAGCATTGGAAGAATCAACGTTGCGGATCACCGCGCCTTATCAGCCTCCGGTCATGGAACAGTCGATGCAGGGCATCCTGGGCAAAGTGCTGCTAAAAAGATACAACGACGCGCTCTCCATCGATCAGCGCCGGGTGATTGAACTTCATCTCATCGAGGGATACCCGCTCAAGGAAGTTGCGGAAATCACGCAGCAGTCTGTCACGAATGTACGAAGCCATTACTATCGCGGGCTGGAGCGGCTGCGGCGTTTTGTTCTACCGGGAAGTTATAGATTGAAGTGAGAGATATCGATCTTATTCCCAACAGCGAAGGAGCGCCGCCGTTGCCGCCCCATCCGAGCCATGACGAGTTCATGAGACTGTGTGCCCTTTCCAGGACTGGGGAGCTGACTGCCGACGAGCAATCGCAACTCCGCGAACACCTGTTCCATTGCGATGCTTGCAGGGAAGCCCGGCGCGAGTACGAACAGGTCATCGATTCCGTTTTGCCCGCCATTGCCGCCGAAAGCGCAGCGGGGATCGGGACGGATACGGAAACTTACTCATGGTCCATCGAACAAGCGGAAGAAAGACTCCTGAGCGCTATCCACGCAGCTCCAAAGTCCACAAAGGGACGTACATCTCCTCGCTCAATCTCATCGCTTGGAAAACGGGCGATCGGAGTCGCCGCTATTATTCTGCTCACCATTTCAGCAGCTACGATTGGATATTGGTCGGGATTTCATGTACGCAGGCCCACGCCGCGACTCCTCACCCATGCCTCGCCAGCTTCGATAGACACTGGCACGACCGCACCGATCTCGACGTCGACCAAGGTTCCCGTTGCGAAACAATCAGAAGCGGATCTCCTGGCTGTCGCTACGCTGCGCAAACGGCTGGCTCACCAGCAGTCTCGCGTCTTTGCTCTTGAACATCAGCTCGATCAAGCCACGGAGGAATTACACGAACAAGCGGACGTTCTGTCCGAGTTCAACTCGGACCGCGATCAACTGAATCAGCAAGTGGCCCTGGCGGACACTGAGAGAAGCGAGTTGCAGAGCAAGTTAACGGCGATGCAAACGCAGGTCCAGAACGATCCCGCCCAGTTCAGCTCATTGCACGCAGAGGTGATGGTTCTCGACTCGCTGATCGATGAGAAAAACAAAATCATCGCCCAAGACAAGGAATTACTTCAGCATGATCGTGATATTCGCAACCTGATGGGTGCCCGCAATCTTTACATCGCGGAAATCTATGACGTGGCCAAGACTGGAAACACGCGTAAACCGTTTGGCCGGATTTTCTATACGCGGAACAAATCTCTGATCTTCTATGGCTTCGATCTCGACCACCAGCGCGGGGTGAAAAACACCAGCGTGTTTCAGGCATGGGGCCGCAGTGACACGGCTCATGATATAAATCTCGGAATCTTCTATCGGGATAAAGTAAGCAACGATCGTTGGATATTGAGGTTCAACGACCCGGCGGCTCTTGCTCATCTCCAAGCCGTGTTCGTAACCATAGAACCACGGGGAGGGAGCTTAAAACCAAGCACCAAGCCCATGCTGTTTAGTTATCTGCGCCTCACGCCGAACCATCCCTAGCTACCGGCCAAGCAACTTCTCTCCTCAATTTTATTGCTGTCACAGTCTGGCAATCCCTCGACGTATATGAGGCGAGCCCCTGCATCGCCCGATCCACCGAGGAGACCAGCCTTGAAGTGTTTGTGTGCTTTTTTTCTCAGCCTGACTATGTTGTGCTTCACGTTCTCGTCATTCGCGCAATCCACCACGGCAACGATCAGCGGCCTTGTGGTTGATTCGGGCGGTGCTGTGCTTCACAACGCCGACGTGCAAATCCTGAACGAAGATACTGGCATTCAGTACGACAGCAAAACCAACAATGTCGGCATTTATGCCGTGTCGATTCTCCCACCGGGCCATTACCGGGTCCAGGTGTCTATGGACGGCTTCAAAACCATCATTAAGTCCGACATCACGTTGAATGTTCAAACCGCTCTTGCCCTGAACTTCACGCTGCCGATTGGCGCAGTCTCCGAAAGCGTGACTGTAAAGGGTGGGTCGTCGCTACTGAATACCACGAGTTCTGCTGTCAGTACCGTCGTCGACCACAAGTTCGTTCAGAACATGCCTCTGAATGGGCGTAGCTTTCAAGACCTGATCTCCATGACACCAGGCGTCGTCACGGGCAGTCCGCAGAGCGGTGAGGGTGTAGGACAACAAGGCGACTTCAGCATCAACGGCCAACGGACAGAATCAAATATTTATTTGGTAGACGGGGTATCGGCAAACATAAATCCTGGCTATCCGAACGGATTTCCTCAAGCCGGCACAGGCGGGACCATTGCGGCAGGAACAGCACTTGGAACGACCCAGAGTCTGATCCCGGTCGATGCTCTTCAAGAATTCCGAATCAACAGTTCGTCCTACTCCGCCGAATTCGGACAGTCGCCGGGAGGACAGATTTCTTTTTCCACCCGGTCCGGCACCAATATTTTGCACGGAACGGTGTTTGAGTATCTCCGCAACGACGTCTTCGATGCGAACGATTGGTTCAATGACCATAACGGAGCACCCAAAACTGCCATTCGACAAAACGACTTCGGAGGCACCTTCGGCGGCCCCATCGTAATACCGCATCTATACGACGGCCGGGACAAGATGTTCTTCTTCGCGGCGTATGAGGGACTTCGCCTCGTCTTACCCACGGCTGCTACCACGACGGAATACGTTCCGTCCCTCGCGGTTCGCGAGAATACGCAACCGGCGCTCCAGCCGATCTTCGATGCGTTTCCACTGCCGACCGACCCGGAGGTACAAATCGCATGTAGCTCCGCACAGGCTAATTGTCCGAACGGCGCGCCTCCAGGCACGCTGGTTCCCAGTGGACTGTCTCCCTTCGTCAAAAGCTACTCCCTTCCGGCAACCATCGATAGGACCTCGATACGGATCGATGCCCACTTGTCGAGCCAGCACAGCGTTTTCTTTCGATTTGGAGACACGCCCACCTCCGCCAGCAACAGAAACCTTTCCGCGGTCAGTCAGCGGCAGGTCGACACAACGACCTATACTTTTGGCGTAAACAGTCAGCTAACTAACTTTTTAAGTAACGAATTTCGATACAACTATGCTTCCAGCCAGTCAGCGAATCCGACGGCGGTGGATGACTTCGGCGGAGCGAAGCCGGAAAACCTGGGGAACCTCTTTGGGATTCCCAACTCTTACAAAAACATTCTTCCATACCCATACATTGATATTGTCGGGGTTGGGACGTCTTATATCTACTCCGAAGACGTGAATAACCGCCTCTCTCAACAAAACCTCACGGACACAGTTTCTCTTGCCATGGGACATCATGCTCTGCAATTGGGTATCAACTACCTCCATTTGTCCTCTCCTTTGAATCCGGCATCCATTGAGGCGCTGGGCTTCTTCTTTACGCGGCAGCAAATGCTGTCGAATATCACTGACGAAACTCAGATCACAAAGAACGTGTCATCGATACCCGTTTTCAATCTATTTGCCGCTTTCGTCCAAGACGAATGGCAGATCAATCCGAAATTGACGGTTTCGATGGGCCTCCGATGGGATCTTAACCCACCTCCCTCGGAGGCCAACGGCAACAATGCCTATACGCTACGCGGAAATATCAGCGATCCCGCGTCACTTTCTGTCGCCCCTCAAGGCACCCCTCTGTGGCACACGGTATGGCATAGCTTTGCGCCTCGACTCGGGTAGCTTGGATCGTTCGCTCTACGCCCGGTTGGGAAACCGTTTTTCGGAGCGGCGGGGGAGTGTTTTATGACACGAGCAACGAAAACGCGACACTCGGGTATTCGGGCATAGGATTTCAGGCGACGCAGGTTTATACATCCACACCCCTACCAGTCACAGCGTCGCAACTGAACTTCTCCGTGAACGCAAATCCGCCTTACACGGATGATGTCGCATACGCGTTCCCATCCCACCTCCAGCCTCCGTACACACTCGAATGGAGCGCAGCCGTTCAACAAGCGCTGGGCAACGCCCAGACATTCACGCTGACCTATGTTGGATCGAACAGCAGACGTTTGCTGCAAGCCCAGATACAAAGTAATCCCAATTTCGAGCTGCTCTATTATTTCCCGAGCGGTCTCACATCCAACTACGACGCGCTGGAAGTTGCGTTCCAGAGGGCAGTCACGAAGGGATTGCAAGCGCTCGCCAGTTATACATGGTCACACTCCCTGGATTACGGGTCCACGGCGACGTCCTTTCGCGCCATATACGGAAATTCGCATTTTGATATCAGAAATAACTTTCAGGCAGGTCTTTCATGGGATCTTCCTCAGTACCAACGGAATCGAATCGCAAAGATTTTCCTGGACGGATGGGGCTTGGACGGCAGGGTCAACGCTCGTACTCCATTTCCGATCACATTGACCGGAAACGCTCTGTATGATGCATCCGGGAACCTGTATTACAGCGGCGTGAACTACAATCCTGGCCGCTCACCATACCTCCACGGAAAGCAATATCCAGGAGGAAAGGCCCTTAGCAGCCCGTGGTTAAAGTCGGTGGTTGATGCAGGACAAGTATGGGTAGAAAGCGTCTAACGAGTATG
>JAJYSL010000220.1 GCA_021793595.1 Acidobacteriota bacterium
GCGCCCGATCATGCCAGGTTCTTCTGCGCCCCAATAGCTCTCATCAACCTCCACGACGCCCGACAAGCGGTCGCGCCCTGGGCGAACCATCGCCCGGCGCAACTTATGCAGCCTGGCCCACGCCGTCTTGTAACTGCCCAACCCCAGGACGCGCTGCAGGCCAAGGGCGCTGATGCCGTTTTTCTGGCTGCTGACCTGCCAGATGGCGCGAAACCAGATCGTCAGCGGCAGGTGGCTGTCCTGAAAAACGGTTCCGGCCGTGGCCGACATCTCTAGCGGCAATGGCCGCAAAGCCAGCGATTTCGCCTTACCGTCCATCCTTCGGTAGCCTCACAGCGCGGGCATGTCCAGCCAGAGGGACAACGCAAAGACGCCAAATACTCGATACAGGCTTCCTCACAGGAAAACCGCCTCTCCAGCTCCAGCAACGTCCGTGGAAAGTCTTCGGCCATCATCCAACACTACGGCTTGTGGTCGGTGGCGTCAAGTAAATAGCCAAAAAAAAACGGCAAAACTCCACTTTTATGTCGCGCACCCATGGACGGATTGACACAAGAAGTTGTTTGTTTTCAGTGGTATTCTAAATCAGATTGAACTTTACAGGAAACCCTTGGATGGCTTGCTGGCGGGAGAGAGGGATTCATATTTCGTTGTAAACACTTACAAACATTACAAATCGATAACGAAGTCTCAGAAATACCCCCAAAAGTACCCCTCTCCTTACCTTGCTTGGTCGCAGCGTTGGAAATGCAGTATTGTCGCCCATAATTTTCCTTCAAGGTTGCGACCAGCGTGCAGGCTGGGAAACTCGGCTGTGATCACACTCGCACACTCGGGCTTCAGCAGGCTTCCGACCAACTGCCACCCTCGACTTATAGTTGCATCATAATTCGGCAGCGTGTCACTCTGTAAGTTTCCATCTCCGATCATGGGTACTGCGGATTTTAAGTCCAATTTTGGCCGTTTTGCACCACATCGCAATGTGTCGCATGCGAGCGAATAACATGTTTGTATTCAAAAACATAAAGTGTGATTCTCCTTTGCAAAGAATCGCACAGAAACGCAGAAAAGTTGGAAACGAACAGCCATCAAAACAGCCACTAAGATTGGCCCATTTCAGCCTGTCTTATGGGTACGTCATCCACGCGCAACAAGGCGAATGTCGAGGTCCATACCAACCGCTGCGGCATACCGGATCAAGGTTCGCATGTTGGCGTTTTCAGGTTTGCGCTCGGTTCGGCTGAGTTGCGGAGCACTGGTCCCGATCTTCTCGGCAACCTCGGCCTGAGTCAGCCCCTTTTGCCGCCGCTGATTAGCCAATGCCAGGCCAATCTTCAATACCTGCGTCTCCTCTTCGTACGCCTTCTTGACTGCGGGCTTGCGGAGTTCCTTTTTTACGTAGCTATCCCAAGCGGTCGTCATTTGCTTCCTTCTCCTTTTCCGCGTCTGGCCCCGGCGGGGCGCTTCGAGCCTAAACGAGCCTCGTGTTTTGCCATCCTTGCGCTGCCGATACGCTTGTCTGCTTCCTCTACTGCAGGAGTGTTCTTCGTCAGACCGTGCAGCAAGATTGCTGTTCGGTCGTCATCGAAGAAGTACAGAACCCGGTAGCGTGTTTTTCCAACACGTAACCGAATTTCACGGAGCCGTCCATCAATCTGCGAAGTATAGGGATAGTCAAGAGTTGGCCCTCCCTCTTTCAGCAGATCGATACGAGCAATGACCTTGCCTCGAACTTCCTCTGGCAGGGTGTCCAGCCATTTCATTACGGGCAGTTTTCCGTCATCGTCCTGATAGAAATCAACATTCCAAGCCATCGCTGGACGTTTGCCCTCCCAAGCAGTTTATCAAATTTGATAAGTTCCCGCTACGTTGCGCAATGATTTTTTGAACCCCGCCGCAAACGGAGTATGAATCGAACATGGCGAGGTCACTCAAGCCACAATCCGCTCCGGGCGATCACCGTTTGCGTATTTACGCAGTTCGGCGACAGGAATTAAAACCCGGCCTCCGATCTTCCTGAGCGGTAGCCGCCGCGTCGCCAGCAGGTAGTCAATTCCGCGCACGCTGATGGAGAGAAGCTGTGCGGCTTCATCGCGGCTAACCAGCAGTTTGGCGTGGGACGGGACTGTAACCCGCGCCGGTGGTTTCTTAGGTACGCTGTTGATCGGTTGCATAGTGCGGTTCCTCCAGGGAAGATTTCGCTGCGTTCAATTTTCAAAACTCACAAGCTCAATCCCAACTCGACGCCGTGGCTCAATTCGGAATGCAAAGCCTTCGCGATGTCTTGGGCAGACTGAGTAATCCCGATTTGTGGTTCAAGCGCGCTCTTGTGCGAAACATCGCGGGCTAGAACATCGGCCAACGCATCGCGGTTGTTCGTAAAAATCTGCGCATCATTCTGTCCGCGCGAAATTGCGACGTAGGCCATGCGGCTGTTGAGCAGGTCTTTCGCGCCAAGTTCTGTATCGACATGCACCAGCACACGGTCGGCAGTCTGTCCCTGGCTGGAATAGCTCGTCACCGCGTAGCCGTGGTCAAGGTGCGGATACTGCTCCGGGGCGATGGCTACGCTGCGCCTGCCGTCCAGCTTGAGGCGCATTTTCCCATCAGCGCCGAATTCCTCTATGGTTCCAAGCTCGCGATTGGCAATCATCAGTTCATTAGCCGGTGCGGCGAACTGGATGCGATCGCCAACAGAGAATGCCCTCTCCTGTGCACGGTAGACCGTCACGCCCATCTGCCGGCGCGGGTCGTAGGTCTGCTCGCTTCCGTCTGCATGCACGACTGTCAGACGATTGTTCTGCGTATCAATGCCGACAACGCGCGTGTATTTACCCTTCTTGATGCCGGTTTCACGTGAACTGCGCGAGTAGCGCAGAATGTCATCCACTTGGTATTGCCGCGCCCACGTGCGGTCAGCGCCGGTCATCTCCTGGCGCGGCACCAGCGTTTTGATGGCATGTTCTTCGCGGTTCACCTGTCCCCGCGACTGCAATTCACGATGAATTCGTTGATTGATCTCCGTCCGCGAGCGGTTGTCTGGCGAAACGACGAGTGTACTTTGTGGCGAGCGCGCATACTCCTCGGCAATCGCTGCAATACGCTCCTTACGTCCCGTGTACTCATGCACACGCCCTTGGTCATCAAGATTGGCGACCGCCTGCCTGACCTCGCCGCGCGCCAACTGCTCCACGGCCTGTTTCAACTCAGGATCGCGCTGCCGCACAATCTCATCGAGTTTTGCCGTCTTCATGCCTGCTTCTTTAAGCTGCGCGAAAGGCCGTCCTGCCTCGACAGACTCATGCTGCCGAGTATCGCCCACCAGTAGCACGCGGTCATTTGCATGAAGGCGTTGAACAAACTCGTGCATCTGGCGCGTGGAAGCAAGCGAGGACTCATCGAGCACATACAGTCGCTTTGCGCCTGTATCCGGCTGCACGCCGCACGCGAGGTGCCGCTGTAGGGTAGATGTCTCGATTCCTGCTTCGGCAAGCTTCTGCGCTGCGCGGGAGGTTGGCGCGAATCCTTCCACGTGGTATCCGGCGCTCTTTGCCCCCTCGCGGATTACAGATAACGTGGTTGTCTTGCCTGTCCCGGCAACTCCCTCCAAACCGATGACTTTCTCTCGCGCAAGAAAGATTTCATCGACGGCATGAAGCTGTGAGGCATTCAACTCTGGGTGCCGGTCCTCCGTCAAGATACGCACCTGCGGCGAAACCAGCATGAAATCGCCATGATTGCCTTGCTGCATTCCGGCAATGATCGCTTTTTCCATGCGGACCATCTCAGTAGTGGTGTACTGCGAAGCTGCGCGCCCTTCTCTGTGGTCGATTGCTCGAAATTCTCCGCTGGCAATGCGCCGCGCAAATTCCTGCCGTGCTTGGCTGTACGTGAGTTGGCCCATGCCTCGGTCAAGTATCGATTGCAGGATTGCCCGTTCATCTTGAACTGCCGAACGCTCGAAAACGTGATTCCGTGCATAGGTGGCTGACTGCTGCGCAGCCCTTTCCGGCTGTTGTTCGTACTGATGAGCATGTTCCCGCGCCTGGGCTACCACACGGTCAGCCTGATTGCCGAACTGCACAGCCAACTCACGATGCCGCCGCAAGACCTCATCCTGCGATTGAATTTCTTTCTTGTCTCGTGTGCGATGTGCTGCGACTTGTGCCGCACCTGCGCCTTCTCTACCGATCTCCTGCAAATGTTCCTTGATCTGTTCCCGTCGTGGACTCGATGCGTCCAGATATTCCTGCGTGTATCCCTTGATTTCCGGTTGGCCGTGTTTGCCAGTCTCAATCTCGTAGCCAAGATTCCGCAGTCGCATGGCAAGCTCAGAGCGATAGACGCTGGTGACATACTGCTGCGATTGAAACAGGCTTCGCTCCTGGAGCGCGTGCGATTGATCGTTCTCACCCACAGTCATGTTGAAGATCACTGCATGCGTGTGAAGCTGTGGTGCTGCGTAGCCGTCCACAGGCCGCGCCGTATCATGCTCGAATGTAGCCGCAAGAAACCTGCCTGTAGTCTCCGGTGCATGAACATTGCCGATGCGTGCCTGTGTATACCGCTCCAATTCTCCAAGTGCAACGCGCACACTCTCGCGATGTGCTTCCCGCACGCGAACATCGCCGCCCACAAGCGCAGTGAGCGAAACAGACTTCGGCGCGGAAAAGGTCGCATCCCATCCGGCTCTGTGCTCAACGCTTGTAATTTGCTTGCCGTACTCGTTCTCATAGGTTCTTGCGGGTTGATGCTTGACAAGTTGCGCGCTGTTCTCAGGATGCTGACCATCGCTCAAGCGTGCGAATCGTTCCGCCTGAACAGCACCGTGAAGATTCCATTCTTCCGCAAGCGCGCCGCGCCATTCGCTGTATGCCTGCCGGTCGCGGCTCCAGTAATTCTGCTGCTCTGAGGTGAACTCACGCGAATGGTACGTTTGTGCCTGTTTTGCGGAAAGAGCTTTCGAGATAGTCAGCATCGCGAAGACTCCTGTGCTGGGGTAGCAGCATTCCATAACTGCCGTGCTGTTTAGCGTAACTCAAAATCGATGAAAATAGTCGCGCAATAGTCAAATTATTTTTTTGCACGCAATATAGTTTTACCCCTATGGTCATTGATGTTTTTCATATATCGCCATCGATTGTGCGCGGAATATCTTATCTATTCGACGGCGAGATAAGAGAGTAATACCTACTCGATTAGTTACCCGATCCGGGACTCAATGTGAGCCGGAATGAGACTCCTTATCGAGTGACTAATCGCTGCCGAAAAACGTCCTTTGCCGTTGTCGTTGTAGCCGGACAAATGACTCGCTCTGAGCGAAAGAAAGATCGGGGCTGGACAGGGTAAAACTGGCGCGGAAACTACCCACGATGACGACCGTATAACGATGGACTTGGAGAGACGGATGAGAGGTCCTTCCGTGTCGCTTTCATTGATGCGAAAGAAGCGCCGGGAACATTCATTTCCTCGGATGAATCACAGGGCTTTATGTAGGCAATCTGCTCAGTCAATCCACTGTGATTCATCCCAGGCTACCGGCTCTTGCTGCACACCGTTTGCTCTCTGCGCTCCGGGAAAGATGGACTGGCCTTGCATGGAGTTCTTCGGCGTGCCTTGGGCGGGTGGTTTCGGGGAAGGTTTTGTACTGGAATCGGCGGGCTGAACATTCGCAGAACTGGGTAGTGATTGACTCTGCGAAGCGGGCGGGATCGTAACCTTTTCCGAGGTCGGTTTACTGATGCTCCTACGGGTCCAATCGGCTAGCTTTGACCTGACCTTTCCCAACCATTTCCGGGGGAGAATACGCTCACTGATTCCATGCCGAATTGGGGGCGCATCCCACCAGTCATCCCGAACTGAATCTGCTGCAATTACTTCCTGCCAAAGACACTGCCATTCCTGCCACAACTCGGCTCTCATGGTGAAGCCGATAAAGCCCGCAATCATCAGTGCCGCGATGGAGCCTTCGAGAAGCGGAAAGGCAATGAAATTGGAGTAGGGAAAGCCGCCGTAGATGTACCGGCGCAAGAGGTCTTCTAACTCGGCGGAACGGACCTGCTCGGGCGCTGACTTCGCCAAGCCATTCCATCCGCTATTGTGCGCTGCAAAAGAGAGGTGAATCGACAGGTTTCCGGCCTTTCCGGGGGGCACATCGGAAGCGATTGCAGGCTGGCTCGCGCGACCGGGAGCGGTCTTCATCAACCATCGGACTTCGGTCGTTGAACCGGCTTGTTCCGCTGTCTTGCTGCACTGCCGATAGGCAAGCAAATAGTAGCTTTGAAGCGGCTCGATCTCCCATACAAACCAGGCCGCGAATGCCAGCACAGGCACACCAATGAGCACGGCCAGGAGTGCCGCAGTTCGCCACGGAAACACACGGCGAATCCGCGGGAATCTCACGGCGTTTTCTCCCCTGATTCGGGTGCCGTCTGGCGGCGCTTTCGGGCCAGCAATTCCTGGGCTTTCTGGTCCTTGATCGCGTCGGCATAGGTGCCGATTCTGCGCAAAGTTTCGTCACTCAACGGACCTTTGGAAGCGACCGCAAACAGGTTGACGATCAGGCTGCGCAAAGCCATCAGTTCCGCCAGCAGAACGGTGTCCGTCTTCTCTTCTCCTGTGGTGCGGGCCTGGGTGAGCGCAGCTTCGCGGAGCCATTCGGCCACTTTCTTCCCGGCGCTGGCTGCCGCAGATTCGATCTCCGCAAACTCGGCGTCAGTAAGCCGCGTCGCAATGGACCGCGCGCGATTGCTCTCATTCGCCGGCACAGAAGGGACCACAGATGAAGCCGCAACTGGCAGTTTGCCATCGGGGGAGGTCATCGGCGGATACCTCGGTAGAGGAATTGTAGCGCCGTTCCGGTGGTGGCGCTATTGGGGCAAAACACGATAACCCCTTACGAGAGAATGCGTTTACGTGCAAAGCGCCCTGGGGCGGCTTAGTATACCGTCGTGTTTACGGCTGTACAGGCTGCGGAAAAACTCCTCGACTGATGGCGGTCACATCTTTTTTCGCGGTTTTGCTGTATCCAATCAGTATGCGTGGAGACGATCAGAAACAGTCGGCGATGTTCAGTTATTTAACCTTG
>JAJYSL010000221.1 GCA_021793595.1 Acidobacteriota bacterium
AGCATCAATTCTCGCTGCTCTATCTGAATCCACCCTACGATTTCGAGATGGGCGCCTTCGCCAATCAGCGCATGGAGTACCTGTTTCTTTCACACTGCTACCGCTGGCTGGTGAATAAAGGCGTCCTTGTCTTTGTCATTCCGCAAAAGGCGATCGACAGTTGCATTGCCATCTTGAGTTCCCACTTCACGAAGATCACCGTCTGCCTCTTGCAGGACCCGGAGTCGGTGAAGTATCGACAGGTGGTCGTGTTCGCCGTGCACAGTAAAGTCGACGCCAGATTGCAGGAAAGCCAACGTCGTTATCTCGAACAGTGCGCCCGTCAACTTGGCTCACTCCAACGCCTGGAAAACGCTCCGCAGTTCGCAGTTCCGCCTACACCTCCAGCCACCATCAAGTATGGGGGGCTTCCCCTCGATGAGGTGGAGGATTCGTTGCTGAAATCGAATTCATGGATGCAGATCCGTGCCCTCTTCAGCTTCGGGCCTGGCGTCGAGAACGCTCGACCGCTTACTCCGCTGCACAGCGGTCACGTTGGACTGCTTTGTACGGCAGGGTTGTTGAATGGTGTCTTTGGAGAGGGCGAGGAGCGGCATATCGCTCGCTGGCGTTCGATCAAACACTACGATGAGAAGGTCGAATACGACCCTGAGACCGAAGTCAAAAGCACGATCACCACGGAGCGATTCAGCAATGAACTGGCTCTCGCGTACGAGTCGGGCAAGGTCATGCTCCTGACCGAGACGAACAACGATTCACCCGAGATCACCTAGCACCCGGACTCCCTCCTCTGGGAAGCAACGGTGAAAAGTGCGGTCCCTGTCTGGTGAAAAGCAGGTCCGATCGCCGTGCAAGCGTTGTCTAATACTACAGTTGTAGATAGATGATAAGATGAAGTCGCTCTGGTTTGCGATTTCTCCGTTCTTTGCCCTGGAGAAGCGGCTGTCTGGATGGAAGCGTGAGTTGTTGCGGGCGCATGGCCTGATTGCAGATTTGTTTGTGCGCTCAGAGCCTCGTGCGCGCAGTCTGGCGTATTTGCAAGGCCTGTGGAGCGGTTGTGAGCGGAAAAACGGCTGGCAGTTGGCCGAGTGGATGGGCGAACCTGCTCCCTATGCGGTCCAGCACCTTTTGGACCGTGCGCGCTGGGACGCGGATCAAGCTCGGGATCGTGTACGCAGTTATGCGCTCGAAGAATGACACAGTGCGGACGCGGTGCGGATCGTCGATGAGACGGAGTTCCTGAAGAAGGGCCGTCACTCGGCGGGGGTCAAGCGCCAGTACAGTGGCACAGCCGGACGGATCGAGAACGGCCAGGTTGGCGTGTTTCTCTGCTATGGCAGTGACAAAGGCGCGGCGCTGGTGGACCGCGAACTCTATATTCCGCAGGAGTGGGCTGCGGATCACGAGCGTCGCCTCGCAGCCGGGATTCCTGAGACTGTCGAGTTCGCCAGCAAGCCTGAGTTAGCAAGGCGCATGATCGGGCGCGCTCTGGACTCTGGCGCCATGGCGGCCTGGGTTGCAGCCGACGAGGTTTACGGCCACGACAGCAAGTTGCGCCGGTTTCTGGAAGGGCGGCAGATGGCCTATGTGCTGGCCCTGTAGTATTAGGAGGGTATTAGTCAGAGCATGGCGTCGGTTTCACGTGCCGACAACATGTCGTGTTGACAGGTGTTTGACTTGGAATCTCAGATCAGACTCGGTCGAATTTTCGGAATCAAAGTAGGGCTGCACTATAGCTGGTTGTTGATCGCACTGCTCATCGTGGTGTCGTTCGCGGCTCATTTCCACGCCAGCTACCCCCAATGGAGTGACGCTCTAATTGCGGTGTGGGCCCTCTCGACGAGCGCGTTGTTCTTTGCGTCCCTTCTCCTCCATGAACTCGCGCACTCCATCGTTGCCCGCGCCCATGGTCTACCCGTGCGTGAGATCACCCTCTTTGCTCTGGGCGGCATCTCGCAGATCGAGAAAGAATCCCCCAATGCTGCCACTGAGTTTTGGATCGCGATTGCGGGACCTCTGACCAGCGTCATCCTCGGGTCAGCTTGCATGCTTGGGTCAAAGGCTGTAGTTCATCTGGATATCCCCGGGCTTGCGGGTATGTTGGCAGCTTTGGGCTATATCAATCTTGGGTTGGCTTTCTTTAATATGCTTCCAGGTTACCCAATGGATGGGGGGCGGATCCTGCGGGCATTCATCTGGTGGAGGACCGGCGATCTAGAACGCTCGACGAGCGCCGCGGCAACCGCCGGGCAAATGGTTGGGATCTTTTTTATCGCCATCGGGTTTCTGACTTTTCTGAAAGGCGGCGGCTTCAATAGTGCCTGGATCGCATTCATCGGATGGTTCCTGCTGCAGGCTGCCAGAGATAGTTACATCGCGACTTCGCTCAGAAAAATACTCGGGAGGGTTCGGGTTGGCGACGTTATGGCGCACGACTGTCCAACCGTTGACGGGCGCATCAGCATTCGAGAGTTTGTGGAAAATGAACTTCTACGGACCGGCCGCCGATGCTTCATTGTTCTTGATAACGGAACTGTCACCGGACTGATCACTCCTCACGAGATTAAGCACACAAATCGCGCAGTATGGGCTGCGACTGCGTTGACTGCGGTGATGCGACCGCTGAAGAGTATCCGCTTTGTGACTCCAGATACGTCCCTAATAAACGCTCTGGAGGCGATGGCTCACGACGATCTGAATCAGCTTCCCGTCATCCTGGATGGGCGCCTGGCAGGAGTGTTGTCTCGATCGGAAGTTGTGGCATATCTGCAAACCCGCGAGGAATTGCAAAATCCGAAGGGAGATTTCCGCGCCGCCTAGACCACGAGCGCCTCACCGCCGCGAACTCAGAAACGGCATAATACCGACGCAACCAGCATCGTTCAAACTTGTCCAGATCCGCCGACGGAGCTTTCCGCTCGTTCCTGCAGAAGTAAATCCAACCTGTAACCAGCGCGTTTTGCCGTCTGCATTGCTGCTTCCAACGCGCGAGTGATATCGAGAATTGCGATTTCCGTTTCGGCACGCTTTGTCCTGTCGTCTTTTGTCACAAGATCAAGAAGGCGAGGTAAAGAATTCCACCACAGAAGCTGTTCATAGGCTTCTTGATTGAAGTACTGATAACCGTCCGCCTCATGCAGACCGGTCAGCCAGATTACATCTGGATCAGTCCAGCGAATTTCTGGTGCATTGTTTGTATTGGCCAGCAAGATTCTTATGCGTGCTGCCGCCCTGTACCCCTCCTCGCCGTTAAGCCCGAGCGAGCTGAACACCTGAGACAATGCAGTGCGCATGTAAAGCCGGTCGAAGACCTCGGTGGCATCTTCTTTTGGAAGCATGTCAGAGAAGGCTCGGAAAAGACACCAGGCTACGACCGGCGCCCACGCTGAACCCGGATGACCGCCCGGACTGGGACCGCGATCTGTAACGCGCAAATCCAGTGCTGCCCCTTGGGCAACAATTTTCTCCAGTTGCGGAACCTTCGTCGCCGCAAACAATAAGTTCGAATAAGTCTGTGCCGCCTCGACCATAGTAGAAGGCTTCGTTGAGCGATCAGGAGCCCCGGCTTTCCAGCTTGCCGAGATTCCCTGTTGGGATTGGAGTTGGTCGTTATTGATCGCTGCGCTCGCCTCAAGAAAGAACAGTTCTGCGCGATTCTTCAGGGCATCAATCGTCTTGTCACTCTGCCCCGAAGCCTGGATCCCCGACGACGTTGTCAACGTTGGCGCTACTCCAAATTCTTCGACGTCGCCGGCAACGCGGCCTAGCAACTCCGGATTCAGCGCATAACGCAGTGCTTCATGCACTGGGCGCAACTTGAGCTTAGCCAACTCATCTTCAAGACTCCATATCCCGGTCCCAGTCAACTCGTCGCATAATAGCTCCCACGGATGTTCGTCACTGGAACGTAGTATCCGCCAATGCTGAAAGACATGGTATTGATACGCCCGCAAATGGATGCGGAGACCGCGATCCCTGACTTCCGTCGAGTGCCGCAGGTAGTGAAGACCGGTCGCGGTATCCTGAAAAGCAAGAATCAATCCATCGCCAGCGGCAATTTCGAGCGACTGGTATAGATTTGTCTGGTACAGCGCACCGGAATCTTTGTCCGCACGAGCTGCCGATCGATTCAACGTTCCTTCTGTGCTCGCATACTTGTTGTGGTAGACGACTAATGCTTTGCGATCGCCCAGCCGATTCGAATAGGCAAACACATTCTCATCGATGGCGCCGTTATCCATATAAAAGTCGAACAGTGCGAAGTTCACGCTTTCGGCAAATAGGGCTCGATCCCTCAGCAGCGGAGCAATTTCTCGTTGGTGCCGCTCAACCAGATACTCGTTGGGAGTCTCTTCATAACGCGGCCTCTTGTACTCCATGCCATACTTTTCCGTAAAGGCCTCAATCTGCCCATGGCCAAACATTGGCAGTCCGGGTAACGTCGCCATCACGGTGCACACGCCGAAATATTTGTCTCCAGTTCCGAATTGATCGATGGCAGTTCTTTCATCTGGATTGCTCATGAAGTTGACATAGCGCTTGAGGATATCCGGGTCGAATTCAATTGTGTTTTTTATCACTGAGCGGTATTTTTCGTTTTCCTCGTCGCGCAACATGTTCATGAACGCACTGTTGTAGACGCGATGCATACCCAGCGTTCGCACGAAATAGCCTTCCAGCAGCCAGAATGCTTCCGCCAGCAGAAGCGTTCCGGGAACCTCCGCGGCAACGCGATCCACCACTTCCCGCCAGAATTCCTGGGGCATCAATGTGTCGAACTGCTCCTGAGTCATGCTGGACTCCGCCCGCGATGGAATCGCTCCTCCGCTGCCTGGGAGTGGAAACCAGAGTCTCTGCACCTGCCGTCGCGCCAGGGTCATCGCGGCATCGAAACGGATGATGGGGAACAGCCGGGCTACGTGCAGGATGGTCTGGATGACCTGTTCACGGACATCCGCACGCAAATAGTTCAGCTGTGCCGTGTCATTCCAGGGGAAGCTAGTCCCATCGTTACCGTGGTAAATGTATCCGATATGTCCGGAGGCGTTGTCCCGTCGCCGAAACACTACTGCGGCATCGCTGCGGTCATAGTAGCGGTCATCAATCTTGATCTCGACCCTTGGATCATGCGAAAGATCCGGTCCATTGAAACTATACGCAAAGGGCAAATCGCCCCGAGACAGGAAGCGTTCTGGATGATTGATCACCCACTCGGAATCGATGCCGAAATGATTCGGAACCATGTCGCTTGCGAGTCGAATGCCATGCATCGCTGCCCGATGTTGCAAATTGCGATACGCAAGATCACCGCCGAGATCATCTGCAATCCTGTAACCTTCTAGCGAGTAAGCAGAGGCCGCAGCTTCTGACTGGCCGCAAAGCTGCTTGATCATCCGCGAAGCACGGCTGCGCTCCCAGACTCCGATCAGCCACAGTGCATTGATGCCGCGGTAGGCCAATAAGTTCAATTCTTCGTCCGGAATCTGATCCAGCCGCTCGATGGCTCGGCCATATTGTCTTGACATCTGCGCGAGCCATACATGGGTGCTCTTCGCAATCATCACCACATTCGGCATCCAGTCGAGATCCTGACTGAACCGTTCGTACTCAGCGTCGATGACCCGCTGTGTCGCAGACCGATCGTAAACGGGGACTTCCGATGTCTTCCCCATCTGGAACATGTTCTGTTGTCCATGTTGCGACGGTGGATGAAACCGCATCCAGATTGCGATTTCCTCTTCCTTTAGTACATCGGCTGCCAACAGCACCTTGGAAAATTTCTCGCCCAGGAAACGCGCCCAGTTTTGCCGAATCCACGCCAACTGTCCATTCAGGGAGTTCGGCGCTGCTACGACAGGCGCGCGTAACAGGTCGAGCAAATTCCCATGTCCCATTTCTGTCGCCGGACGTGTTGCGAAATAGCTGCCAAGTTCCCCCATCACCTGTTTGTAAGCGGTACTTTCGGCCAACCGGGTATCGTCAAAGAGTTCACGGAACGGCTGAAACGCAGGATTCTGGTTCGCCAGCCAGAGCAGGATAAGTTCTTCAAGGACCGCCTCGCGATGCAGCAGGCCATCCGTGGAACCTTCCAGCCATTCCTCGAGGCTAACTTGTCCACGATAGATGGCGACCGAGGGAAACTCCTGCACAAAGCCATGCAGCAATTTGTCCAGGTCCTCTTCGCCTATTCGCGCGGCAAACCAATCAAGTGCGGCCCTTGTCACCTCCGGATCTTGGTCGCGACGGTATTTCGCCACCAATGCATGGCTCACCTCGTCAATCAGTCCCATTGCGAACAGCGATCCCGGATGAACGATCTGTGACGGATCGTTTCCGGGGGCGCGTACTGCATTCATCCGATAGGCAAAATCGCGACAGGCACCCAGGTCAGCGAAGATGACATTGCCGACAAAGCTGAAAAGGACATCGCTGACCCGGTAGCGATCGCGAGCATTGCGCGAAATGTGGAATTCCATCATAGTTTCCTTGCAATGCGGGGTGTGGGGTACGGTCTAATAGGGCTGATCGTAAACAGTGACACCTGGCGAGTACACGGCGACATACCAGATACTCTATGCCCATGCTATTCCTGCCATATTTGGCTCGCAACGTCGCTCCATCGATTGCCATCGAAAATGTGCCGACTTGTTTCGCATGCCATGGAAGAGGCGCAGCCGTTCGGTCTCTGGATCCCGGATATCGCGCTCTTTCAAGCATTCGAACCGTGTCGGAAGGGATTTCTGAAAAAGTCCAATGCCTGTGGCGTTCCAACGTCGGAACGCTCTTCGGCGAGCGCCTTGAACATCTCGATCTCGGCGTCCTAATTGGCAACGTCCTCGGAATCAGATGGCCGCTTGGTGTTCTGCTTCCAAGCTTCCCAGAAAGATCAAAAGCCTCAGGCCGTTCATTTGCTTCGTCGGCCGCAGAGACCCTGATCCGTACATAACAACTGGGCGCAAGTGGATGCGATGTTGAGAAAGCCGCGTGGAGTCGATGGGTGCGGGGTTACATGGGGAGTTTCTGGCGTCACTTTTCCTGCGCCTTGTCAGGTGCGGGGCGCGGGTAGGATGTGTTTATGAATCCTC
>JAJYSL010000222.1 GCA_021793595.1 Acidobacteriota bacterium
TTGGGCTGCTTGCCGCCATAGGGCCATGGACTCGACGCGCCCTGCACGGTAGCGAGCTGCGGACGCAGAAAATTCGTGCCAAGATCGAAGAGCTGCTGCTGGCTCAGTCCCCTGCCGGACAGCGCCAGGTCCAGCACCGGCACGGAGGACGCGTTATACGTAAGGATGAGCGGCGGCAACGTGCCCTGCGGGAAGTTGCGCAGCATGGTCTGGGAGATAGCGGTGACCTGGGCCACGCCGGCTTCCACGTCAGTCCCCGGATGAAAATAAATTTTCGTGACGGAGGTGCCAGTGACCGCCTGGGTCTCCAGGTGTTCGACATTATCGACCGTGGTGGTGACCGCGCGCTCGAACACGCTGTCGATTCTGTCGGCCATCTGTTCCGGCGATAACCCGTTGTAGGCCCAAACCACCCCAACCACCGGAATATTGATGTCCGGGAAAATGTCCGTCGGAGTGCGCAGGATCACCGTGATCCCAAGAATCAGGATGAGCAGGGAAACGACAACGAAGGTATATGGCCTGCGTAATGCCAGGCGAACTATCCACATGCAAGTTTCCTAATCAGGATGGAAGATTGGAGTCGGTCGAAGTACGTAGAATCGAGCATCAAATTATCGATAATCCTACGATACACCCGATTGCCGCGCTCCGCAGCTCCAAACCGTGGAAAACCGCGACAATTCGTCTACTCCAACACCATGGCCTGGGTCGCTTTCGACCGGGCTATCAAGAGTTTCGAGCAGCACGGCATGGAGGATCCCGTTGAGAAATGGAAACTCCTCCGCCAGAAACTGCACGACGAAGTATGCCACCACGGATTCAATCGCAAACTGAATAGCTTTGTGTCGTACTACCGAGCCAATAAGATTGACGCTTCCCTGCTGCTACTGCCTCTCGTCGGTTTCCTGCCACCGACCGACAAGCGTATCCAGGGAACCATCCGTGCGATTGAAAAGCATTTGATGACCGACGGTTTCTTGAAACGCAATCGTCCTGACCGCAAAACCGAACGTCAAGGAGCGTTTCTTGCGTGCAGCTTTTGGCTGGTGCAGGCCCTCGCGTTGATGGGCCGAAAACGCGATGCGGAGAAGCTATTCAGAAAGCTATTGAGGCTAACCAACGACGTCGGGCTGCTGTCGGAGGAATACGACACTCGAACACGCGAGCTCATTGGTAACTTCCCGCAGGCTCTGTCGCATATTGCACTGGTAAATGCGGCCTTCCCTCTGGATCCCCAGCCAGAACATCAACTTCGCGGATAACTAGAGGACTGGCTGGAGATTCCACTTCAAGGACCAGCCGCTATTTACTGGAGGATTTCTTCTTCGGCACCTTGGCGCCGGATTTTCTGGCTTCCGATAATCCAATCGCGATGGCCTGTTTCGGGTTCGTGACCTTCCGGCCCGATCCGCTCTTCAGCTTTCCCTGCTTGAACGCCTTCATCTCCCGCTCGACGCTCTTGCCTGCCTTGGGACTATATCTTCTGGTACTCGACTTCTTCTTGCTGGAGCTTTTCTTGGCTGAGGATTTTCTCGGGCGGCTCGTGCTGCTGGATTTCTTGGTTGCCATAGACGCTCTCCCTTTCACTCCCGTTGGAAGCCGTCAACGAGCGCTGGGTTGCAGGTGAAACCCCCGCCGCGTGAGCGCGATGATGCCAGGATTTGTCCAGCAGCCGCAACCGTCTTGGGCTACCCGCGGCTCGCCCGACAAAATAGAATGAAGAGATTCGCCCGGCAAGTTTGCTCTTGTGTTTGCGCATGCGCGCGTTCAAGATATGTTGTCCCTTGGAGTGCGACGGCGTGTATGGTAAGCCTTGGGAAATCGAATGAGGTTTCAGATTATGCGTAGAAATAGCGACTTCCTCGCGCGCTGCACATCTGCTGTGCTGTCCCTTCTGGCCGGCGCCGTTCTGGGCTGCGGGCAGCAACAGGTTCGACCCGCTCCCCTCATCGGCCGCGCCCCGGATGCCGTGCAGCCAGGCAGAGTCGACTCGACCCAGAATCCGCAAGTCGCCCGCTACACCATCGTTCCGCAATCGGCAGCGCAGGTCACGGTAGACTTTGGGCCCACCACTGACTATGGCAAGCAGACCTCAACGGTCATAGATTCCGGCGGTCAGCCTGCCAGTATTTTCGTCGCGGGCATGCGCGCCGATACCACCTACCACATGCGCGCGTCCGTTCGCTTCCAAGATGGAACCACGCTGAACGACTTCGACCACACCTTCACCACGGGACACTATCCGCAGGACTGGATTCCGCCAATCACGGTTCAAACCACGGGAACTCCGCAGCCCGGCGTGGAGTTGCTGAATCCCACCATTGGTCGATACGCGCAGGCGACCGTGACAGACCTGAAGGGAAACGTCCTGTGGTCCTACGACTATCCAGATCGCGAATCCTCGTCGTGGGTGCAATTTCATCGCTATGTACACTCCGCATATTTGACACTGATCGGCTGGCGCAATTGGGTGAGTCAAAAGCTGGGGCTGCACCCAAGCGGCAAGCCGATGCTGTGGAATGGGTCGCTTTGGAAGGCGCCCCCTCCCGATCGACGCTTCGCTACCATCATTAATCCCATCAAGATGCTTCCTAATGGCGACTTCATCATGGTCATCGGACTAGCCTCGCACGCGCTGCTAGACAGCCCTGATGGCAACCCGCCGCCCCACACGCCGAGCGTGGTGCGCGAGATCAATCTCGCCGGCCAAACCGTCCGCCAGCTATCGATTGCAGATCTGAACAAGAAACTTCGTGCCACCGGGTACACGGGGCCCACGCTGGAAATTCTGCATCACGACGTGGCGGTCCTGCCCAACGGCCACTGGATCGTGATCGCGAATGGCACCCGCGAATATTCCAATCTTCCTGGCTATCCGGGCACAACCCGCGTCATTGGCGATGTCCTGGTCGATCTGGACAATCATCTCAATCCCGTGTGGACGTGGAACGAATTCGACCATCTGGATGTGCGTCGTCATCCCATGGATTTCCCCGACTGGACCCACACGAATGCCGTTCTCTACACCCGCGATGACGGCAACCTGATCGTCTCCATGCGCACCCAACATTGGGTTATCAAGATCGACTACGACCATGGACATGGCAGTGGCAAGATCCTGTGGCGGCTGGGAGCAGGCGGCGACTTCAAGCTGCTTAACGGAAATCCTCCGACCGACTGGAACTATGGCCAGCACAATCCCGCAATTTTCGGCGATCGCGATGCCGGTGTTTTCGACCTGGGCATGATGGATAACGGCAACAATCGAGTGATGCCCGACGGGAAAACCTGTGTGGACAAAGGCGAGCCCCACTGCTACACCACCGTTCCCATCTTTCGCATCGACGAGAACGCAAAGACGGCCACCCTGATCTTTCACGATATCTTTCCACCCAGCCAATACTCCATGTGGGGTGGCGGCGTGGAGTCTTTAGCGAACGGAGATCTGCAGATTGATTTATGCCACCAGGGGAAGGCTTCCAATATTTATGAGGTCACCCAAAGCGCTAATCCCAAAGTGATATGGCGCATGCACGTCGCGCGCAACAATGTATACCGCGCGCTGCGCCTGCCCAGCCTCTATCCCGGGGTGCAATGGTAGAGAGAGAGAAAACAGCGGCCAGCGCGCTCCCGCGAACATTGAACATCAACCGGCGACCAAGGCCGCCTTTCCGTTCTTCGCGTGCAGGAATGCTTCTTCATGTTGCGCAGGAACTACCACCAGCTCGCCCATGCGCCAGCTGTTCGGATAATCGGTTTGACTGACGATCTTCCAATCGGGAGCGGCAAACTCAACCAGCACTGAATTATCCACATCGTTCAACACAATATTGCCGTTCGGGAGGCGTGTACAGTCTTGAATCCAGCCGCCATCGTAGAAAATGTTTCCGATGACCTTCAGGTCATCGTCCAGCAGCACCAGTTCCTTCGATAGGCTGTTGCAGAAAATCCATCCGCCCGGAATTTTCTCGAGACTATGCGGCCTCGCCAAACCCTCCAGAATTACCTCGCCCTTTTGCTGCTCTGGCGGAAGACTGCGATCAATCTGAATCAAAGCTCCCTGGTGAAACAGCAGCGCCAGAATAAAGCGCTCTTCCTCTGGGTCGCGCACCACGGCGCAGTTCACATGTGTGCTCTGGTAGCGCGTGTGGTAATACAGGTTGCGATGTTCGCCGCCACGTCCGCTGGGACGCGTATCGCCGGATGGAGTCACATTGTAGCCATGTTCCGCCGCCCACCATTCCCAAATCACGTTGCCTTGCAGATCTACTTCGACGACCAGATCGGTGCCGCACGCCGCCGCCAGCAACCCGCGCCGGGTCCTCTCCAGGCTGTGCAAATCGTTGAAATACGGATGAGAGATGCGCTGCAGCAGCTCGCCGGGTTCGTTCGGCTTCAGCCCGATGCGGAAAATGTTCCCCGCTTCAAAATCGTTCATGTACATCTGGCCGTCGGCGAAACAGTACCCCGCCGGATTTCCCAGCAACTTTCCCCAATCAGACTGCCAGATGATCTCGCGCGTGTCCCAGTCGTAGACGACAAATGTTCCGGCGTAATCGGAGGGCGCGTCCATCGTCGGGCCCAGCTCATCCGCCGGCAAAAAACGGTATTCTTCCTTCACCCATGTCAACGGGATTTCGGATTGGGGTGCAGTTGCAATGCGGGTAGCCGCGACTTTCTGGCCTGGAAGCGGAGGCAAACCGCCTTCAATCTTCCAGCGCGCGCGGAGCCGCTCATTGTGCGTGGTGTATACAGAAGCTGCCAATAACATTCCATCAGGATACACGAACAAAATCGGCCATACGGAACCCTGCTGGCCCCGTCCCGTTTTCTGTTCGCAGAATGCTCCTTCACTTTTTTCAGCCAGAAGTTGTGGTTGCGGAGCAGGCGTTGTGCCTTAAATCGTACGCATGAACAAATCTAGATACCCAAAGTACTTTCTGCCTTACTTAAGTAATGCTTTCGTGTTACATTGACCCCATCATTCACTGTCGTTCTGCCGGCTGTGTTCCAGAAAACATAAGAAATCAATCGAATCCATAGTCCTGAGGAGAATTGTGAGATGGCCAGGAATTGCGCTCATTATGGCGCATGCTTGTTACTTGCGGCTGCGGCAATTTTGTCTGGATGCGCAAGCGGATCCAGCAGCATGGTCAATGCAGTCTCGCCCACCACAACCGCCAGCCTAAGCGCCACTTCCTACGACTTCGGCCAGAACATTGTCGGCAATCCTGAGACTCAGACCGTGGTTGAGGTCACCAATACCGGCACCAATCCGCTGACGCTGAATCCCACCATTGTCGGATCGACCCCCGGCTTCACGATTATCGCCGCTCAGTCCTGTGGAACCACCCTGGCTGCGGCGTCGACCTGTCCCATCGTCATTACCTACGCTCCCATGACCGCCGGATCGCAAACCGCAACCCTCAATCTTGGCTTGGCCAATGTGCCTCTTCCGTTGGCTCCGGGACTGGTCGCCCTGACGGGAAGCTCTGCTGTAATGACAGCCGGTACCGTAACAGCCACCAGCAATCCGCAGGTGGCGCTTTACACGATTACGCCTCCGTTTGCCGGCAATGTCACCATCGACTTTGGCCCCACCACCAGCTACGGCAAGCAGACCTGGACAGTCGCCACCCCCAGCGGCGGCGGCCCGGTCAGCATTGAAGTCGCCGGCATGCTCGCCAACACCGCCTACCACCTGCAGGCGGCTGTCACCCTGGCCAACGGCGTCACTGCCACCGACGTCGACCACACCTTCACCACCGCAAGCTATCCTGCAAATCTCATCCCGCCGATTACAGCATCGACCACGCCAGGGCAGACGCCCCAACCCGGAATCGAAATCGTCAATGACATTGCCGGACCCTCGGCAGAGCTGATCTCAACCGACTTGTCCGGAAAGATTATCTGGGCATATGTTCCGGCAGAACCCACAAGCCAGTCTTATATCCTTGCCCCTAAACAGCTACCAAATGGCCACTTCGTCTTTCTCTTCGCTCCCGGGTCCTCCCTTCCGCTGCACGGAGGCTTGCCGTCGGGAGCGCCAAACTTGATCCGCGAGATCGATCTGGCAGGGAACACGGTGAAGCAGATCACCATGGCACAGCTCAACACAAGGCTGGCCGCAGCCAACTACAACCTTACTCTGCAAGTGTTCAACCACGAGATCACCGTATTGCCGAACGGGCACTGGCTCGTTCTGGCAAACACTCTCAAAAGTGTCGTCTTGACCGGCCAGACAACGCCCACCCAGGTTCTGGGTGATGTCGTCGTCGATCTCGACACCAACTTAAATCCAGTCTGGGTGTGGAATGAGTTCGATCACCTCGACGTCAACCGCCATCCTGCGAACTTTCCCGATTGGACGCATTCGAATGCCATCGTCTACTCGAAAGATGACGGCAACATCCTTGTATCCATCCGCCACCAGAGTTGGATTGTGAAGGTGAACTATGCCAACGGCTCCGGCGATGGCAGCATCCTCTGGCGCCTCGGATATCAGGGAGATTTCACCCTGATGAACAACGGTCAAGGCGACACCGACCCCGCCGATTGGTTTTACGGTCAACACGGACCCTCTATCACCACTCCGAATACTTCGGGAATCTTTGGCCTGACGATGATGGACAACGGAGATTTTCGTATTTTCCCTGCTGGCGTCACCTGCGGCACTGGCAGCGCCCCGCCTTGCCTGTACAGCACGATTCCGGTTCTCCAGATCAACGAGGCCACAAAGACAGCTACCCTGGAAACGCATCAGATTCTACCCCCCAGCCTGTACAACTTCTTCGGTGGAAACGCCGAATTGCTACCAAACGGCAACCTGGAATACGACCTCTGTGCCTTGCCGGGGGCTCCGAATTCCCAAATTTTTGAGACTCCAAACCAGAGCACACCGGAGACTATCTGGAACTTGAAACTAGCTGGCAACTACGCCTATCAGTCCGTGGTGAAAGTCGCAGTTAGGGGGAGAGACCATTGTAGGTAGAAAGCGTCTAACGAGTATGGCGATGGGCAGGCGGGAAGAGCGGCGGGTGCAGGAGTCGTTGTGGATTGCGCATACGGAA
>JAJYSL010000223.1 GCA_021793595.1 Acidobacteriota bacterium
CCACGTGGTACGCCACATGTTGCCCTATAACTGGCTACGCGCGTACGACTCCATCGGCTGGATCGGCCTGATTCTGATCTTCTTTTTTGGCGCGCGCTTCATCGGCATGATCGTCAGCCCGATGCTAGGGATCTTCAACCACATTCTGCTTACCATGTAGCAAAAGAGATTTGCCCGGAGAGTGGTTCAACTGCGGGAAAGAATCTGGATGAGGAATGGAAATCAATCCGAATCTAAGCCCAGGAATCCACAAGCTCCCTCACGGACTGATGATCTGGCTGAAACGAAGCCGATAGAAACGACAGAAAGCCGAGAATTCCTACGTGGCATTCTCAGCGCTTTCCTCCTGTTTCATATCGTGGCCATCGTTTGCTGGGCATTTCCCTTCCAGGTTGCACCCATCGCCGATATCAAGAATTTTGAGCGGCCGTATATGGCCTGGTCGGGACTGTTTCAGTCCTGGGACTTCTTTGCACCGAATCCCAAGCGGACCAATTCTTTTGTTGAGGCGGACGTGCTGACGCAAAGCCACCGCCAGATCGTATGGGCTTTCCCAAGAATGGAGCAGCTTGGTTATTTCGATCGCTATCGCGAGGAGCGCTACCGAAAATTCATCGAAATTCTGCCCCTCCAAATCAATGCTCCGTTGTGGCCGAATGTGGCCGCACACATTGCCCGCCTAGTGGGCAATCCGTCCGACCCGCCGGAAGCCGTTGTGCTGATCGAATTTGCAGGCGCGATCTCGCCCGGCGACGTGGCGCCTCCCAAGCCAAAGATATTCTACGAATATTTCGACAACATTCCGACCGAGGACAACTATTGATGCTGCAGCGGTATCGTCGGGCATGGGAGCGTTTCTTTTTTCAGCCTCAGTCGCCGTTGCCTCTGGGGTTGTTCCGCATTTTTTACGGATTGTGCGTCTGCGCCACGCTGCTGTTGCTGCATTCGGAGTGGCTAGACTGGTATGGGATTCACGCCTGGATATCGCGATCGACGATGGCATATGTCGAGCCGGGCGTGCGGCTGAACCTGTTCCAGTGGATGCCGCAGAGCAACGCTTGGATCACCGCGTTTTTCTGGGTGTTTCTGGCCTTTGCCATTTTGCTGACAGTGGGTCTTTGGACACGAGTCAGCAGCGTCGTTGTGTTTCTCTGTCTGGCCTCCATCGACCAGCGGAATTTGTTCATCACCAACGGCGGAGATACGTTCTTGCGGGTGATGGGATTTTTTCTTATGTTCGCGCCCGCGCAGGCCGCCCTTTCGCTGGACCGTTTACTAGCCGTCCGCAAAGGTATCGCCTTGCGGTCGCCCGTATCGAAAGCGCCGTGGGCCCAGCGCATGATGCAACTCCAACTCTCCTGGCTCTATCTCACTTCATTCCTTTGGAAATTGAAGGGCAGCACCTGGCGCAACGGCACCGCGCTCTATTATGTGCTGCATCTTCATCAGATTCAGCGGTTTCCGGTTCCCTTATGGCTGCAGCAGCCGATGATTCTGAAGTTTGGCTGCTGGTTCGCCCTCCTGCTAGAGCTTTCTCTGGCGACGCTGCTTTGGTTGCGGAAGTTTCGATATCCCCTGTTGCTGCTCGGCGTTCTGTTCCATTTGACGCTGGAGTACACACTGAATCTGCCCATCGTTCAGTGGGATATTCTGTCGGCCTATATCCTGTTTGTCGACCCAGACGATCTTGGGCGAGTCTGGGCTGCAGCCGCTCGCCGTCTGCGATGGCGGACCAATGCAGCAGCCGAATGCACTTCCTAGTAAAAGCATAGCGATTCCAGGTGCGACATTCCGCATAAGATACTTTTCGCTGCTGGCTGGAAAGCACCTCTCTCGTTTAGGCTTGTATCACTGAACATATATGTCACAACCTGCCCCATCCACGTCTGCTCGCAAACACGTATTAAGCGGCATGCGCCCCACCGGGAAGCTGCATCTCGGCAACTACATGGGCGCGCTGTACAACTGGGTGCGCCTACAGCGGGACTATGAATGCTATTTCTTCATCGCCGACTGGCACGCCCTCACCACGGATTACGCCGACACGTCGCGGGTCAGGGAAAACATTCTCGACGTCGCACTCGACTGGCTGGGCGCGGGTCTCGATCCGGAGCGCTCCACGCTATTTGTGCAGTCCTGGGTGCCGCAGCACGCGGAATTACATCTGCTTTTCTCGATGATTACGCCGCTGGGCTGGCTGGAACGCGTCCCCACCTACAAGGAGCAGCAGCAGCAGATTGGCGATGTGGCTGCGGGCGGCAAGGACCTGAGCACCTATGGTTTCCTTGGTTACCCGCTGCTGCAATCCGCCGACATTCTCATTTATCAGGCGGACGTGGTTCCCGTGGGCCAGGACCAGGTGGCCCACGTGGAGTTGACGCGGGAAGTGGCGCGCCGATTCAACCATTTTTATCCGGCGGAGCCGCCGGTTCTTCCGGAACCGCAGGCCCTACTGACGCCTTCGCCCAAGCTGCCGGGCACCGATGGCCGCAAGATGTCGAAAAGCTATGGCAACACCATCGAGCTGACTGATCCCGAGCCGGTGATTCGCAAGAAGTTGAAGACCATGGTCACGGACCCGGCGCGCATTCGCCGCAGCGATCCCGGCAATCCGGATGTCTGCCCGGTTTTCGACCTGCATAAAATCTTTTCTTCAACTGAAACACAACAGAAAGTTCGCGAGGGCTGCACCACGGCCGGGATCGGCTGCATCGAGTGCAAGGGTTGGCTGGCCGATGGCGTGGTTGCGGAGCTCGCACCCATCCAGGAGCGTCGGCGCACCTTCGAAACCCGTCCAGATCAGGTTTGGGAGATTCTCCGTGAAGGCTCGACCCAGGCGTGCAGTCGCGCCGAAGCAACCATGCATCAGGTACGCGAGGCCATGCATCTGGTGCAAATCGAGACTCCGGCAGGCGCCACGCCATGACTACCCCGGACCTGAAGGCCGATTCACAACAGGAGCCAACCGGAACGCGACCGGAACGGGAAACTTCCGCGCCAGAACATGCGGGGGCGCAGGATTCCGTCGATTCGCAAGTCGATTTCGCTTCGACCTCTCTCCAGCAACTCGACCTGCCGGCAGATCCACCCTTTGCGCCAGAGCGAAAGATCGCGCCCAACGCTGCCGAAAGAGCCGCGGAACGGGCCGCCGAAAAAAAGGCCGCCATCGAAGAAGCCAACACCTTCCCCTTTGCCGTCACCGTGGGCCAGGTATATGACGGTCCGCTTGATCTTCTGCTCGACCTGATCCGCAAGCAGGACATCGATATCTACGACATTCCCATCGCAAGAATCACGGGACAGTTTCTGGCCTATGTAGAAAATTTGAAGCAATCCGATGTCGATAGCGCCGGCGAGTTCATCTACATGGCTGCGCTACTGATTCACATCAAAAGCAAGATGCTGTTGCCGCGTAACACTGATGGCGCCGCAGATGCGCAAGAGGACGACCCTCGCCGGGAACTGGTGGAACGGCTGCTGGAACATCAGCGCTTCAAAAATGCCGCACAGATGCTGCTGCAAAAACAGATGCTGGAAGAGTCGTCCTGGACGAACCCTGCGATCCGTGAATTTCGCGACGATGCCGGAACCGAGCCAGAAATTGCGGCCGACACTGTTGATCTGGTTCGCGTCTTCCGAGAGATTCTCGACCGGGCCCGCCAAAGGCCTGTTTTGAACGTCGATGAAGACGCCGTCACCGTAGCGCAGATGATCGACTACGTGCGGCGTCGGCTGGTCATGGAAGACCGTCCTGTCGGACTGCGGCGGCTGTTGCAGCACATGCAGTCGGAACGCGCGTTGATCTGCACCTTTCTGGCGTTGCTCGAACTGGTCCGGCTGCAGGCCATTCTGCTGCGCCAGACCGACAACTTCCGCGAAATCTACATCAAGAAACACGAAAATTTTGAGTCCAGCATGATGGAAGGCCGCGACGACTGGCGCTGAGCCCAGATAGAGCGGCGATTGGTATCCTAGAGACTCCGAACGCACATGAGTTTAAAAGCAAAAATCGAAGCAGTTATTTACGCGGCGGAAGAGCCCGTCACGCTCGCCCAGTTGACCTCGATCTTTTTGGACGAGGTTTTGGCCGCCGCTACCACATCCAGTCTTCCGTTTGAGGTGGCAGCGACGGACAGCGAGGAAAATCTTGCGGCGGAAGTCCCCGCGGTTCTCTCGTCGCCGGAGCAGCAACCGCCAGCTGTTGGGAATGTTGCACCGGTTGAAGACGATGAAGGGCTGGAAATGGCTGCCGAGGCAGATCCTCGGACCGAGCAGGCTGCCCTGCCCATGGACGATTCCGAGGCGAAGAAGCGAACCCGGTTGCGAGAACGTGAGGCGCGCATGGCCGTGCAAGGGATTGTCGAAGGCTTGATCGCGGATTACGCTGGCGGCGACCGCGGCATGGAAATACGCGAGATCGCCGGCGGCTACCGGATGGCGACCAAAGCGGAATACCACGACGCCGTCCGTTCCTTCGTGAAGACCCTGAAACCTCAAATGAAATTGTCCTTGCAGGCCCTGGAAACACTGGCTGTTATCGCCTACAAGCAACCGGTCACTGCGCCGGAGATCAGCGAAATTCGCGGCGTCGATACTTCCGGCGTGCTAGGCGGCCTGATCAGTCGAAAACTGATCACAACAGCGGGACGCAAGCAGGTCATTGGCCGTCCCATCCTGTACAAGACCACGAAGGAATTTCTGCTGCGCTTCGGGCTGAAAGACGTAAGTGAGCTGCCCAGCATGGAAGAGTTTGAGAAGATGGCTGCCGATATGGCCGAGTCGGATGCAAGCGATCTGGAGGCCATGCCGTCGGACAACGCACTCATTTCCGACGTCGGAACGGAGACTTCCTCTGTTTCAGTATCCAACACAGTCGTAGAAGAGACCTCTTCGATCGAGCCCACTCAGGAATCGTCTGGACCCAAGGAATGAAGCAGGCAAAAGCTAGCGGCGAGCCGGCGAACGCAGTTCGCGAACAGGGCCTGGGGACGCATGAGAAGGGTAGCGCTCAGCGTTTGCAAAAGGTGCTTGCTGCCGCCGGCATTGCTTCCCGCCGTAAGGCGGAGGAATTCATCCTACAGGGCCGCGTCCAGGTAAACGGACAAATCGTAACGGAGCTGGGCAGCAAGGCCGACCCCGTTCACGACCACATCCGTGTCGACGGCAAGTTGATCCACCCCGCCGGAGAAACTCGCTATTACATGCTGAACAAGCCTAGACAATTTGTCACCACGTCGAACGACCCTCAGGGTCGACCCACGGTGATGCAGTTCTTTTCACGCATCAAGCTGCGCATGTTTCCCGTCGGCCGGCTTGACTACTACAGTGAAGGCTTGCTCCTGATTACCAATGATGGCGTTCTGGCGAATGCGCTCACGCGGGCAGCTTCCCATGTGCCGAAAACGTATCTGGTGAAGGTGAGCGGGGTGCCCAGCGAGCATGCGCTCAACACGCTTCGGCGCGGAGTTTCCATCCCGCTTGGCGATCCCGAATTGACTCCCGGCTCTCGGGGCCGCGAGGCGCGAGTGCGCACGGCCCCTGCCAAAATTCGATTGTTCCGTCAGGGAGAAAATCCGTGGTATGAAGTCACTATCACGGAAGGCCGCAACCGCCAGCTGAGAAAAATGTTTGAAGAGATTGGTCATCACGTGGAAAAAATCCGTCGCGTCGAGTATGGCCCTTTGATCCTCGATATCCCGCCCGGCGAAACCCGCGAACTGACTCCTCAAGAAGTGCAGGCGCTTTATCGCGTCGCCAAGTTGTCTTCTCCCGTTACGCGAGCGCCGCGGACAAATGTAAAACCCGCGCCTCGTTCCCGCGCCTCTCGACCCGCAAAGTCGCGGCTTTAATCCGGCTCCGGCCGAATCTGCCAGCGACCGCGAATCGCGCCCCCCGGATTCCTCGTGCGTGAGTCTCTCTCATTTCCGTAGCCTGAGCGGCTCGCTATACTGAAACCACGGCGCAGCCCGCGCTACGATTGCCTGGAGGAGAATCATGGAACAAGCCACATTTGGAGCCGGTTGCTTCTGGGGCGTGCAGGCGGCTTTCGATCGTATCCCAGGCGTGCTGGAAACGAAGGTCGGATACGAGGGAGGAACGCTGGAAAACCCGACCTATCACGATGTCTGCACGGATCGAACCGGCCACGCAGAAGTTGTGCAGATCACGTTCGACGCTTCCCGCGTGAGCTATCGGCAACTACTGGATGCGTTTTTCCAAGAGCATGATCCGACTCAACTGAATCGGCAGGGTCCGGATCACGGGACACAATATCGCTCGATCATTTTTTATCACTCACCGGAACAGCAGCAGTCCGCAAATGAGACCATCACCCGCCTCACCGCGGAACACCGGTTTCCTCGACCTATCGTGACCCAAGTGGTTCCGGCAGCAACCTTCTGGCCAGCCGAGGAATATCACCAGAAATATCTGGAAAAGCGCGGCGCCGCCAGCTGCCATATCTAGATTTCCAAGGCGTGTTCGTCCGCGGCCAGCCAAAGCAATTTTGGGTCCCTGCATCTAAATTGCAAACATCTGTCGCTTTCGCAGACGCCGCCGCGACTCCTCTATATTGACATCAGTGCGCGAAATCCCGATGAATCCCAACACGACGTCTGGACGCAGTACGCTTGGCTCGCGCCTGCTCTCGGTACAGGCCCTCCGCGCCATTGCCGCGTTACTCGTGGTTTGGGTGCACTCGATCGATGCGGCAGAGTATTACGCGTCGCCCAAGCAGGCAAGATTTTTCCACTGGGGGAACTTCGGAGCGTGCGGCGTCGACATCTTTTTCGCCATTAGCGGCTTCATCGTTTCCCAAGTGGCCGTTCGAATGGCAGATAGCCATCCGATTCGACGATTTCGACGATCGGCTCCCGCTCGCGAGTTTCTCACGCGCCGGATCACGCGCATCTTCCCGCTCTACTGGATTTTGACCTTGGTTCTGGTATTAGAGCTGCAACTGGGCCGGCACAAAATTCATTGGCACTCGTTTCACTGGCTGCCCACGCTTCTGTTGCTTCCTTCGCTGCATTATCGAAGAAATGCCCCTCTGCTTTCCCTCGGCTGGAGCCTGA
>JAJYSL010000224.1 GCA_021793595.1 Acidobacteriota bacterium
CATCTACATTGCGTCCGACGTGCCCCACAACAAAGGAGTCAGTTCCTCGGCGGCCGTAGAAGTCGCGGTAATGAAGGCCGCGGCCGCTTGCTACGGAATTGACCTTCACGGCGTTGTGCTCGCCGAGGCGTGCCAGTGGGTAGAAAACGTGATTGCAGACTCGGCCTGCGGCATCATGGATCAGGCTGCATCCGTGATGGGTGATGAAGGGTATGTGCTGCCAATCCTGTGCCAGCCATGCTTGCTGCGTCCGCTGGTAAAGCTGCCTGCGGGACTGCAATGCTGGGCCATCGATTCCGGCATACGTCATGCGGTAACAGGCATCGAATATGAAGCGGCGAGGGCGGCAGCGTTCATCGGGTATCGGATGATTTGCGAATGGGAAAATCTTCCCATTCGCAAAGATGAAAGCGGGCGAATTCCGCGCTATACCGACCCACAATGGCACGGCTACCTGTCCAATGTAGTTCCCTCGGTCTTCCGGTCGAGGTATCAGCATCGTTTACCCGCCTCCGTCTCTGGCGCGGAGATTCTCTCTTCCAATCGAATTCATCCCGATCCATTCACCACGGTCCGACCGGAAGTGATGTATCGAGTCCGTGCATGTACGTGTTACGCCATTGAAGAAAACCAGCGTGTCGAACTGTTCGCGGAGCTGGCGCGCGCGAGTTACGAAACCCCCTCCTTAACCGCCTTTCGTCAAATGGGAGAGCTGATGTTTCAATCCCACTGGTCCTATACGGAATGCGGCTTGGGCTGCGAAGAAACGGACCAACTGGTGGAACTCGTCCGGCAGCACAGCGACTCGGATCAGCTGTTTGGCGCAAAAATCACTGGCGGAGGCGCGGGAGGGACGGTAGCAGTCCTGGGATCTGTCGAAGGAGCGCGCTCTTTCCAGAAGGTTGTCGATGCTTACGCGGAGATGCATTCCCGCCAGCCATACGTTTTTCAGGGAAGCTCGATCGGCGCCGATCGCTATGGAATTCAGACTATCCGTGAGGACGCATGAATTCTGCGGCCGTGACGCACCCCGTGAAACGCCAGACGGCTTGGTACTTCCTGCTTCTGGCTCTGGCTTCCCTGATTTGGTCCGGACAGGGCGTTGCGGTCAAGGTACTCGATCCGCACCTGGGCCCCATTGCCATCACATTTCTGCCGTTTTACGTGACCACGCTGTTGTTTGTTCCGCTGCTGATTCGGCTGCGCCGTCAGAATCCAGGATCAGCATCCCCCACGCCGAAAGATTGGGTCGGCTTCATCATCGCGGGCGTGGGCGGGCAGATGCTGGCGCAGCTGGGCATGACCTGGGGAATCAGCAAATCTCTGGCGTCGAACGGCGCAATCTTGAATCTCCTGATTCCTGTCATCAGCGCCGTTCTGGCTTCCTTCATGCTGCGGGAAAGACTTACCCCCCTGCGCGTGGCATCTCTGGCGATTGGATTAGTGGGTGTGGTGTTCCTTTCCGTAGGAGACCTCCGTCATTCTTCCTTCGGCTCCATGAAATTTCTCGCGGGCAATCTGCTTATTTTTGGTGGGTGTCTGGGATCTTCCTTTTACAACGTATATTGCAAAGGTCTGATGCGGAAATTTCAGGAAATAGAAATTCTGATTTTCAGCTATATCACGGCATCCATTGCCAGCATTCCGCTGCTCATCTGGGTTGAACCGTTCCATTTCCGCAGCTTCCTTACCTTCGACGTGAAGAGCATCGCCGCCTTCTTATTTCTGGCGTTGTTCATGTACGGCGCTTCCATGCTGCTCTTCTTCAAGGCGCTGCAGCACCTGGACGTAACAACGGCTTCCATGTCCCTCTATCTTGTCCCCGTATTTGGAGTAGCGCTCGCAGTCCTCCTGCTGGGCGAGCGCTTGAATCCAGCCGCCCTGGCCGGAGCTGCCATCGTGCTTTTCTCCACCGTGCTCGTCGTGCGCTACGACAGGAGCTACTGATGCATTCAGGCTCGACTGGGCCCTCACCGCGTCTGCGTAACATTCGAGCGGTAAATACGGTTCGCTACATCGCGGGCAGCGGGCTCTTGCTGGGCTCCAAGATCCGATCCAGCCGATCCGGCGTGCCCTCGACGCGCTGCAGCGATGGATAGCGCATGCCATCGTAGTAAGGGATGGAAAATATCTTGTATTCCTTGCCTTCGCGGAATTGTAACTGTATCGGTTTCTTATCCTTTTCCGCCGCCAGAATCGCGTCGGTCAGCAGCTTCTCCGTATAGGCTGTGCCGTTCACGGAGATGATCGTCATATCCGGCGTAACACCGGCCTTGAACGCCGAGCTGCCCCACCACACATTGGAAATGACGCCGGCGGGACCGTGGCCTCGCCGGGAACCAACTGCGAAGCCAAGCGAAGTGGAGAAATCGTCATATCCCCGTGCTGCATTTTCTTTCACGACCCACTCGACGGGCTGGTCGGTATACACCAACTTATAGCCGCCCTGGGTAAAACCGTTCATCGGTACCTCAGGGTGCAGATCATAGACTCGTTTCTGGAAGAACGCATTCCAGTCGTAAGGCGCAACTTCATTCAAGTCCTTCACCACATCGGCCAGCGTGTACTGATCCGTGATCATGCTGCCGTTGTAAACGCCCAGAAACTTCTTGCAGAAATCATCCAGCGACTTTTTGCCGTCCGTCAGCTCGCGAATCTTCGTGTCTGCATCCAGCCAGATCAGTTCGCCTTCGGTGTAATAATCCTCCGCCCGCTGATAGCTGACCCAGCTGACGGGTCGCCGTTGCGAGAGGATGGGCTGGTTGGTGGTGTCGACCATTGGTCGCCAGTCGCGCCCCGGGCTGGCAGCAAAGTTGGCGGCCACGCGCGCAAAGATGTCGCGCGTCTGTTCAGCAGTGCGCATCCCCGCCCGCGCTGTCAGCACGTTGCCCCAGTACTGCGTCATGCCCTCATAGACCCACAGCAGATCGTCCCGCATCGGCACGTTGAAGTTCGGAGTCCATAAGTCTGCGGGCCGGCGAAATTTCCCATTCCACGAGTGGGTATACTCATGTCCCAGCAGGTCTCGATCCAATATGCCGCCGGCCCAGTCGGTCAGGTAATTTGCCGGCTGTCCATCTTCGCTTGACTGGTGATGTTCCAGGCCCACCCCGCCTACCTTATTGCTCAGCAGAAGCAGAAAGTCGTAGTGCTTGTAGTGGTGCGAGCCATACAGCTTGTCCGCCTCCATGGCAAGGTTTTTGTGCTCCGCCAGTTCCTGCGCGCTCATCTTCAGATCTTCAGGCGCATCGGCAAAAATGTTCAGATGCACAATGTCGGTCGAAGTCGGCGACAGGTCGATGCGCTCGTAGTAAAGTCCCGCGTACAGCGGAGAATCCAGCAACGTATTCAAGGGCGTCCGATTGAATCGAATGGTGTCGTCCTGGTCCGAAGCGGTTTCGAGCGCAGTGGCATACTTCCATCCGCTGGGCAGTTTCAAAGTCGTATCGACAGGAATATCGCGCGAAAAATATCCCGCCGGATACATCACCACTTCATTCCATTCCACATCGGCGATTGCATCGGAAATCTCGATGCGCCCGGCACTTCGCTTTATCGGAGACAGGTAATCAAAATCCAGTCCGACCATCTTCGCGCCTTCTGTCAGCGGCACGTGGAAGGCATACACATTGACGCGGTCGCGCACCCACTGTACCCGCTTGCCATCCACCGTAGTCACGATGCCGGCGAGACTCTGGATGGGCCCCGACGGTTCGTGATCTCCGGGAATCCACTCCGGATAAAGCAGCACCATTTGGCGGGCGCCAGGTCCTACCGGGATTTCTTCGTGCACTCTCTCGACCCGATCCACGTTATCGGTAAGATCTACCGTCAGTTGAATTGGTCCCACAAAGGGCTTATCGAGCGGGGTCACGATGGGCGGCGGCATCGGTGTCGGCTGGGGTTGCGGCTGAGGTTTTGTCTGGGCCACGGCGCAGCAAGCCAGCACAGCAGAGGAAACCACCAATAGGCAAGCAGATCGCATCATAAACAAAGTGTAAACGCCGGCGGAATCGGAGGGCTATGCCTGACTTTGCATCCCGTCTTTTGCGGAATCGGCGCTCGCCGCGGTAAATATCTCAACGAATTTTCGGCATCGTGCACGGGCGGGCGCCGCTACTGCACCGTGTGGACGTGAGTTATACTCGGTACGCCGATGAGATCCCTCGATTGTAGTCCTCGATATACGCTGCCTCGACTGCATGCCAAGGGGCTCCTTCTATCTGCATTATTGGCCTGTTTTTGCTTTCACTCCGGTAAAGTTCCCGCCCAAACCAACTCTTCCCAGGGTGGCCAACGAGCCAATTCCTCCGCTGCGATACTGCACCCGCCGGGCCTGGATAATCCAGTCGCGAATCCCAAGGCCATCGTGATTCTTGGCCATGCCCGCTTTACAGTGCTGACCTCGCGCATGATCCGTATGGAATGGGCGGCGGACGGGAGATTTGAGAATCACGCTACGTTTGTTTTTCTCAATCGGAATATGCCCGTTCCGCCGTTTACGCACACCGCTGCAACAAGCGGGGCTGGTCAAACGCTGACGTTGAAGACCGATCAGTTGACGCTCACCTACACGCTGGCACCGGGCAACGATGGAAAGTTCACTCCGGACGACCTGAAAGTAAGCTTCCAGCTCGATGGGAAGCTGGTCACGTGGCACCCCGGCATGCCCGACACGGGCAATCTGGAAGGCACGACACGTACTCTGGATGGCGCCCGAGGAAGCCAAACTAAGGAGCCCATCGGCCAGGGCCTGATTTCGCGCGACGGCTGGGTGGTGGTCGACGACTCCAGGCGTCCCCTGTACGACTCCGCCGATTTCCAGTTTAAAGACGGAGAAAACAGTCCTTGGCCGTGGGTTATGGCGCGGCCCACCGGCGACCATCAGGACTGGTATTTCTTCGGCTACGGCCACCATTACAAGCAGGCGCTGGGCGATTTTGTGAAGGTCGCCGGCAGAATTCCGCTTCCTCCCCGCTTCGTGTTTGGAACGTGGTGGTCCCGCTACTGGGCGTACACAGACCAGGAACTGAACGATCTGGTTCGCGGTTTCCACGAAAACGATACTCCGTTGAATGTGTTGGTAATCGATATGGGCTGGCACCCCACGTTCCATGAAAATTGGTGGAGCACCGCCAAAGATCAATCCGGCCAGCCCCTGGGATGGACCGGCTATAGCTGGAACAAACTTCTGTTCCCGCATCCCCAGGCGTTCCTCAGCAACATTCATCGCCAGGGTCTGAAGGTCACGCTGAATCTGCATCCCGCCGGCGGCATTGAGCCGTGGGAAACAAGTTATCCGGCCATGGCCCGCGCGATGGGCATCGATCCGGCAACCAAAAAGTACGTACCCTTCGACATTACCAGCAAGAAATTCGCCGTCAACTATTTCAACCTGGTGCTGCACCCGCTGGAAAAACAAGGTGTCAATTTTTGGTGGTTGGACTGGCAGCAGCAGAACTACACAAAAATCCCTAATGTGAATCCCACCTTCTGGCTCGGCTACGTTTTCTTCACCGATCAGGCGCGCGAAGGGAAACGCCCTCTGATGCTGAATCGCTGGGGCGGATTGGGAGAACATCGCTATCAGATTGGCTTCTCCGGCGACACCATTTCCGTATGGTCGTCGCTCGCCTTTCAGCCTTGGTTTACCGCCACTGCAGCCAACGTGGGGTATGCCTATTGGAGTCATGACATCGGCGGCCATATGCCGGGGGCCGTCGATCCCGAGCTATATACGCGTTGGGTCCAATTCGGCGTCTTCGCTCCCGTACTCCGCACACACACCACGAAAAATCCTGAGGCAGAACGCCGCATCTGGGCCTACCCCGAGCCCTACTCCGGCATCATGCGGACCGATTTCCACTTGCGCTATGCCCTGGTGCCCTACATCTACACCGAGGCCCGCCGCACCTATGACACTGGCGTAGCCTTCCTGCGGCCACTCTATTACAACTGGCCGAATGCCAACCAGGCATATACATCGAAAAACGAATATCAGTTCGGCAGGGAGATGCTGGTTGCGCCTGTAACCGCTCCCGTGGATACGGTTTCGCAATTGGCTACGGAGTCGATCTGGCTGCCGCAAGGGAACTGGATTGAGTGGGAAACTGGAAGGCACTTTACTGGCCCAATCCAGCTTGACCGCAAATTCTCGATCTCGCAAATTCCTGTGTATGTGCCGGAAGGCACCATTGTTCCCATGGCCCCGCCTATGAGCTACACCAGCCAGAAGCCTTTGGACCCTTTGATTTTGACCGTCTTCCCACAGCCTCCGGGCAATTCTTCCCACTACACGTTGTATCAGGATGCCGGCGATACCAGGGCCTACCAGGAGAATCAGGCCGCATGGACCACCATCCACGCGCAACAAAAAGACGGAGACCTGATCGTTACCGTGGACCCTGTACGCGGCAGCTACCCCGGCATGTTGCGCGCGCGCAGTTACCAGCTCCGTCTGCCGGGCGACTGGCCGCCCTCCTCGGTGACAGTGAACGGAACGCGGCTGAACTACACCACCGATGCGGAAGCGCCCGGCTGGCATGTTGTCGGAAATACGCTCACCACGATCATCACGCTGCCGAGCTTTTCCACCAGCCAATCCGTTGTCGTCCACGTGGAGCGACCCATGGCGCTGATTCGACGCCGC
This sequence comes from Acidobacteriota bacterium, assembly GCA_021793595.1. Next base: position 6,650 of record JAJYSL010000224.1, read on the forward strand.
GCCGAGCTGAATGGATTTGCCGGCTCTATGACACGCCTGCGCGAGGCCTACGACACCCTCAACAAGACCTTCCCGTTAGGATGGTCGCCGGATTCACTCATCGACGTAATGCAGACCGGCGACCGCTTGAGCTATCGACCGGAAACCGCTCCTCAGGAAATTACGCATTTTTATGCGGAACTCCCCAAGGCCGTCGCCGACGTCACCAAAATGAAGACCGCCATCACTGCGGCCGACCAGGCGAAGATTGCCAAAATCCTCGGCGTCAATTGGCAGCATTCCATCGTGGCGCATCTGGATACCTACCACAGCGTAGTGGCTCGAGGCATGGCCCAGCTGCAGGATGTGCCCACCTCGCCGCCCGCGGAAGGTGCCGCGCATTAGCCGCGTGCGCGCTTTTCTTGCCATGCATCCAGCATC
>JAJYSL010000225.1 GCA_021793595.1 Acidobacteriota bacterium
CCGACGACCGTTCTGCGCCCTCACTGCCGATCGGCCGGTAGAAGAGTTGATTGTTATCCAGGTAAACCTCAAGGAATGCAGGCCGTTCCTGAATATTCCCGGCAATCAACGCCTCCGACAAAGGATCTTCCACGTACTTCTGCAGCGCTCTCCGCAGCGGCCGCGCCCCGTAGGTGCGGTCGACCATCGTCTTCTCCAGAATCCATTTCTTCGCATCTTCCATCACAGAAATCGTAATGGCCTTCTGCGCCAGGTTGGCATTCAACTGCTGTACCAGCAACTCCATAATCTGGATCAGGTCCGCATCCGTCAGCGCCTGGAAGATGATGATCTCGTCCAGCCGGTTCAGGAATTCAGGATTGAACGTCCGCTTCACCTCATTCCGCACCAGGTCTTCGACCTTCTCGGCCACCGTGTCTTCCAGGTTCGACTGGAAGCCCAGCCCCTGCCGCTTCTGCAGGTGCCGCGCGCCGATGTTTGAAGTCATGATCAGAATCGTGTTCTTGAAGTCGACCGTATTGCCCAGGCCATCCGTCAGCTGTCCATCCTCAAACACCTGCAGCAGGATATTGAAAATGTCCGGATGCGCTTTCTCAATTTCATCCAGCAGCACCACCGAATACGGCGAGCGCTTCACCCGTTCCGTCAGCTGACCGCCTTCCTCGTAGCCCACGTAGCCCGGAGGCGATCCGATCAGCTTCGAGACCGAATGCTTCTCCATATACTCCGACATGTCGAACCGGATCAGCGCCTTGTCGCTGCCGAATAGGAAATTCGCCAGCGAACGAGCCACTTCCGTTTTGCCCACGCCCGTCGGTCCCAGGAACAGGAACGAGCCAATGGGCCGGTTCGGCGACTTCAGGCCCGCGCGAGAGCGACGAATCGCCCTTGCCAGCGCCGAGATCGACTTCTCCTGCGAAATAATCCGCTTGTGGAGTTCTTCCTCCACCCGCAGCAGCTTCTGCGTCTCTTCCTCTTTGATGGAAGTGACCGGCACGCCCGTCCAGCGGCTCACAACATCTTCAATATCCTCCCGCGTCACCACGCCCGCGGTCGAATCGTCCAGATGGTATTTGTCGCGCAGCGCGCGCAGGTTCTCGCGCTCCTTCCGCTCTTCATCGGAATAGAATCTCGCCTTCTCAAACTCATGATTCGCAATCGCATTTTCCATGCGATGAACAATAAATTTGATCCGCTTCTGAATCTCCGTAATTTCTTCGGGCAGGGAAGTCTGCCGCAGCTTGACCCGCGCCCCCGCCTCATCAATCAAATCAATCGCCTTGTCCGGCAGAAAGCGATCCGGAATATAGCGGCTGGAGTGATACACCGCAAACTGGATCGAATCGTCCGTATAGCTGACCGCGTGAAATTTCTCGTAGCGATCCTTGATCCCCATGATGATCTTCACTGCGTCTTCTTCGTTCGGCGGCGGCACTTTCACCGCCTGAAAACGACGCTCCAGCGAGCGATCTTTTTCAATCGACTTGCGATACTCCGCAGGTGTGGTGGCCCCGATGCACTGGATTTCTCCACGCGACAACGCCGGCTTCAAAATGTTGGCCGCATCCAGCGATCCTTCCGCCGAACCCGCGCCCACCAGCGTATGCAGTTCGTCGATAAAGATGATGGAATTCTGATTCTCCATCAGCTCTTTCATAATCGTCTTCAGCCGCTCTTCAAACTGTCCGCGATATTTTGTGCCCGCCACGATCAGCGAAAGATCCAGTCCCAGCACTCGCTTATCGGCCAGAAAACTGGGAACATCGCCGTCCGAGATTCTCTGCGCCAGTCCTTCCACGATCGCGGTTTTACCCACGCCCGGCTCGCCAATCAGCACTGGATTGTTCTTCGTACGCCGGCAAAGAATCTGGATGACGCGATCCACTTCCGCGTCGCGTCCGACCAGCGGATCCAGTTGGTTGTCCAGCGCCGCCTGCGTCAGGTCGCGCGAAAATTCCGCCAGAATGCTCGACTCGCGATTGCGCGCTGCCTGCGGAGCCCGTTCCTGCGTCGTCTTGGCCAGCTCATCGCGAACCGTTGAAAGCCGCAGGCCGCGCTCCAGCAAAATCTCTGAAGCAAAGCATTTTTCTTCCCGCAGCAATCCCAGCAACAGATGCTCTGTCCCAATATGTTTATTCGACAGCCGCTCCGCTTCTTCCGCCGCGTAGGCCAGAACTCGTTTGCATTCATTCGACAGCGGCAGGTCGACCGAAGTCGAAACCTTCTCGCGTATCGTCGTGTGCGCTTCAATCTGCTTGCGAATCGATTCCACCGAGGCATGGGAGCGGAGGAAGCGATTGCTTAACGCCTTATCCTCGCGCAAGAGTCCAAGCAGCAGGTGCTCCGTTTCAATGTACGGCGAGCCAAACTGGCTGGCCTCGTAGCGCGCGAAAAAAATCACGCGCCGCGCTTTCTCCGTGTACCGTTCGAACATATACCCCCCTTGGCTCATGCTGTTCCTAAGGTTGTTTCCCCGGGAACTGCGGTACGAACAATTGGATGTCCCAGCGCCACGGAAGATGCAGGGGACGCCTCTGGTGAAGCCTCTTCCGATCCGCTGGCCTGCAGCCAAACTTCGTGTAACCGGCCTTCGTGCAGCCGGAGCGTGCGTCCACAACGTTTTGCAATTTCCATGTTGTGGGTGACGAGAATGGAGGTTAACCGATGCGTCGTGTGCAGCCGTTCCAGCAGGCCAAACACGGCTTCGGCCGTACGGTTGTCGAGGTTGCCCGTTGGCTCGTCGGCCAGCAACAGGCGCGGTTGTGTCACCAACGCCCGTGCCAGCGAAACGCGCTGTTGTTCCCCGCCGGAAAGCTCCCCGGCAAGGTGGTGCGCTCTGGCATCCAGCCCTACTTCGCGCAACAGTTCCTGCGCTTTTGCAAGGGCGGACGATTTCGATTCTTCGCGTGCGAGCAGCGGCATTGCCACATTCTCCAGAGCCGTAAATTCCGGCAACAGGTAGTGCAGTTGCCACACATAGCCAATTTCGCGATTGCGAAACGTGGCCGCCTCTCCCGCCGTCAATTTTCCTAGCCAGGTTGCTGCGAAGTATACGTCACCCGCAGAGGGTCGATCAAGCGCTGCGAGCAGATGCAGCAAAGTACTTTTGCCCGCACCCGACTCGCCAACAATGGCGATCATCTCGCCCCGGCGCACCGTCAGGTTCAGTCCCTCGAATAGCACCAATGGCTGCAATCCGCTGCGATACTCTTTGCGCAGGTTCTCCACCCGCAGCAGCACCGAATCATCGTCGCTTCCGTCACCCGCCAGCCGCGCGTTCTTCGCGTCCTCGACAACGCGGGGCAAAGCAACATCGCTGCTGAACCGGCTGGCCATATCCTGCCTCTATCATAGAGCCCGGAAGGCAATCCGATGCCAACAGCTTTCGCGTGCGCCGGTTCGCACCATGGTGATTTGCCCTGTTCTCAACAGGAGACAAGCCGTTTGTTCTCAGGGGATAGGCAGATTTGTCAATATTGGCCGACTTTATGGAAACTATCCGAGGAGCAGCGTGGAATCGTGGGACGTCCTGATTGTCGACATCGAGCAGCTATCGCGCGAATTGGGACTACTGGTGGTATTCATCCCAATTCGCCAACTGCGCGACTTCATGGTTCCGCGCCCGTCAGTTTCCGATTCGCCGCAGGGCAAACGCGTTTGCGGAACATCCGCGTGTTTGGCGGAATTCTCCGGGCGCGCGATCTGCTAGTTTTCAGTGCAGCCGGTCGTAGCGCTTGCCATGCGATGGCACACTCTCACGGCGGCGAGCGCGGATGCGCCGGCCAGCAGTTCGAGAATGCGACGCCTGGAACTGGAAATTGTTGTTACTTGTCTGCCGGGGCCGCCTTCTTGTGCTCCACGAAGGTGTGTGCTTGATGACAGCTCACGCACGTCTTGCCTTTCATGAATGGATCAGACTTCAGTTGTGCCACCTGATCGGAGTGACAGTTTTCGCATGTGCTTAACCCCGGCAAGCCCGCGAAGTCCTTGGCTGTTGTCTCGCCATGGCACACAGTGCATTCGATACCGTTGGCGGCATGCGGGCTGGCTTTCCATTGGTCATAAATCGCCTTATGGCAGGTGGCACAGGTATCCCCGGCTGGAATCAGCCGATGGAATATATGCGTGGCTTGATCCTGCTGAGCAATGGCAGGTCGAATGGCAGCAGCCAAAAAGAGAAAAACGAGCAGGGCGGAACCGAACATACACGCGCGGAAACGATTCACAGAAAGATCCTCCTAAATACTGCGTCCCAGTATCAAACCGGCGATGCCTGTCGATCAGTGATACATATCACGTCTCACCGGAGGCAATCTTCGCACTGGCTGCGAGGTCTGCCAAATGAATGCTCGTAACCTCGCGGGATACCGCTGTCTGTCACTACCGTCGTGCAGATGCAAACCCTATGCTCCTCCTTCTCACTACCACCTCGGCTGAGGAGTTGCTGTCGCCAGAGTCGGCCCAACTGCCGTCCGGCAGCGGAACGAGCCCTTGAGGAACCCTGTCCGACCCGTTCTAACATGCGGGCGAACACCCGAAGCCCAATCGAGCAAATGTGGTGCGGCTCTTGAGGAGTCACGCGCAAGCCGCGACTTATCGGTGCATTTCGTCAGATCAGTACCCGCAAACGCCCAGCCAGTAGAGAGTCTTGTTCTGCTCGTCGCGAACCGGCGATCCTCGTACCCAGAACCAGCGAAACTTGCCATCCGACCGCCGAATGCGAGTCTCTATATGGAAATCGATTTCCGTCATTAGCGCTTCTGTCCAAGCGCGATCTCCTGAAAGTAAACGCTGATCCCCTCTTCGATCGGGTAGACATGCATCTCGAACCAGGCGTTATAGGTTTTACCGTAGTGTTCGAAATGGGCCGGGACCCCAGTCTCCATCACTCGTCGAAGTTGGCGTTCAATTTCTGTGCCGACAAGTTGCGGCCAGATTGTCCAGATATTCTTGCCCAGAAAGTCTTCGGAACGTTGACGGCTGCCACGCACAGCCTGCTGGTTGGCGAAGGCGAAGGTCCAGTTGCGGTCGAGAGTGGCCTAGCCCGCCGGTATAGTTGCCAGCAACTCCGCCAGTTGCCTCTCCGCCCGTTGGGCGCGCTGCAGCGATGGCTCTGCTCGATCGTTTTGCAAAGACTTATTTTCTATAGAGTCGAGCATGGAAATGTTGCACTTCAAAACGTTCTACAACGATTTTCCTCATAAAGTCTGCGACTCGTAATGCTCACTTCTTGTTGCATTGCCTTTAACGAATCCCAAGAATGTTACACTTCGCATGCAGTCCCAAGTGGTGCGCGGTGCCGCCGACAAATCCGCTGAAGCCTCCCGGTTCGCGCCGCAGGCCAATCACCAAAAGGTCAGGCAAGACGTCGTCAAGCAATTGAAGAAGCCCATCGATCTCATTGCCTTCGATCGTTTTAAGGGTGACTTCCACGCCCGCTTGCCGGGCAGTTTGTATGGCCTTGTGATGCAGTTCCAGGTAGAAAGTTTGCTTTTCTTGCTGCAGGATTTGCGGCACCTCCGGAGCCGCGGCCGACACATAACTGACGTGGGCGGGCAGACGTTCAATGACCGTAATAATCGTCAGCTCCGCTCCCATAAGTTTGGCCAACTCCAAAGCGGACTGGAAAGCGCGGGCCGCTTCGGCTGACTCATCGAATGCCACTGCAATTTTCTTGAACATGGTGACCTACCTTTTTTTCGGGCCCATCTGGCTAAACCCGAAAAAATAGTTGCCTGAGCAACCATAATCGCCAAAAATGCCCTGTTTAGTTGCTCAGGCAACTAAACATTCCAAGTCGAACGCAAGCCTCAGATCGACGCCTTCTCCAGATCCTTGCGATTCCAATTGCCGGTGTTTGCGCCCGCCTCGTACGTGCTCTGCAGAAATTCAAGCAGCGCCGCACGCGGCGAACTCGCCTTCCGCACGTCATCGTACATTAGCAGAAATTCTTTCAGCTGCGGATGATAAAAAGCTTTTTCTGGCCGAATCGCCTGATTTGAGAATCCTTCCGGCTCCGGCGCCGCATAGGCGTAAAACGCGGGTCCCGCAATGTCGCCGCCTCCAGGCCACCATCCCGCGCTGATCACTTCGTGCGAATACGCCTCGCGTGTGATTGGATCGGCGTCCACACGCTCTGGCGCGCGCCGACCGGAAAACCGCGTTACAGCAAGATCAAAACTTCCCCAGAAAAAATGAGATGGGCTCGATTTGCCGATGAATCGTGCACGGAATTCCTTGAAAAGGGAATCGCAGCTCACCAGGATTCTCCAGAATCGGTTCGCATATTCCGGGTCGTAGGATTTGTGCTGAATGTCCTGATCGAACGCAATCGGGTCGGGAATTTCGACCGGCATCGGCCAGATCTTCACCCGAATGCCGAGTTCGGCGAGGGTCGTCATCAACATGTCATAGAAATCCGCTACGGACCGCGGCGCCAGCTTTATCGTTGCCCCAGTGGAATGATTCGTCTGAATGGTCAGTTTGTGATCGATGAAGTCGAACTGAATTTCAAAGATTCCGCGCGGGTAGGGAATCGCCGAAGTGGTGAGTCCGACTGCGTTGACGTAGAACGGGACCTCCCACCAGTGGTTCAGCTTCGGACTGAGTGCCAGACGAATCTTGCCGACAATCTGGGACCACATATGCAGTGTGTCGTAGGTCTGCTGCCATGCGGCTAAGGGAAGCTCAGGCCAATCTTCGGGGCCCGCGACGGTGATATTTGCGCTCATGGTCTTCTCCGCAAACAAGTGTAAGCTGCTGCAGACTTGAGCATGTCCCGCGCATAGTTGAAAGTGGCGGGGCGGCGGTTAGGTTGATGTTACTACGCAGCGACCTCGGCGGAAGCGTGCTGCGTAGGGTTGAGGATGGCTTCCAAGGCCCACAGATCGCGGTAACCCATGATCTTGTTGAAGCGTTTCTCGGTTCGAAGAAAGGCCGAGGCCATCCAGCGCAAGACCATGTTGCCATTTTGCCAGTGAGTC
>JAJYSL010000022.1 GCA_021793595.1 Acidobacteriota bacterium
ATGAACCGTGAAACCCGGAATCCGAGCTATTACAAGCCGCATACCCTGACAGAGGTCAAGGAAGCCTTCCTTACGAAAATAGAGGACCGCTACTACAACAACATCTTTGTTGGCACAGGGCATGACAAACTTCACTCCGATATGAGCAGCGAACCGCAGAACGCCAAAGACTTCCGCAGCGGCAGCAACTTGTATTACGCCGGCGCGCAGCGTCAGCCATGGGATAAGTCAGGAATCCAGAGTGAATGGAGGCACGCGGAATGCGAGCTGAAGAGTCTTCCAAATGGCGCGGTTCTCAGCCTGACCGTGGATAGATCCGCACTTGAACTCCGATGCCCTCTTGTGGATAGCAAATTCATCGGTAGGTTTTCTCTTGTCAATCAAGGCTTGGAACAGCACGATGGCAGTCCTATCCGGATCGACCGGGACTACTTTGGCAAGCAGCGAAATTCTGGCAGCCCGCGGGTGGGCCTATTTGAGCAGCTAAGAAATGGCAAGAACACTTTTCGTTTAACGGCCGCAGGCTGAAATACTCCTGCTTATGCTTTCCACCAGTGCGCGATCTCTTCAAAGGGTGCGGCCCTTGATGTCCGGCATCATCTTCCCGATGGAAATGAGTGCGAAAGCAGAACGTGGGTGTGGCATGGGATCTCGATTACGGTCGAAGGCTGATTGGGTACGACCCTCAAGCAGACAGCGCAGTTGAGATGCTCCGCGGGCAATGAGCCAAGCAGCGGAGCGGCAATGACTTTTTCGGAAATGGACATTGACGATTGTGGCAGGAAAATAAAAGATGTAAGAGATAGATTTTCGGCTCACGTCGGGAAACGTGGATCCTGCCCGCAACAAAGAATCAGGGAACTATGACCCAGCCTTTTCATACCCCGGGACGTAGCGCGATTCGACTCCATCCCGAGAGGTTCCAGACTTTAAAAGCGAATAGGCTGCGGGTTGCAATTGGATGCATTCTGCCGGTTGTGCTCCTCGGCACTCTTGCGTTGGGGCAAGTCCGTCCGGTTTCACCTAACAATTTCAAAGCACTTTCCGCCAAGGCTGATGCGGCGCGCGTAAATGGCAACTTAGAGCAGGCGACATTGCTCTACAGGAGGGCTCTGGCTTTGCATTCAGATTGGAGGGAAGGCTGGTGGTCGCTTGGAATGGTCCAATATGTTCGCAGCGACTATGCCGGCGCGGCAAGGGCGTTTCAGAAAGTCATCGCTCTGATGCCTGACGCCGAAACCGGGACCGCTCACGGAATGCTTGGGCTTTGCGAGTTTGAACTCGACCAAGATCATCGCGCGCTTCGAGATATCGAGCAGGGTTTACTCCTCGGAATTTCCAACGACACAGAGTTGCTCGATGTGTTGCGATACCACGACGGAATATTGCAGCAGCGAATGGCAAGATTTGAAGGCGCTCGCAGGGTATTCAATGGATTGTGTGCTGATGGCCTCCAGACCCAGGAGCTGAGGAACGGCATCGGTATGGTGGCCCTTCGAATGAACGCCAGAAATCCTCCCCCGGAGGGATCGGTAGCCGGGCAGGTTGTCGATCGGGTAGGGTACGCGTCCTGTTTGCAGGCGCAGGAGAAGTTCGACGCAGCGCGTTCAGCATATGCTTCGGTGGCCCAGCGGTACCCTGATTTTCCAAATGTACATTACGCCTACGGTACGTTCTTGGTAAGCATCCACCATGAGGCAGAAGCTATCCAGGAATTTAAACAGGAAATTAAGAACGATCCGAAGGACGTGATGTCTCGATTGCAGATCGCCTCTGCCGACTACCGGATCGATTCCGCAGCGGGCATTCCCTACGCTGAGGAGGCGGTCAAGATCAATCCCAACTATCCGTTCGGTCACTATGTTCTGGGTCTGTTGCTTGTCGATGCGAAGCAATATCCGCCCGCGGTTACGGAACTGGAAATCGCGCGTCGCGACTTTCCCAACGTGCCTCGAGTGTACTTTTCGCTGGCTATCGCCTATGCGCATGTGGGGCGCACGCAAGATGCTGTACGCGCGCGCGCAAAGTTCGCGCAGTTAAAGCAAGAACAGTCCACCGTTCACCAGGACACCGAGGATGCGATTGATTCCAAATCTATGCAATAGAATTCTCGATTGCGCTTGCAGGAGACTGACCATTGCACGCAATCCGAAGGTTTTCATTCGATGAAGAATTTGTCACGGCGGCAACTCCTGAGCCAGATGGGCGGGGCCGCTACGGGACTACTGATGCAGCGTCTAACACGGGGTCCCTTGCAGGCAGCGGCAGAGATGGCGAAACCGCTCGACCGCGCATTGCCGCCTCCTCTGTTCGTTCCGGTACCGTCTTCCGCCAGCGGGATCACTTGGAGTCACGTCAATGGACGGTCCCCGGATTACTACTTGCCGGAAACAACCGGGGCAGGTTGCGCATTTATCGATTATGACAACGACGGCTGGATGGACATTTACCTGGTCAATAGCGGTCAGTGCGACTTCTACGATCCGCACCCACCTCTTCGGAACGCCCTTTACCACAACAACCGTGACGGGACCTTCACGGATGTGACCGAAAATGCCGGGGTTCCAGGCGGCGGTTATGGAATGGGAGCAGCGGTCGGCGACTACGATGGGGACGGTTTTCCGGATCTTTACGTGACTCAATACGGTCGCGCCATTCTGTATCACAACAACGGGAACGGGACCTTCACCGACGTGACCGAGAAGGCGGGCGTCGCCGCTGTCGGCTGGTCCACTAGTGCGGTGTGGTTCGACTACGACAGCGACGGACGACTTGACCTGTTCGTATGCCGCTTTGCACACTTCGATAAATCCATGAACGCATTTTGCGGGAATCCGAGGACCGGCGTCCGTTATTACTGCCTTCCGGATATCTATCCACCGGCCCGCAGTTGGCTGTTCCACAATAACGGCGACGGAACGTTCACCGACGTGAGCGAATCGTCCGGCATTGCCAGTGCATTGGGAAAGGCCTGGGGCGTGGTGGCAACGGACATAGATAACGACGGACGCATGGATTTGTTCGTCGCGAATGATACGGTGGCCAACTTCCTTTTCCTCAACCGTGGGCATGGCAAGTTTGAAGAGATCGGCCTCGCTGCGGGCGTTGCCTATAGCGAGGATGGCGTTGCCCGTTCGGGCATGGGCGTCGATGCCGCGGATTACGACCAGGACGGCTGGCAGGACCTGTTCGTCACCAATGTGGACCAGCAGATGTACTCGCTCTACCACAACAATCATGACGAGACCTTCGCGGATATGGCTGGAGCTTTCGGTATTGCCACTGCCACACGTCTGATGAGTGGGTGGGGCGTGAAGTTTTTCGATTACGACAACGACGGCAATATTGATCTGCTCATCGCTGATGGGCACCCCGACGACCAGATTGAAAACCATTCGCCGCGAGTTACATATAAGGAACCTTTACTGCTGTTTCACAACACAGGAAATGGATTTGAAAACCTCAGCGCCAGGGCTGGACCGATCTTCGCAGAGCGGTTCGCCGCGCGCGGCATGGCCGTCGGGGATTTCGACAACGACGGCGCCGTGGATGTTCTGGTCGCGGTCAACAACGGGATCCCTTTGCTGCTGAAAAACCACGGCGCGGCTGGCAATCATTGGCTCGGGGTAAAACTCGTCGGAAAACAGTCAAACCGCGATGCGGTTGGAGCACGGATCACCTGGCAATCCGGAGATTTAAAACGGACCTTCCTGAAAACGGGGGGAGGCAGTTATCTGGCCTCGCACGACCCCCGCGTGGTGCTGGGCATCGGGAAGCGCACGAAAATCGATCGTCTGGAAATCCGGTGGCCAGCGCCTTCCGGCAAAGTTGAGATCCTGACCGGATTACCTGTGGATCGCTATATTACCGTTGTAGAAGGAGAGGGAATCAAGTGATTGCAAGACGCTGATTCCAGCTTGTCTATCGCATGTTGCGTCGTGGATCGCTATTTTATTCCACACTAGCTTCGGAGGAATTATTCCATGAATCGAAGAAAATTCTGCACATTGATCACGGCGACGGGAATCGCAAAGGTTCTGGCGCGTTCCGGCCCAGCGCTCGGACAGTCGAGGAGCGGCTCCGAGATAGCTTTGCCGTACACGAAGCGAATGCGGTGGTTCGAAGAAGCCCGCTTCGGCATGTTCATCCATTGGGGGGCATATTCGATGCTCGGTCACGGCGAGTGGGCCATGCATTCGGATCGTATGCCCTTCGCGGAGTATCAGAATGTTGCCGGGGCCTTTCAGCCAGCGCCGTTTGACGCGCGGGAGATCGTCGGGCTCGCCAAAAGCACAGGAATGAAATACATCGTGATTACCGCGAAACACCATGACGGCTTCTGCATGTGGAATAGCAAGCTGACCAATTACAACATTTTTACTTGGGGACGTTTCGGCCGCGACCCGATGAAAGAGATGGCAGAAGAATGCCGGAGGCAGGGTATACGGCTGGGGTTCTATTATTCTGTGCGCGACTGGCATCATCCCGATTGGACGCTTCGGTATGTACACCTGAACAAAAAGGGGCCGAACTACGGAAGCTGGTGGGGCTATGAGGCTTCTCCGTGGACGAACGGACACATCTACGATTGCGGCTGCCCCGCCTGCATGAAGAACATACCGATCACGCCGCAGATGGATCCTCGGCCGACGACGGCGCAAGGCGCGAACATGAATCTTTATCTCGACTACATGAAGGGCGAGATCACCGAACTGCTGACCAACTACGGGCCGGTAAGCGTGATGTGGTTCGACGGGCAGGACATCCTGAATCCCAGGCTAGGGCGCGTGCAGGAGATGATCAGTACCATGCGCCGGTTGCAACCTGACGTAATCATCAACGATCGCGTCGGGCCCGACGGTTTATACATGGGCGATTATGGAGTGCAGGAGGGCAAGATCCCCGGCAGCACCATCTCTCGCCCCTGGGAGACGTGCATGACGTCCAATGGATCGTGGGGATACACCGGCAACAGCGGCTGGAAAACTCCCCGAGACGTCGTCCACTCCCTTGTCGATACAACCAGCAAGGGCGGCAATCTGCTATTGAACATTGGCCCGGATGGAAAGGGAATCGTGCCCTCCGGCTGCATTAGCCAATTGAAGGCGGTAGGCGATTGGATGCGCATCAACGAGCCGAGCATCCGCGATTGCGGATCCGCTGGCCTTCCTCAGCCAAAGTGGGGCCGTATTACCGCCAATGGCAACAGAATCTATCTGCACGTGTTCGATTGGCCCGCCGACTCCACACTTTTCGTTGCAGAGTTGAACAAGTCGGTCAAGCGCGCGCACCTGATTTCAGATGCGGGGCAAAAGTCGCTCGCAGCGACTTCCACCACGGAAGGACTTCGGATTCGCCTGCCTGGCGCCGCCCCGGATCCGATCGATTCTGTCGTCCTGCTCGAGGTATAAGTCACCTGAAAGCATTGTTGGCGGGTGGTATGTCACCAGGAGGAGCAAGCCATGAATGGAAATATCTTGGAAAAGGTGCGATCGTCCTCGAACGTGGTCGTCACGGGATTGATTGCGTTCGTTCTCCTGGCGTTCCCGCTTGCGGCCGTCGCGGCTCAGATTCCATGGAACATGAAGCAGTTGTCAAACGCGCCGCAGACCTATCCTGCCCCTGATTTACACGCAAGTGGCGTACGCGCCTTGTTTTATCAAGGGTTGCCTTGGCGCGGAAAGCCCACGCGTGTCTTCGCTTGGTACGGTGTGCCGGAGCAGATTGGTGCAAAGAAGGTTCCAGCGATGGTCCTAGTGCATGGCGGAGGCGGCACCGCCTTCGCCGACTGGGTGAGAATGTGGAACAAAAGGGGCTACGCCGCGATTGCCATCGATACATGTGGCAATGTACCCATACCTGCCCCGAATCATGGATGGCAGCGGCAGGCCTTTGGTGGGCCAGCTTGCTGGGATGCTTCGTTCGATCAGATTGACTGGCCGGAAAAAGATCAGTGGACCTATCAGGCAGTCGCCGACATCGTTCTCGCGAACTCGCTGCTGCGGTCATTTCCCGAGGTGGACCCAAAGCATATCGGCATCACCGGCATTTCATGGGGTGGCTACCTGACGACGATTGCCGCCAGCGTCGATTCCAGGTTCCGCTTTGCCGTTCCTGTTTATGGATGTGGGTTCCTGGGCGAAGACTCAGCCTGGGTCCCGGACTTCAATAAAATGGGCGAAGTGAAAGCGCGCAAATGGCTCGACCTGTGGGATCCTTCCGTATACTTGGGCCGCGCAAAAATTCCGTTCCTGTGGGTTGACGGGACCAACGATCCGTTTTATCCGCTCGACTCCCTGCAGAAATCCTATCGCCTGCCCAGGGGGCCTCGAACCCTCTCCATTCGGGTACGAATGCCGCATAACCATCCAGATGGCGAAAAGCCGGAGGTGATCCATGCCTTCGCGAACCAATATCTGAAACGCGGAATACCCCTTGCAACTGTCCGGTCTCAGGAGCGCCGCGGCCAGCGCGTCTCTGTAACATATCGCGCCAAAGTGACAATCTTACGGGCGGAATTGAACTATACGTCGGACACTGGGCCGTGGAAAGACCGTCGGTGGAGTACCGCAGCCGCCGAAATGGAGCCGCGCAAGAACAAGGCCAGGGCGACGCTGCCTGAAGGCGCGACTGCCTTTTATTTCAATCTTATCGACGAACGCGGCTTGATTGTGAGCAGTGATCCAGTCCTGCATTGAGGGAAGGCCGGTGGGCCTCGCGGCACTTCAAAGAAGCGGTGTGTCGGTCAGCCCATTGCGGCGCAAAGATTGCCAATCTTCTTCCTTGACCCGGCTATCGAGTTGAGAACGGGAACAACTCCTCAATTTCCTCCAGCGTCTTGCCCTTCGTCTCAGGTGCAGCGCCCCAAACAAAAAACAGGGTGGAGATGCAGATTCCGGAATAAATCCAGAAGGTCACCGAGGAACCCACTGCCCCGACCAGAGAAAGAAATGTGCTGGTCAACAGGAGCGAGGCAAGCCACAGTGCCACCGTTGCTGTAGCCATCATTTGCCCACGCACGGCGGTAGGGAACATTTCAGACAGAAGCAGCCAAATTCCCGGACCAAGACCCACGGCAAACGCAAAAACGTAAATCAAGATCCAGGGCAGAACCAGTGAGGGGGAGACATGCGGCGTCCGAAACGCGAATCCGAGGAAGATCAATGCGGCACCCATAACTCCGGCGGAGGATAGCAGGAGAGGCTTGCGGCCCAGTCGATCGATCCATGCGATGGCAAGTGCGGTGCCCGCCAGGTTGACCGCGCCAATCAGAACGTTCAGACCGACCGCCGAACGGATGGTACTGTGCGCCTGGCTCCTGAAAATGAGCGAGCCGTAATACAGGACCGTATTCACGCCGCTGATTTGCTGTAGAACAGCCAGCGTGATAGCAATCACTAACAGCCGCCTGAGCTGAGGAGAATGCCAGCAGAGCGCAGAAGCCTTTTCTTGTTCAACTGCAGTCGAGATCGCGGCCATTTCTTTCTGCGCCGTCGATGCATCGCTTGTCAGTTGAAACAGGACGCGCATGGCCTCTGCATGACGGCCTGCCTTGACCAGCCAACGTGGGCTTTCCGGTACAAACAGCAACCCGGTCCAAAGTAGGATGGCTGGCGCGGCTGCCGCTGCGAACATCCACCGCCAACCCTGCGGACCCGTGGCTGCAAGAGCCCAGTTCACCAAGTATGCGAGCAGGATGCCGATGACAATGGCAAGCTGGTTGAACGTGACCAGGCGTCCACGGATTTGCGGTGGCGAAATTTCGGCGATGTAGATGGGTGCAAGTACGGACGCCGCGCCAGTGGCTAGGCCTGCCGCCAGGCGGGCCGCAACAAAGCCCGGCAATGCATGGGGGAGACCCGCCGAGATCGAAGAAATCGCAAAGAGGAGCGCTCCGTAGAGTAGGATTCGGCGGCGTCCGTAGCGGTCACTGAGCACTCCAGCGAAGGCGGCCCCGATCGCACAACCTAGCAGCAGACTGCTGGCGGCCACCTCTGTGCCCAGACTCGACAAGTGGAACTGGTCGCGGATAAAGACAATTGCCCCGTTGATCACCGCAATATCAAAGCCGAAGAGCAGACCGGCCATGGCCGCTATTGTGGCGATGACATGAGCGAAAGCGCGGCCGTGGCCTGCCGCCGTCTTATGTTGCGCTGAAGACGAAGCTGGAATGGCCACGGGGTATCACCGTCTGGATGTTCGCAAAACAGGATTGGAAGGGACAGCCGCCGGTCCGGCAATGCGCGATGCATGTTCGCATTCCAACCGTAGCCAGGCATGATTCGGATCGAACTCGAGTGCGGCCGTTAAGTCCGCGTTGCCCAGGTCCCGCTTTCCCTGAACGATCCGCGCCAGCCCACGAATCCGCAGACACTCGACAGTGTTGCGGCGATTCAGGTCGTCCTCAAAGAGAAGAAAGTTCGGTAGCGAAGTGGCAAAATAGTCGATCCTGGGATGGAGATGCAGTCGCTCTCCGGCTTCCTTTTCCAGCCATTGCAGCAACCCATCGCATGCCTCCGCTTCACCCAGGCAACGCAGTGCTTTGGCCTTCCAAATCGCGGTCCATTCGAAATTCTCTGGCGCATCGGCTGCCTTTCTCCAGGCGTTGGCTGCCCCTTCGGCGCGCCCCATGCGATCAAGGGCCACGCCTGTCAGGAAGTCCAGGTGAGTCTCCGGGGTCAACAGATGCTTTCCTTCTCCTAAATTGCGCGGATAATTGCGAGCCTTGTCCAAGTGTTGCAGTGCTTCCTCGAAACGATGGGCCTGCATCAATGACTGGGCCAGCCAAAAATGTGCCAAGACCCACTGGCCAGACACGAGCCCTTCACCCCCCTCCCACGGGTGAAATCGGCGATGCGTCAGCAGATCCAATGCATGCCCATGCTGTCCGGTCATATTCTTCAGGGAAATCAGCTCGATCATGAGATCGTTGCGCTGTTCCACCAGCGACAAAGACGCTTGCAGAGCATCGAGGCGCTCTTCCGGATTGGTGCCTACGCGCTTGCGCAGTTGGTCCCATTCGTAGAGGAGCCGGGCATTTGCCGGTTCGCACTGCATCGCCCGTCCATAGCAGGTCAATGATCCTGAGGCATCCTGATGAACGTTAAACAGAGCGAATCCCAGGTTGCGCCAGGGCATGGCCCAGTCAGGCGCGAGCTCTGTGGCGCGCTGCCAGTGGCGGACCGCTTCCTCGCGTCGGCGCTTGTCGTACAAAAAATCGGCGAGATATGTGTGCGCTCGGGCGTCCTTCTCGTCATGCCGCAGGGCATCTTCCAAGGCGAGCAATTCCTCAATACGCGAGGGGAAGCAATAATCCGGCGATGCGGCCCTGGCGAGATCCTGATAATGCTTTTGCGAGATGGAATCGTTTTGCCGCGCCGCCAGCCACGCCAGAGTATAAAGCAGCATGGGATGCGCTTCGTCGCGTTGATTTTGGTCGAGCAATCCCTGGATCAGCAGGATGGACTCATCGTAAAATCCGGCGGCGGCGTAGTCCAGAGCAAGGTCCAATATCGTCTGTTCCTCGTATCGGAAGAGCGCGAAGTATGCAGCGGCCTGCGTAGACGCTTGGTCCGCTCCTGCCAGCCTCACATCCTCCCAACGAGAGCCGCAATCCAGTCTATCCAGCTTTTCCGCGGCTTCGATGACCTGTCTGGCTTCCGTGGGCCGGCCTGAGCGCCGCAGCAAGACTGCCTTCAGATGCAAGGCTTTCAGGTGGTTCGCGTTGCCCGCCAACGATTGTTCCAGCCTTGCCAGCGCGGCAGCGGCATCTCCCTGTCGACACGCTAATACAGCCAGGGAGTAATAAGCAGGGGCCTGCCATGCCCAGTTCCACGTAGCTTTTGCAAACGCAGCGACCGCCCCATCCAGATCGCCGGTGAATTGTTTCGCCAGCCCAAGGAGATAGATCGCCTCGCCTTCCCGCGGATTTGGATTCCTTCGTGTCAGGCGTGTCAGGGCGTTGTCAAAGTGTGAGATTGCCTGGGAAAATTCCCCTTGCTCCAGACGCAGGGTGCCAAGGGCGGTGTGCACGCGCGAATCGTGCGGATCGCGCCGCAGCGCCTCTTCCCAGTAGAGTTCCGGCAAGCGTGTTGCGTGCTGATATTGATCCAGATGAACCCCGGTAATATAAAGTTCGTCATTGCTGGAAATTTCCGCGGGGTTGGGCGGTTCCTCGGCGACGCTCGGGGGATTACCCGCCGACTTTGGTTCGGGCCGATACTGGAGCAGCACTTTGCCGTGAGCATCGCGCACAGATAGTTCGAGGTCCTGCTCCAAAATGCCGTCGAGCTGTGGGATTTGATGGATGAAAGGCTTGCCCGGTTCGACGGAGATGGTCTGCTCCCAAATCGTCTGGGGCCCTCGCACGAGGCGCGCCACTGCGTCGCGAATCCTCTCGGCTGCGCAAACTCCAATCCGCGCATGGCCATCTTGCATGTCCAGATTGAGCGCCAGGCGGGTGTTCGCGTTTTTGGCCGGTCCAATGTCCTGGATCGGATACCAGAATTGCGAGAACGATTTGGTTTCATAAGGCGCGAGAAAACTGAAGTCTGGCTGGTTGTCGGTATAAATGCCGGCCATCAATTCGATGTAAGGGCCGTCCTTGTCCGTTAACTCACGGTCCCATGCCTGACCAAAGTCGTGCGATCCCCATGTCCAGAGTTTTTTCCCTGGCGCGATATGCCGGTCGGCGACATGGACGAACCCAGCCTTTTTGGCATAATCGTAGCCGCCAAAGAAGTCGTATTTGGATTTGGTGACCATGTAAGAAGTTGGTACGGGTATGTTTTTGTACCAACGGATGTCCACTCCGCGCGTGTAGTCCACACCGTAGTAGAAGTCGCGGGCAATGGGAAACGACGAGACCGCCCGCTTGGCGTGATCTGCCACCCAATGTACGTCAGGTGGAAAGAAAGCCATGTACTGGTCGTGAACATGCACCCCAACGTTGGCCCACCATAAAAAGGTACGGGTCAACGGCGTCCTGTTGTAAAGCCGGACCTTCGCCTCTACCAGGGACCTGCCGGGGTGAAGGCAAATGCCCACCATGCCTTTCATGCGGTGCATCGGTTCATGCTCGCTCAGCCAGACGGTTGCGCTGCCGTCTTCATTCCGCTCGATGGCGTGTTCCACAGGCATGAAAGTGGATGGCCGATGGTGTTGCGGCCAGTTGAACTCCACGCCTCCCGATATCCATGGGCCAAGCAAACCCACCAGTGCCGGTTTGATGACGTTCTGGCGGTAGAAAAAATCGTATTCGCGCGTCTTGTCGAATCCGACATGGATGCGGCCTCCGATCTCCGGCAGGAGCATTAGACGCACATATTCGTTTTCTAGAAGAACTGCATGATATTTGCGAGGTTCCTCAGTATCGGAGATTCTTTCTATCATCGGGTTGGGATAAGTGCGGCCACTGCTACCCTGGTAAACCCGTTTGTCGAGGAAGATGGGAAACCTCTCCGGAGCATGAACCGGATACGTTGGCAGCGTAATTGTCTCTTCCCAAACCCGGACGGCGCTCGCCACTGCTGGTCTCCTAACGTCGATTCGAGATCGACGCGTTAACGTAAACGCATAGGCAAATCATATCACTCCGCGTTGCAGACTCAATTGCATTCGCGAATCGCTTGTTTAATTCTGCTGCGCGGGATACTTGTTCGGGCTGGCCGTGGAGATGCGGTCGAGGAACAACGGCAGATTGCTACGAAGAATGATATGGGGCGCAATTCGGACTTTCTCGGCAGGGGAGGTTCCTTCGAGCAGGTATCGCGCAAGCATTTCGAGCGCGAGGCGGCCTTGAGTTTGCGGACGCTGGTAAAGGGTCGCGAGAATCGCACCTGATTCGATCAACGGCACTATCGCAGGAAAGAGGTCCGTGGTGATTACCTTGACTTTACCGATCTGTCCCCTCTCTTCCATCGCCTGCATGACGGGAAGGGAATTGGCGGTATTTACATAAATCCCGGCGGGCATCGGATCCTGGGAGAACAGCTTGCACGTCTGTTCATACGCCCGCTTAGGATCTTCATGCCCTTCAGCGACCGGTAAGAGCGTCAGATGCGGCGCCAGCATGGCGAGTGCCGCTGCGAAACCGCGTACTTTCTCAGCATGGTCGAGGGTAGACAATTCCCCAGTCAGCACCGCAACATGCCCAACGCCCGGCAGCACTTGTGAGAACAACTCTGCAGCCAGAGAACCGCTGATAAATGCATCTACGGTGACCGAGCCTATGCGTCCACTGTGGGGAGCGTCACTGGCGACGCATATGACGGGCATTCCCAGGCTATTGGCCTGTTGAATCAATGGCTGTATCGTCGCAGGATTTCCGGGAATGACCAGGAATCCATCGTACTTTTTCTTGAGAGCCTCCTTGAAAAGCGCGAGGTCGCCCTCGGCAAGACGCTGGTATGTGGAAAACTCCAACTCGACCTGCGGTCGAAATGAGTCCGCGGCCATTTCAATTCCTTGGCGCAACGGTTGGAAGAATGATGCAAGTGTCCGAGGCAGGTGGACGGCAATCCGCAGACGCCGATTTAACTTAAGATTACGTGCATACAAATTTGGTCTGTAGCCCAGCTTGTCAGCCATCTTGAGGACGCGCGAACGGGTGGCCGGACTGACTCCGGGTCGGGCGTGCAAGGCACGATCCACAGTCCCGATCGAGGTACCCAGGGCTTCGGCAATTTCTTTGATGCCGATCGATCTATTCTCGTCGCGTTTCATCTCGTCCGTGGCCACTTTGTGTGTTTTTTCCTCTGCCAGGGGTACGTCAACTGTTTACAGAACACAGAAAATTTGGACGTCACAATCCTTGATGAATTAACAGCATTCTAGCGCACCTGCCGATATCGACACGAGAAGTCTGGACTGGAGATCCGGCAGCGTTCTTGCCCCGAAGCCGTGCTATGGCGTCCTCTCGTGAGATCGCTCTTTCGGCACTTTTCACTAAGTGAGCGGCAATTCCTGGGCGCTGAAAAATTTTACGCTTTGTTTGGACGGCCGGCATCCTGCAGACGAAATAATGAGTGAACGCCCACAGCCTGAAAGATGATTTTATCTCTCACTCGAAAATGCATATTCCGTGATGTGATGAAACGCCTCCATCGGCCTGAGCACTGTATTGGGGAAGCCTGGCTGATTGGGTGAATCGGGGAAATGTTGGGGTTCGAGACAAAATCCAGCATACTTGCCATAAACGTGGTTGTGCTTCCCGGGAGATGTCGCATCGAGAAAATTGCCGGAGTAGAACTGCAGACCTGGCTGCGTAGTTCTAAGGATCAAAATCCGCCCGCTTTTTGGATCTACCACTCGGGCCGCCTCAGGGATCGCACCGGAAGCGTTGTCGGACTGCAGAACGTAGTTCTGGTTATACCCTTGTGCAGCATAAAGCTGTTCATCTGGATCTTCTATACGCGTGCCGATCTCTGTTTCCTGGCGGAAATCGAACGGTGTGCCCACAACGGAAGCGATCTCTCCGGTAGGGACAAATTTCGCATTGGCAGGTGTGTATCGATCCGCAGAAATTTTCAAAGAGTGGTTCAGAATATTTCCGTGCCCCTCACCGGCCAGATTGAAATAAGCGTGGTTGGTCAGGTTCACCACGGTGTCTTCATCCGTAGTAGCGAAGTATTCGATTTCCAACGCGTTAAACTTCAGCACGTATCGCACTCGCGTGGTCAGCGTTCCAGGATAGCCCTGGTCGCCATTCCTGCTGATCAAGGTGAGATCTACTCCCTGGGGGACAATGTGAGCCGTCCATACCTTGGCATCGAAACCTTGCGTCCCCCCATGCAGCGAGTTGTTCCCGTCGTTCTTTGGCAGACGATAACATTTCCCATTCAGAAGAAATGTGCCATGGGAGATGCGATTCGCATAACGCCCAATAATCGCCCCGAAGTAGGTCCTGGAATCCTTCAAATAAGGTGCCAGGCAATCATATCCAAGCACGACGTCTGCGACGTTGCCGTTACGGTCAGGAACTTCCAGTGAAATGAGGCGTGCTCCATAGGTAATGATCTTTGCCTTAAGAATACCCACCTGGAGTGTAAAAGTTTCTATCTGTGTTCCGTCCGGCATGACGCCGAAAACCGATTGTGTGACTTTGCACTGCATCGGGAACCCCTCGCAAATCAAAATTGAGCTGGCCTCCGGGAAACAGTCTAACTGCAGCCGCCGGAAAAGCGGTCACTCCGATTCTCTCAGGGCCCTGATTCGGGATGCACGTGTGATTCAGGTTGCTGGACGTTTCACATTCCGATTGTCACTCCTTCGGCATCTCCGTTGATTTTCTGAGCGGAGATGCCATTTTCTTTGCCCGACCAATTCTCTTGGACTTTCGAGCCATGTAAAGACAGCGCTTGAAGTAGCCGTGCGCGGAAATACGTAGTGCATCGTTCCGCGGAAGCAGTGACGACAATCACGGAATCGGCAATCGGACTGGCGTAACATGCATTATCCAGGAGGGTCCCCGATTATGGAAGTTTCACGTCGCAGCGTCCTCCGGTTCCTTGCAGGTCTGGTGGTCGCGCAGTGGAACGACGTTCGCGGCAGTGCGTTGAGCGGTCGGACTGCGCGTGATGATGGGCCGAAGGTGATCGTATTGGCTTGTGGGGGAGTGCGGCGGGAAGAGACCTTTGCTGCGAACGGGTTCGCAAACATACCATATCTTTCGCAGGAGCTTCTGCCGCAGAGCAGCTTTTTCCCGGCGATACGAAACGCCGGCGTTACCTCGCACTACAACACCACTTCGAGCATCCTGACCGGGAACTGGCAGCGGGTCGATGATTGGGGCAAGACGCGTCCTGAGAGTCCCACCATTTTTGAATACGCGCGCAAGCATCTAAACATGCCGCGGGCCGATACCTGGTTCATCTCCAGCAATAAGGCGCTGACCAGCCAGATTGGGGCCAGTTCCGTTCGCGACTATGGGCAACCGTATGGCGCCAATGTGGTCTTTCCAAAACAATTGCTGATCGATGCGGTGGTCAATGCGGCGTCGCATGGCCGGTCGGCTCATAGCGCCAATCGCATCGCCATGCAACCGGAGCTTTCCGCCATGCTGGGGGCCAGCAACTACGAAGGGCTTGGATGGTCGGTTGAAGGAGAGGCTTCAGCTCTAAATTCCGACACGCGCGCCTCGGTGATGGAGGCGATTGAGCAACTCGTGCGCACCAACGTCCCGGTCACAGGCGACGAATTTACGTTCCTTGTTACATCGGAGATCATGAAGCGGTTTGCACCTTCGCTGCTGGTGATGAGTTTCTCCGATGTGGAAGTGGCACACTTCGGATCGTACTCGCTGCACCTGGCAGGGATTCGCACAGTGGACCGCCTGGTGCGTGAGCTATGGAGTGAAGTGCAGTCGAATCCTGACTACCGCGGAAAGACGACAATGTTCGTGCTGCCGGAATTCGGGCGCGACCTTGACGGCTCGGCGACCAATGGATTTTTCAATCACCGGTTGGACAATGACTCGACCCGGCTGACGTGGATGATGTGTCTCGGCGCGGCAGCACAGGCAGGCCAGGTGATGGAGCGCCCGATACAGCATGTGGATCTGTGTCCGACCATTGCCACCTTGTTTGGCCTGAAAACGAAGATGATGACGATGCAGGGAACCTCCCTGCCGGAGATACACCTGTGAGCGCCGACGGAACGCAACCGGAGCAGCGAACCGCAGACCTTGTGGCATGGCGGCGCACTGCGGCCCGGCTGCCCTTCACGGTGCGACCCAGCGTGAATGAGCAACTGGACGAGTGGGAGATGTTGTTTCCATTCGAGCAGAACAGGCTCAAAAATTTTCTGCGGGGAGTGGATAGCTTCAGTCCGGACGACTTGAATGCTCTGACGGCACAGTTGCGCGACGTGGAAGCAAAGATGGGTGTCGCGCGTTGGGATTTTTCCGAAAACAGCAACACTCTGGAAAATTCTGAACTGCTGGCACGCTCGGCATATTACGCGGAGTGGAGACGCGCGGTGGAGCGAATGTTCGCGGCCATCGAAGCTCGGGCAAGTTCAACGGCTCAAGCCGAGCCGGAACATGGGCGAGTTATCGTCTCCGTGCTTCCCGCCAGTTTGCCGGTGGATGAGCAAACTGCGTGGAACCGGTGGAAGGCGCAAGGGCGGGAGGTGGCAATCCAGGGCGATGCGCGCCAAATATTCGACTTGCTGCTGAAGGGCAGTCCAGGGATTGGCGAGTTGTTGGCGGAAAGATATAACAACGACCCCGCGGACACGTGGCTCATCGACGCAGTAGCGAAGCCGGAAAATACAATCGCTCCGGCCAGGCTTCCCGCCGTCTCCTGCCTAAATTATTCCCTGCTGAACACGTTTCGGGAAAGATTTCTTTCGGAGTTGAATACCATTCCGAGAGACACATACACCGCCTCCGAGACCATGATTGAGATGCGACAAAAAGACTGGTCGAAGTGGTGGCCGACGGAGCTCGCCGGGCAGGACCGTCTAAGAAACTTTGTCGTGGAACTGTATTTGAGCGGCAATGGCGCCCTGATTTTTTCGGACGCCTTCGTGGAATGGGCAGCCTCTGAGGTATTGCGGCGGGCGCGCCCGCACGTGTTGGTGGCGCGATTTGGCGTGCGAAGCAAACCCAAACCTTTTACCAGCATTGCCATCTTTGAGGACCAGACGAAGGTGAGCACGATTCCGGATACAGACGATCCAGTGAACAGCGCAGTGGACGCAGCGATTCTTGCGCCCTATATATGGCTGAGCGCTCGCCGGTATCCGGAATACGAGCGAGCGCTATGTCTCTGCATCTCAGAGCACCTGAATTCGGCGTGGGTGGTGGCGCCTTCAGGGTCGGACTTGGACAGAGCTCACGGTCCACTGTCCCCAGATGAAATCCACAGCGCGATCTTGAATTGGCTGATGTGAACTCTCGGTCGCGCGTTTGAGTCTCGAAGTCGTTGCGGAGCAAACCATGCGTGAGAACTGCGAAGGAGCCTGCGCCCCTCCGCCGTTTGTCCATGAACGAAGCATTCCCGCCGCTCATTCACTATGATCGATTCGGCCACTCTGAGCGCTGAGCCACAGCGAGCGGCAGCGGCAGGAGCACTTCCCCCAGATCAACGCCAGCGGCTGCGCGAAGGTGCTGACCAACTTCTACTCGGCGCCCTTGCCGATGGGGACTGCGGTCGAGGCCAAGGTCTACTCGGCAACCGTGGAGACCTGGTATCAGGGCCGCCGCGTGGCCAGCCATGAGCGCTGCTATGAGCGGCACCAGAAGGTGCTGGAGCTGGACCACTATCTGGACGCTCTGCTCAAGAAGCCGGGAGCCCTGCCGGGATCGACGGCCCTGGAGCAGTGCCGTGCGCAGGGGCGCTGGCCAGCCAGCTACGACCGGTTCTGGCGAGCTGCCGGAGAGCGCGATGGTCGACAGGCCGGGACGCGAGCCATGATCGATGTGCTCCTGCTGGGCCGCGAGCATGGTGCGGCGCGGGTGCGGCAAGCACTGGAAGCGGCGTTGGAGATGGGCTGTGCGAACCTGGGCGTAATTCAGTATTTTCTGCGGGTCGATCACCGGGAGCAGGCACCCAGCCCACATCCTGCCGACATCGGGGCGCTGAACCGGTATGACCGGCCAGGCAGCCGTGATCGTGACCACGAACTTACCCTTCTCCGAATGGACCACCAAGATACCCAACGCACGGCGCTGCAAGGCGATGCTGGACCGGTTGACCGACCAAGCCCACATCATCGAGACCGGCGACGAATCATACCGCTTCCGCAGAACGCGGGCGCGGAAAGGAGGCACAGCATGAAGTGCAGGCAATGGTATTACGCGCAACTGCGTTGGGCCGGGATGGTCGAAGGCAAGCAAGAACTGCGCGAGTGGAAGCAAGCAGTTCATATCTTCTTCAGCGACGATCGCGAGGCCGCCTTTCAACAGGCCCTGCCGATCGGCCGCATGGACGAAGACTGTCACGAAGAAGGCAGGAGGCTGGTCGAGAGCAGACTGGCCGAAGTGGTCCGGCTCGATTGCCTGGGTGTCAACCAAACCGATTTCAGGACTGATCTGGAACCGAAAAGGGCCAAAGAGAAGCTACCCTTCGAGCACATCTTCCATCCAGAAGAAACGCTGCCTGAAGCCGCCTTCTAGCCCGATCACGGCCCGAGATCGCCTCGTCGGATGAGGGGCGAAAGCGGGACTCCGTTCTGGTTCTGGCTCCAATCGCCCTACGGGCTCCTTCCGCCAGAACCAGAACGGAATAACCAAACACAAACCCTGGTGGGGCCAATTCAGACGATCAAAAGGGGCCAGATCAAGGTTCTTCGTCACATTTGGTGAAGAACAGCCATGTTTCATGAGGAGTTTTTGGGAGATTGGATTTCAGTCCGCATTCACGACGCGCAGTCGGAGCAGATCGAATTTGGCACGGCCGTACATGGATCGTTTGATCAGCTTGAGGCGATGAATGTGTCCCTCGACCGGGCCGTTACTCCAGGGCTGTTGAAGGGCGGCGAGGAAGGCGGCTTCATCGCTGCATAAATGTTTTGCGAAACGGGACAAGAGGACCTGCAGCGGCGTTGTGTTTCCACTCGGGTTCCTATATCGTCTCTGCTGAGGCAACCGCTCGCGCCGCCTCGTTCAGCAAACGATAATGCGGTGCCAGGGCCTCCATCAGCGCTTCGGTCATGTTGTGCGGCAAATGCCAGCGGTCCGCAACTTGCAGAGCCTGCGGCGCGGCTGTCGTCGCCGCGCAGCCCGGTGATATGCGCATAGCGATGGTGGCCGGCCAGAATCGACAGCAACCAGGTGCCAAGAACGTCCCGCTTGTGAGAGGCGATGCCGCTGCTATAGCTCAGTGGGCAGCTGCTCACCCAGGACTCGTACAGCCCAGCGGTCGCAAGAAACTCCGCGAAAAACGCCAGTTGGGCATTGGGCGTGGCGCTGGCCTGGTTGTCCCAGCGAATGTGGATGCGGCAACCGGCGTCTCAACTGAAAACGACTCCAACTCAGGACTGTAGACCGAAACTCTGCCTTCGCCGACTCACCCATCGGGTGACACCTCCAAGCACAGTCAAACTCGCTCCCGTCTATCCTTCCAGACGCTTTCAATTGTTCAACTGCCGGAAAGAGGATGATTTGGCATTTTCGGAGTTCAGCTAAGTGCAGCTCCCCAGGGCGATTTGCGCTGACATCGCCGCTTCGCTCCATACCCACAGGAGAAATACAGCAGAGCGCGGGACCTTATGCCCGGAATTCAGGGCGCGAGGCGGGCGAGACCGAATGGCTCGAACCGGCCCGCCGTAGTGTGGGCCGGGCAGACGAAGCTATCGCGGTCAGGCGCGGGCGGGCTGCAAGTCCATCTGACCACCGGCGACGGCGGCGGCGTCGGCCAGGGTCCGATGATGGATCGTAAACAGGGCCAATTCCAAGCGGTCTGAAACCCCTGTCTTATCATAGACATTGCGCAGGTAGTTCTTGATGACCTGTTCGGTGGTGCCCAGGTGGGTGGCGATTTCCTTGTTTTTAAACCCTTGGACAATCAGGGCAACAATCTTGATTTCCTTGGGGGTAAGGCGGTCGCGCACGCGGGCCCCTACGGCATCGACCTCTTCCGCCATGCCACGGCCCAACTTTTCTTGTAGATATGGGCGTCCGGAGGCGACAGTGTGGATGCATTCCACCAGGGTGGTACCGGTGATGTCGCGAAACACGACGCCGTCAAAACCCGGAACCGCGTAGGTGTGGAGGG
The DNA here is from genome assembly GCA_021793595.1 of Acidobacteriota bacterium. The sequence goes on from JAJYSL010000022.1 coordinate 19,719, forward strand.
ATTCGCTGTTTTCGGCAATCACAATCAATCTGCTGCCAGCGGAACGGACGGATTGGATGAGGTCAGGCATATCCAGCTGCAGCGAGGCAGCGAAAAGCACCACAGACGAGCGGAAGGTGCGAACTGCCTGCATCAGTCGATCACTGTCCATACATTGGGCAACGATGCGGATGTCATCTTGTAGCGCGAGAGTTTTTGCTACGCCGGCACGAAAAATGGACTGATTATCGGCAAGGATAATTTTGGTCATAGTTTTTGAGTCCAAACGCGAGTACTTTTTTCTTCCGATTTTAGCCCTGGCCGCGGCCAATGACGCACCTACGGCAAGCACGGACCGAGAAGAACAACAAAAAATGTGAGCGCGTTCTATTTCTTGTATCGGCAGTCGTTGAGAGAAACCCAACCGCCAGTACTTTAGGTTCGAACCCTGCTACCCTTGGGGGTAGGGCAAGCTTGGAACCAAGGCAAAAACAATACAACAAAGTTACTGCAATCATGATGCAAGACATCGATCAACTTCGAATGTGCGCTACGTCACAGCGGTGAAAAAGATGTGCGTTGCGTCACAAGCTGAAACCTGCGGGGAACGTTTGTGAACCTCGTCCGCAAAAACAGATTAGCGCGTTTTATGGCAATCGTGTACATCGAAATTTGCGAATCCCATAGAGCAAGTCCATTTTGGAACAAGTTTGCATCCTTAGTGTAGTTTTGAGAATCTGCACTCATGCACACAATAGAAATCTATGCGAAAACCTGTACTGCTAACAGTGGATGACGATATCAGCGTGCTGGAAGCGCTGGTGCAGGATTTGCGGCGGCATTATGGAAGCCGGTATCGAATCATCCGGGCGACCTCCGGCCAATCGGGGTTGGAGGTATGTGAAGAGCTGAAGCGACGCGGCGAAGCGATTGCGCTGCTACTCTCTGACCAGAGAATGCCGGGGATGTCCGGAGTGGAGTTCCTGGAGAAGAGCATCGCGCTGGCGCCAGCCGCGAAGCGCGTATTACTGACGGCGTATGCGGACACGGAAGCCGCCATTCGAGCCATTAACGCGGCCAAAATTCACTATTATCTGACCAAGCCATGGGATCCCCCGGAGGAGCGGCTGTATGCGGTGCTGGACGATCTGCTGGAGTCCTGGAGCAAGGACTACAAGCCGCTGTTTGAAGGCATCCGGGTGATTGGTTCGCGGTGGCTGCCGGCCGGGCACCAGATTCGCGAGTTTCTGTCGCGCAATCACGTTCCATACCAGTGGCTGGATCCTGGACAGGAGTCGATTCCGGCCGCAGCGGGCCTGGCTGCAGATAGCGACAGCGGATCTGCGCATGGGAATGGAATCGCGCAAGAGAACGGGACGGGGAGCGCGGAGGGGCAGAGCGAGAGTTCCAAATTGTTATCTGAGTACCATCTTGATCCCGGCAAGTTACCAGTGGTGTTATTTCCTAATGGGGAGAGCTTGGTCGAGCCGGAGATTTCTCAACTGGCGGAAAAAGTGGGGCTTCGGACACAGGCAGAACGTGACTTTTATGATCTAGTCATCGTAGGAGCGGGGCCGGCAGGGCTGGCGGGGGCTGTGTATGGCGCTTCCGAGGGACTGAAGACGCTGATCATCGAGCCGGCAGCCCCCGGTGGGCAGGCTGGAAGCAGCTCAAGAATCGAAAATTATCTGGGATTTCCAGCCGGTTTAAGCGGGGAGGACTTGGCTCGGCGGGCGACCATCCAAGCGACCCGGTTTGGGGCCGAATTTTTGTCGCAACGGGCCGCCGGAATCCGAACCGAAGGGCAATATCACTTCATCCAATTAGCAGGTGGTGGTGAAGTTGCGTGCCACACCGCGCTGATCGCGACCGGGGTCGATTACCGCAGACTGAAGACCGGCGGTCTGGAGAGGCTGACGGGAGCCGGCGTCTATTACGGTGCGGCGCTCACGGAAGCCATTAGTTGCAAAGATGAAACGGTGATGATTGTCGGCGGGGCAAATTCCGCTGGGCAGGCGGCGGTGCATTTCGCGCGCTACTCGAAGAAGGTGATCATCCTGGTGCGGGCTGATTCTCTGGAGAAGGGCATGTCTCGCTACCTGGTGGATCAGATTGAGGCGCTGCCGAATATTGAAGTGCGAACGCGAACAGAAGTAGTGGATGCCTGCGGCGAGACCCATCTGGAAGCAGTTCGATTGAGGACGCCGGAGGGCGAGTCAGAAGAGGCCGCCTCGGGGCTGTTTATTTTTGTGGGTGGAGAGCCGAAGACAGATTGGTTGCCGCCAGCGATCTTGCGAGAGTCGAAGGGATTTGTACTTTCTGGTCCGGACCTGCACATGACCGACAATTTTCACTGGACACTGGAGCGGCCACCCTATTTATTGGAGACCAGCGTTCCAGGAATCTTCGTGGCGGGCGATGTTCGCTTTGGAAGCGTGAAGCGGGTGGCGTCGGCTGTGGGTCAGGGTTCGATTGCAGTTCAGTTTGTACACCAGTACTTAGCAAATTTCTAGGGCTGTGCCGCAGTTTGAAGTGAAGGGAGTACAGCTCGAATTTCTGCCATGAAAAATGAAGGAAAATTCGCCGATCTGCCTCCTGCAGAGCAAGCAACTTTGCTGCAGAAAGTGCGCTGCATCGCGCTATTCGCAAACCTGGACGAAAAGACGAATGAGTGTTTGCAGCGAGCTGATGTGATCGATGCCGAGTCAGGCGATTGCGTTCTGGGGCAAGAGCAGACCAAGCGATACTTCTGGATTCTGGTGGAAGGCGGCTTGCGCGCGGAGTACGTGGAACCGGATGGCACGCGAAAGCCGCTGGCAACACATCATGGCTGTGAGACATTCGGCGAAGTGCCACTGCTGACGGGTTCAGTCAGTCGTGTGGAATGCACCATGATCGAGCCCAGCCGTCTGCTGCGGGTGGAAGAGGATTCTTTCTGGCAGTTGATGACGACATGCCCGAGTGTGCGCAAAGGAGTTCTTGCCAACCTGACCATGCGTCAGCAGGGACTGCAAGGCATCCTGCTGCAGCGGGAGAAGATGGCTTCGCTGGGAACCATGGCCGCGGGCCTGATGCATGAACTGAATAATCCAGGCAGCGCCGCCAAGCGTGCCAGCATGCAACTGCGGGAGAGCCTGACACGTTTGCAGGAGTTGAATCTTCGCACCTGCCGCATGGGCCTGCAGCCGGAGGAGTTGGGTTGCATCTCCGATTTGCAACACTACATTCTGCAGCCCCAGAAATCCGTCTCGATGAATTCGCTGGAGCAGGCGGACGCTGAGGAATCGCTATGCGAGTGGCTAGATCAAGCGGGAGTGCAGGACTCGTGGAAGCTGGCTCCTCCGCTGGCCGGCATGGGATTGACGGCCGAAAAACTGGAATGCCTGCGCACGAGTTTTCGACCGGCAGCGTTGACCGAAACCTTCCAGTGGGTGGAAGCGCTGGTGAGCAGCGTGCAGCAGTTGGACACGATTGAGGAAAGCATTACCCGGGTGACGGAATTGGTGATGGCCGTCAAACATTATTCCTACGCAGAGAAAATGTGCTGTGCGGCAGTCGATGTTCACAAGAGTCTGCAGAGCGCGCTGATGATTCTTGGACACAAAATTCGCCACAAAGAAATTCAGATATCGAAAATGTTTAGCGCCGATGTGCCAATTCTGGAGTCAGCGGCAACGGGGCTGCACCAGGTGTGGATGAACCTGCTGGACAACGCCGTGGATGCGGCGCCGCAGAGGGGACACGTCACCGTACGAACCTGGGTAGAGAACGGCAAGATTCTGGTGAGCGTCTGCGATGACGGCGCGGGAATCCCGGCGGAGAATCGACGACATATCTTCGAGCCATTCTTCACCAGCAAGCCGGAGGGAGTGGGCACCGGATTGGGGTTGAGCATCGCTTATAAAATTGTGACCAAGCATTTTGGCGGCGATATTCGATTTGAGTCTGAGCCGGGGAAAACCGAATTTATTGTGCAGTTGCCACAGCATCCCCCGGTGCCAGAGACGCAAACAGAGACAGCCAAGCAAGAGGCGTAGACTGACTCCTACCAAATTCGTCGCGGCGACCGCCGCTTGATGGAATTCCCAGATAGAAAATCCAGCAGAAGAGAGTGAAGAGCAAGGATCTCCCGTGCCTTCCGCAACGGCGGAGGAGACTCGGGACATTTATTTTCTGAGCAAGGGGAGGGTGGACACGAAGCGCTACGGCAAAACCAGAATTACTCTGCGTGGACGGAACAACAGGTTCCTCGAGTGCGGTCGCCGCGGCGACCAAGGATGACAACCCCTTTCCTTTTCCTTTCTTACCGCAGTGCTGCGTTTGCTCTAGAAATTGAAAACGGCAGTCAAAAAGATGCTGCGATTGCCGGAGGTCCGCGGTCCGAAGAAGCCACCCGCCAACGATTGAGACTTGCCGAAGAATGGCGAAATCAAGGTACCGTTCGGCGCGGCAAGATTTTGTCGATTGAAGATGTTGGCGCCGAAAGCCCCCAGCGTGAGGCTGTATTTGCGGGGGACGGCGACGTCCAACCTTCCGGGACCACCCTGATTGCCGCTGAGGCCGCGGCCACCGAGACCGCCGCCGTGCCCGTGATAGCCGGGGCCGCCTTTTGCATAACTCAATTTTGGGCCGAAGCCGATTACTTTGGAGACCCGCAAATTCAGGCTGTAATTCGACGGTCCGGTGCCTGATCCGTAGGGAATGATCTTTTCATTGGTGCCGATGGGGTTTGCATCAAGACAGCCGTAGGAGGTGGCGTAGTAGCGCGTCGAATTGGTGCCGGGGGCGCAATCCGATGCGGGGGCGTAGGCGGGTCGAGCGTTGAACTGGTTGTTGGCCGTCAAATCGCTGCCGATTTTGATCGTGTACGGAGTTCCCGAGTTATAGACAAAGAACGGTGCGAAGGAGACGGCATACGGGAGGTTTACGTTACCGAGAATCAGGAAGCGATTGCGGATCGAGAAAGTCGTTGGTCCGTAATCCTGTCCCGGGTCGCTGGCATTCGATGGGAAATGCGAAACCCCGGAGGTGTCGCCCTTGGCATTGGTATAAGCGTAATAGCTGAAAATGGTCAGTTTTTTCAGTTGGGCATGCACGGTCGCCATGAGCTGGTCTTCGCGATAGACCCCACCAGACTGAAACTGATAGATGTTTGTGGCTGGGGCGGTCAGCGGCGCGTTGGGATAGGTGTTGGTGGCGCCATTGAAATACGGTGCGGTGGTGTTGTTGCTTAAGAAGTCGTGAATGCCGCGGCTGTATAGATAGGTAATGTTTCCGGTGACCCCTTTGGAAATCTGGCGATCGACGCCGATGGCGGCTTGCATATCCAGCGCTGCGTGGAAGTTGGGAGCGATTGTCCAATACGTGGGCGCGGAAGTGGAGGAGGTCGGATTGGGCGGCTTCACGGGATTGCCGGGACTGGTTTCGGTGTAGCCGGTGGGATTGGTGACGGTATAAATCTGCTGATTCGACAACTCCCCAGGCGTTGTGGGCAGGTTGTTGCGGATGGTGGAAAGGATGTAGGGCGCGCCATAGGTGCCATTGGGTATGGTGAAGCGCTGGTAGAACCATCCGTAGCCTGCACGAACCACGGTCTTTGGTTTGTCCTTGCCGTGGCCGAGAGCGTAGGCCAGGTAAATACGGGGTGCGAAATCGCTCTTATCGTGAATTTCATTCTGCGTTTCCCAGCGCAGGCCGTAGCTGAAGGTCAATTTCTTATTGACGGCAAAGTCGTCCTGATAGAACAAGGCCAGGTCAAACGGAATGGCCCGGGCAGTGTAAGCGTTATGGTTGACCACCGTGACGGTATATTGCTGCGGGGTGCGGTTGAGATATTCGGGAAGAGACTGGAACGTGTAAGAACCATTGGTACCGGCGTTGGAGTAATTGGCGTCGCGATAGGCGCGAAGGCGCAGGCCAAAATTCAGCGCGTGGCGGCCTATGGAGCCGGTGAAATAATCCTGTAGTTCGTAGTCGTCCTGATTGTCGCGGGTGGTGCCGGAGTTGTTGCCGCCATCGACGAATGCGCCGGAGACGGAGACGCTGGGCATGGTGTACTGCGAGGACTGGTTGTTGCGAATGCGGCGGTAGCGGAAGCGGATGTTGTCGACGAAGTTCTTGCTGAGCACGAGGCTGTCCATGGCCTGCAGGGTGTTCTCCTGATTCAGTCCATTTGTGGCCTGTTCTTGAAGGGCCAATGGGCCAACGCCGCCGTTGGTAAATGAGGCGCGATAGTAGTCATAGTGGGCCGTCATGGAATTCGACTGGCCTAATTGCCAGTCGAAGCGCTGGCCGACGTCGAGACGGCTGCTGGGATTGCTGATGGTCGCATTGTAGGGTGTTCCGTTGGTGTTGGCAGCGGTGACGCTCCCAGGATCGATGGCGTCAATCACTGATTGGAAGTGCTGGGAGCGGTTGAAGATGCTGGAAAAAAAAGAGGACTGCTTTGTCATGGGGCCGCCGATGTCCGCGTGGAGGAAGTAGACGTAATAAGGGGGCTCTACGATCAGCGGCGAGCCAGCAAGACGATTGGAGTTCAGGATCGGGTTCTGGGCGTCGAATGGGGAGTCATTGCCCATGGAAAAAACGTGTCCATGCAAATGGCCGGTGCCGGCTTTGGTGTAGATTTCAATGCGGCCGTAGCCGAGGCTGTCAAACTCTGCCGAAAAGGGGTTCTGATTGATGACAATTTCGCGAATGTCCTCCTTGGGCGGAATTTGGCCGCCGGAGAAGCCGTCAATATAGATCTGACCGCCATTGGGACCGGCCGATGGGCCCGCCAGGGCTTGCAGGTCGGTCGCCAACTGATCGGGATCGTCGGAGAGCGCGTTGAGGTCCGCGCCTTTGATAACCACCGCGTTGGCATTCGACACCGGGGACGTGTCGATGGTGGAGGTTTCGCCGCTGACGTGCACCTGTTGCGTCTGGGCCGCGATGGTCAATGCGATGTTCAGAGTTCTGGTGGCGCCGGGAGAGATGACAACTCCTTTGGACTCAAATGGGGTGAAACCCTGGATGGAAGTATCGACAGTGTATTGACCCGGGGCTACGCCGTTGAAGTGGTACAGGCCGGTGCCGCCGCTGGTGGTGTTGAGGGTTTTACCATTGCCGGAAAGAGTGACGGAGGCGCCGGGAATGATGGCGCCGGTGGGGTCCGCTACGACACCGCGTAAATTCCCGGTGGCTTGCTGCCCGAAAAAAGTCGAGATAAGGAGGAATGGCAGGACAAGTAAGGCAGAGATCTTAAAGCGAAGATGAGCCACAGACAGTTTCCTTTTCCGTCGGAGTCTTGCGTCTTAGTAACTAAGACGGGGGAGGGGTGTAAAAAGCCTCAACAATCAGAATAAATCGGTGAAATTCATGCAACAGAAATGGGGAAACGGAATTTGCGATCGGGAGAAAGGGCTATGAAACTTTCTCCACGGGAGGGGAATCGGCGGCCGTGCGGGTGAGCTGGAGACGCGACTTTTGAGGCAAGCACTCGCCCAAAAATGTTTGGTATATAGCGAAAGCATTCAACGCGGGAGCCCTTCAGTCTCAATTATGCTTGGAAAAAGGGCGAAATCGGAGGGTCCTGAACAATGCCGTTGCAGAAGACCCAGCGTTTGGAGGGTGGTCGGCGATTGCGCGAAGGCGCGCGCTCTCAGCCTCCGCTTGTCTCGATTGTCACAGTTGTCTTTCGCGCGGCTCACGAACTTCCTCCCTTGCTCGAAAGCATTCTGGCCAACCGCGACCAGGATACCGAGTGGATCGTCATCGACGGCGGCTCCGACGATGGAACCCTGGAAATCCTACACCGCTACGATGATGCCATTGACTACTGGATGAGCGAGCCCGACCGCGGAATCTACGATGCCATGAACAAGGGCATTGCGGCGGCAACCGGCGAGTACATCCTGCACCTGAATGCCGGCGATCGCTTGTTGTGCATTCCCCGTGAGGAACTGCACCGCTGCCTGGACGAGGGTGTTGACATCGCCTGTTTCACCGTGAAGATGGCGGGCTGGGGCGAGCATCGTCCTAGGCTGTTTGGGTTACTCCAGCGCATCGACAACATATGGCACCATCAGGGGCAGTTTTACCGACGCAGCATTCATCCCGGTTACGATCTTCGCTACCGCGTATATTCGGACTTTGACTGCAATCAGAAGTTGGTCAAAGCAGGCAAAACCGTCGCAGTGTTCCGAAAGGTGGTCGCTGAGATGTATACCGTCGGGGCTTCCGGCTCAGGACCGAATACGGAGAAGCTCCGCATCGTTCGAACGAACTACGGAATTCATTATGTTGCTCTTGCGGTCCTCTGGCATAGCGCTGCCTTTGTAGCGCTGCGGTACCGATTGAAGCACGTGTTGACTTGGCTCGAATACCGCGGGAAATGAATTTCGTTCTCACGCGAACAACTCGCGTTCGATGATCCTGCATGGGCACCAGACTGCACCCACCGCTTCGGCAGAAATTGGAGGTCTGTTGAGCAAGAACGGCTCGACCAATCTCTCGATGGCATTGGGTAGCAGGACATCGTCGTCGCCGAGCAGAAGGAAAAATTCTCCGGTGGCGTGACGCAGGCAAAAATCGAAGTTGCCGACAAGGCCGAGGCGTTGTTTCTGCTGGAACAGGGCCACGCGGGGATCGCGAATTTCCTGAACGCGCAGGACGGTATCGTCCGTGGATGCGTCGTCCGATACAATCACTTCAACATCAGAATAGGTCTGGGCGAGTGCGCTGCGGATGGCTCGAAGAGCCAGGCTGCTGCGATTGATAGTGGGAATTCCGATGGAGACTCGCCTGGGAACCGTCATGATGGTTTAGTAACCAATTTACCATCTCGCGTTGTCTGCAAGGGTGGCTCAACCGGGTGACAATCGCGGACGGTACTGCCTGCAATGTGCGTAAACGAGACACAAGTGCCGCTGTAGATTTGGAGCCATTCTGAATTGGGAGCGGCGAGATGGATGGGGCAGCGCGTGTGAAGGTCGATGGATAGAAAGTCCGCGGACATTTCCGGAAGTAGATTTCCATGGCGGTCGCGACTTGCGAAGCAGTTGCCGCCGGGACAATTTGTGCGTTATCTGATGGTGGGCGTGTGGAACACCGTTTTTGGATACAGCTTGTACGCGCTGTTGACGGCGCTGCTGATGCCGAGAGTGCGTTTCGGATATATCTACGCCTCGGTAGCCTCAAACCTGCTGGCGATCACACTCGCATACTTTTGTTACAAGTTTTTCATCTTCAAGACGCAGGGACATTATCTGGCGGAGTGGTTGCGCTGCATCGTGGTCTACGGCAGTGCCTTGTTGCCCGGGTTGGTGTTGCTGCCGCTGCTGGTGGAAGGGCTGCATACCGGGTTTCATCTGGGGCGGAGCGCTCCCTACGTCGCCGGGGCTCTGTTGACGGGGCTGACCGTCATCTACAGTTTCCTGGGCCACAAGAATTTTTCTTTTCGTGTTCCGGACAAAGCCACGCAGGATGCGGCCACGATCGTAGTGAACCCCTCAATCGAGAGCGTTGAGGAGCGCTCGATGGCTGAGCCGGCGACGAAAGCTGCACGACCCGTTTAAAGGTTTGGGGAACCCTTACAATTCTGGTATCTGGCTGACGTACGGAGCTGGAGTGCATCCAAATAACGCGAGGCAACGTGAAGACGATCAGCATTATTACTCCCTGCTACAACGAAGAAGATAATGTCGTCGAACTGTATACGCGGGTGCGCAACGTGATTGCAGCGCTGGGGCGATACAAGTACGAGCACATCTTTATCGACAACGCTTCTGAGGACAGCACGGTCGCGGTGTTGAAGGGCCTGGCGGCGGCCGATCCGAACGTGAAGATTATTGTGAACTCGCGCAACTTCGGCCATATCCGGTCGCCGATGCATGCCTTTTGGCAGGCGCAGGGAGATGCAGTCATCGGCATTGTGGCCGACTTGCAGGACCCGCCGGAGATGATTGCCGACCTGGTGCAGGGGTGGGAGGAAGGCTACTCCATGGTGCTGGCGATCAAGCGCACCAGCGGAGAGCATCCGCTGATGTTCTGGGCGCGCAAGAAATATTACGCGTTGGTGAATCGGCTGTCGTCGATTGAGACGTTCGAGAATTTTACCGGGTTTGGATTGTATGACCGGCGCGTGGTGGACCTGGTGAAGTCGTTTGCCGATCCATATCCGTATTTTCGCGGGATCATTGCGGACATTGGCCTGCCGCACAAAAAGATTTATTACGACCAGCCGGGACGCAAGCGCGGCATCACGAAAAACAATTTTTATACGCTGTACGACTACGGCATGCTGGGCATCATTAATCATTCCAAGGTGCCGCTGCGGCTGATGACGTTTACGGGATTCGTTGGAGCGCTGCTTTCCTTCCTGACGGGCATGACGTATCTGGTGTACAAGCTGCTGTTCTGGCGGAGCTTTTCTGTCGGGATCGCGCCGGTGGTGATTGGGATGTTCTTCGTCAGCTCCATCCTGCTGGTATCGATGGGGGTGATGGGGGAATACGTTGGCGCCATTCATACCCAGATTCAGCGGCGACCGTTTGCGGTGGAACGCGAGCGGGTGAACTTTGAGACGCCGCCACAGTTGCCGTTGGGCACGGAGACGGAAGCAATACGCGTAAAAGAGTGAGATTTAATTAGATTTCGTTTGAATAATCGGGCGGGCAGATGCTGCTAGATTCTATTGGCGGGCATGGTAAACGGTGATATCAGGGTAGCTGTTGTCCTTTTGGTATTCGCTGTTAATCGTGGAAAGCAGCGCGGCCGGGTAGAACGTATAGTCGCCTTTGAGAAAGATCAAAGTATTAAAGTTGTGCTGCTTCCATAACTCGATCATCGTTTGCTCGTCTCGGCGAGCAAACGATGTTCCCGGCTGCCAATAGAGCGGCAGGTGTCGAGGGGATGGAACCCCAACGACCGCATAGGTGAACTCGATTCGGGGGCCGAAAAAGAAAGGGCCCTTGTTGCGGGATTTTGCTGCTTCGACCTGCTGGATCACGTTTCTCATAGCAGGACTGGCGTAGGTGTCCTTGAAGAATTTGTTCGCGACCGGAACGTTCCCATCGCGCCACTCAAAGAATTGGTGCGGGCCAATGCCGAGCACCCGAATCCGGGTGGCACCCATGTAGATTCCAGATACCGCGACAGTGAACACCATTGCGATATAAAAGCGGCGAAGATTGAGGCTGGAAAGTCTAAGGCCAAAAGCGATGACAGCTCCAGCAGCGAGCAGCATCCCACATTCCACCTCCTTGATTTCGCTATTTGTTGCCATGCCGTAGAGTGCGATCGGCAGCGGCGTAGCCAGGAAGAGATAGGAGGCGACCGTACGCCACTGCCTGGTCCGCAGTTGCTTCCAGGTAGGTAGCAACAAACTGAATAGCGGAGCAGCTACCATCAGTGTCCATCCCAAGAGTTCGAGCTTGTCGAGCCTGGTCATTCCGACGAGACCGTATCTCCTAGCCACGGCATGTTCGATGCCGCCGCGATAACTGGCAATCATCGCCGGGATCGAAATCCTGCTGAAGTACATAATCAGAAAAGTTGCACCGGCTGCGCCGACGGTAAGAAGTATTGGCCTGCGCCTGTGACGCATCCAGACCAGCAGAAAGATGATTCCGCAAATGGCCGCCAATCCGGCGATATTAGGCTTCATCAAAACCAGCACCGCCAGAGTCGAGGGATATGAGACCTGCGCCGCGCGGGAGTTGGGTTGCTGCGCATACAGAAGGCAGGAAAGAAAGAACAGTGTCGCAGTGATCGAAACGCTGCTGTTGAACCACCAGAAGCAGAGCGGCAGGGCAACCGCACACTCGATCGCGAACGCCATGCAGAATGCCGCAAGGCGCGAGCCTATCAGCCGCCAGAGCAACCAGTAGGCCCAAAGAAAGCTGGCAGACGCGAAAATGGCTGTGAAATAGAGCTGTGCGTTCCAATTCACGCCGAAGAGCAGAAATGCATATTTAATTCCGAGATTGAAGCTGGGCGGATTTGTGGAGATAAAGTCCGTGTAAGGCCTTTGCCCAAGGATCTGCCGCCAGCCTGAGTCGATCAGGATGCTGAAGTCCCAGCCGCCAAATTGCCGATTGCCGAAATGAATAATGAAAACGCTTAAGAATCCACACGCCGCCACCAAGGCGCCCACAGTGTAAGCTGCGCGCCCTCGCGAGTTGAAAAACTCGGCAACGCGATCGAAAAAAGGAACGAGCAGCCATACGGACAAGAGCACACCTGTGCGGATGATGTTCATTCTGAAGCTGAATACGGCGTAGTCGAGGCTGTCCAACGCGACCAGCTTGGTGCCTGCCTCTAGCCGAACGAGCGCAGGGGCAAGAACGAAGGCAACAATTGTACAAACCGCAAACAAAATTCCTACAAGCGCGATCTTGCCGCTGACAATAGAATGGAACGTCGGGGGAACACCGTGCGGGATTGATTCTTCGTTCGTGGCCGTTGCCTCATGCATGCAGTTCTCCCCATCCTAAATATCTGGCAGTAAATAATTCTACAGTCCTCACGATTGATGACAGATGTGCGACGGGGTTGCCTCCACTCTCTAGTCCTACGGTTGTAGATGGGGGCAGAAATCGCTCTGGGTTGCGGTTCTTGGGCGGGTGCGATGGAGGAGCACTACGTGCGCTCCCCATTTGAGCAACATTACTTTAGTTTGACGGAAATTCCGCAAATGGAACATCGCGGGCGAAATGCGGAGCATTATGGAAGTGGGGAGGGAAGTAGATTTCATCGGCTGCCCCTGGTAATCGCTGCGCATTTCAGTTGTGGTGAACATGCTCCCTCTCCTGTTCAACGCGAATCGACGTTCGAAGCTCGGCGTGGCGGAATTAAGCCACAAGCCGGAGCTGGACGGCATTCGCGGGATTGCACTGCTGGCGGTGATGCTGTCGCATGGCGGCGGACGATATATTCTGCAAACTACCTTCGCCGCGAAAGTCTTCGCGTATGCGATGGTTCCGGGTTGGTCGGGGGTTGAACTTTTCTTTGTGCTGTCCGGATTCCTGATTACAGGAATTCTGCTGAAGTCAAAGACAGCGGGGAATTATTTCTCCTCGTTTTATGCGCGGCGTTTCCTGCGCATCTTTCCTATCTATTATTTTGTGGTCACCGCGGGCCTGATGGCGGCGCATTACAACTTCTGGTGGAATACCATGATGCCGCCGGAACGAATGCGGATTTCCTATTACTTCTACGCGCAGAACTGGCCTGTCTTCTGGAACCACGGCGCGTACCAGACGGTCAACGTATTTGGACACTTCTGGAGCCTGGCAGTGGAAGAGCAGTTTTATCTGGTATGGCCCTTGGTCATTTGGCTGCTGCCGGAAGGCTGGGTTCTTTGGCTGTGCATGGCGGCCCTGGTGATCGCGCTACCGCTTCGCTTCTACGTGGTCCACCGGTATGCCCAAAGCCTGGGAGCCATGGTGCTGACGACGAGCCGGATGGATGGGCTGCTGATCGGAGTGATGCTGGCCATTCTTTTGCGGCGAGGACAAATTCCGCGATGGTGGATCTATCTGGCTTTCGGCTTGGGCGGCGGGATCTTCGGCTATATCGCTTTGTTCCACCATAAAGAACTGATCGACACGCAGTTCTATATGCCGACGCTGGGCATCACGGCATTTGCGCTGCTGTCAGGCGGATTGCTGGCGCTATCGCAGCATGGCATCCCGCGGTTGCATCATCTTCTTTGCGCGGGTTGGCTGCGCGCCGTCGGGAAATACAGTTATGGGATGTACATCTATCACATCCCTATTTACCTGATTTTGGAGCATGTTTTGGGGACGCGATTGGGTGTTGTGTTTCCGATGCCGCTGCGATGGGCGCTGCTGTATATCGGGTTTCTGATTGCGGTGACGTTTGTGGTGGCGAAGGTCAGCTATGACTTGTTCGAGTCGAAAATTCTTGCGCTGAAAGTTCACTTCAAGCCACGATACGGGGCGGAAGAGCTAAGACCTGGTCGTGTCTCCGGACAGGGAGAAGTTTTCGATCGTCTGCCGATAGGCCTCAAGCTGGGCTAGGCATTTCTGGCGCGCGTTTTCACCGGCCTTGACGTTCTGGTACCAGTCGAGGGTGAGGTTGAGGGCCTGCGAAAGTGACAGCACGGGCTGCCAGCCGAGATGCTGCGAAGCCTTGGTCCAGTCTAGGGTGAGCATGTTGGCCTCATGCGGATGAACGCCGCTGTCGATTTGCCAGCGTGGCGCAGGGGCGGAGGGCGAGCTGGTCCAGCGTGAGGCGACATATTCCACAATCCATTGGACGGGTTTGGCGTCGTGGTAGTGCGGGCCGAAGTTCCAGCCGCCAGAGAACTTTGGGCCGTGATGATAGAGATGTTCGGCTAGGCTGAGATAACCACGCAAGGGCTCGAGCACATGCTGCCAGGGGCGGGTCGCGTTGGGATTGCGGATGCGAAGCGTTTCGCCAGAGGAGAAGGCGCGAACAATATCGACGATGAGGCGGTCGGAGGCCCAGTCGCCGCCGCCGATGACGTTGCCGGCACGAGCGGAAGCGATGGCGACTTTGTGCTGCGCGTATTTCTCGGGCGAAAAAAAAGAATTTCGATAGGCGCTGGTGACAAATTCCGCACAGGCCTTGCTGTTGCTGTAGGGATCGTGGCCGCCCAGCGGATCGTTTTCGCGATAGGCCCAGACCCACTCCTGATTCTCGTAGCATTTGTCCGTGGTGACGATGACGACGGCGCGAACGGAACCGCAGGCGCGCACGGCTTCCAGCAGACGCGCGGTGCCCAGCACGTTGGTTTCGTAGGTGCGGATGGGATCCTGATACGACAAGCGGACCAGAGATTGCGCGGCGAGGTGAAAGACAATTTCCGGCTGATGCTGCAGCAGTGCATCCTGCAGATGATCGAGCTCCGCGAGATCACCGATAACGGAGGTCATATCGCGGGCGACGTCCGCCACGGTAAATAAGCTGGGCGAAGTATGCGGCGGAAGCGCATAGCCCATCAAGTCGGCGCCGAGCTGCTGCAGCCAGAGAGACATCCAGCTGCCTTTAAAGCCGGTGTGCCCGGTGAGAAAAACTTTGCGGCCCTGCCAGAATGAATTCACCATAGTTTCCACGGAGCGGAACCTGTGTTCCACAGATCTTCAAGAAATTTGCGATCATGCAGCGTATCCATGGGCTGCCAGAAGCCGTGATGTTTATAGGCCGAAACCTGGCGTTCACGGCTGAGGGTTTCGAGCGGATCGCGCTCCCAAATGGTGGAGTCGCCCGGAAGGTAGGGGGCGACTTTGGGCGAGAGAACGAAGAAGCCGCCGCTGACCCAGCGACCGTCGCCTTTGGGTTTCTCTGAGAAGGACGTGACGTTGGCGTTGTCGGCGATCTCGAGTGCGCCGAATTTCCCTACGGATTGCGTGGCGGTCAGCGTGACCAGCGTGTTGCGACTGCGATGGAACGTCAGCAGGTCGTCGATGTTGATGTCGGCGAGGCCGTCGCCGTAGGTGAAGCAGAATGTCTCATCCTTGTCGACGTAGGCCAGCGCGCGTTTTAAGCGGCCGCCGGTCATGGTGGCAGCGCCGGTATCGATCAGGGTGACGCGCCAGGGCTCGCAGTCGGCGCTGTGGGTTTCAATTTTATTTTGCTGCAGGTCGATGGTGACGTCGGCGGAGTGAAGGAAATAATTCGCAAAAAACTCCTTGATCATGTAGCCCTTGTAGCCGAGGCAGATGATGAAGTCATTGATACCATAGTGCGAATAAATCTTCATGATGTGCCAGAGGATGGGATGGCCGCCGATTTCCACCATGGGCTTGGGGCGGGCGGAAGTCTCCTCCGCCAACCGGCTGCCAAGTCCACCTGCAAGAATG
>JAJYSL010000023.1 GCA_021793595.1 Acidobacteriota bacterium
CCTATTGGTTTCCCATTGATCAATACATCGGCGGCGTCGAACATGCCATTCTGCATTTGATCTATTCGCGCTTCTGGACCAAGATGATGCGCGACTTGGGCCTGGTAAAAAATGATGAGCCCGTCGAACGTTTATTCACGCAGGGGATGGTCATCAAGAATGGCGCCAAAATGTCGAAATCCAAGGGAAACGTGGTCTCTCCGGACGATATGATCGCGAGCTATGGTGCCGACGCGACGCGCATGTATGCGTTGTTCGCCGCGCCGCCCGATCGCGACCTGGACTGGCAGGAAGATGGCGTTGCCGGCATCAGCCGATTTCTGTCGCGGGTGTACCGCTTTGCTATGCAGGCTATGCCGCGCGTCATTGCCGGCCGCTCGCAGTCGCTCCCCGCTACGCTGAATCCATTGGAGCGGCAACTGATGCGCAAATTGCATCAGACCCTTCGACGCCTCACACAGGAGTTTGACGGCCGCTGGCATTTCAACACTTGCATCGCCGCCATTATGGAACTGGTCAATGATTTGACGGCGGATGAAAAAGCGATCGCGTCGGGTAGCGTTGCAGATTCTGTGTTGTATGCGATCACGCGCAACCTGGTATTGATGCTGCAAGCCTTCGCACCGTATCTGGCCGCAGAGCTCTGGTCGCAGATGGAGGAAGACACCCCGCTGCTACGCGCCGCATGGCCTGCCTATGACGAAGCCCTCGCTGCGGAACATGTGCTCGAGGTTCCGGTTCAAATCAATGGGAAATTGCGCGCCGTAGTTTCCGTGCCGGCTGGAAGCGACGGAGCATTGCTGCGCGCGACCGCCGAACAGGAGCCGAAAATCCAGGCGGGGTTGGCAGGGAAAGAGATCGTCAAGGTTGTCCTGCTGCCCGGCAAGTTAGTCAATTTCGTCGTCCGCTAGGTTCGCAATTTCGGCCAGAATCTCTTGGAACTCCGTGCAATCTCCGAGAGGCGTCATCACCGAAAGCGAGAGAGCATGCACGTCGAGGCTGGACAAATCGAATTGCAATCGACATCCCCACTCGCCGGTCAGCATGAACACATCCGCGGCACGCAGTCGTTTCTGGCGACCATTGCCGAGTGTTGGAAGCGGCCGTCTTTGTTGGGTCTGGAGTTGTTGTGGCGCTGGGCGCTTGGAATTCCAGCGGCCGCCGTCTTGGGGTGGGAAGCGTACAGAATCCTTTCCTCCGTGTCTCTGGCTGGCACAGGCATTACCCATTTTTCTTTGATCGACACAGTCTCAGCGGCGCAGATTCTCTCTGCTGCTGCCGATGTGCTGCTGCCGCCAGCTCGTGAGGTCGCGCGCTGGCTGCTTCCCGTGTTGGCTGTGGCCTGGGCGATCGTGTCTGGCTTTGGCCGCTCCCTGGTGCTGCGGCGATATGATCCATCCTTGCGCTTCGCTCCGTGGATGATGGTGGGCCTGCAACTGCTCCGCATCCTGGTGCTGGGCACCAGTGTCCTACTGTGGTTCGTCGGACTGCATTGGGCGGCGTGGGATTCGCTCTCTGGTCCACAGCCAAGCCTGGTTCTCTATTTCGTTCAGGCGATCGCGCTCTCCTTTGGTATTTTCTTTTTCTGGGCGCTCGTCAGCTGGGTCTTCAGCATCGCGCCGCTGTTGGCGTTGTTAGAAGGTACGGGGATGATCGCCAGCCTGCGCAACTCCGTGCGCTTGGGCCAGGGCTCCTTGCGCGGCCTGCGCTCCAAGCTGGTGGAGATCAATCTGGTCCTCGGCATTGTCAAGGCGGCGCTGATCGTCTTGGCCATGGTCTTCTGCGCCACTCCCGTTCCATTCAAAGAAGAAATCAACGGACCCTCGCTCTACGTCTGGTGGGCGCTGGTGAGCGTCTGGTACTGCGTCGCGTCGGATTTCTTCCAGGTCGCGCGCGTGATTGGCTTCCTGGAACTTTGGCGCGCCGCCAACCGGCCATCTCGTTCGCCGGAAATCCCATTGCCGGCTGCGACCGCGACAAACTGACAAGCTGGCCTGCGATACACTGGGCAATAACCCATGGAAACTAAACAAACAGCCGAGCCCTCCACCATCGTGATCCTCGATTTTGGCTCTCAATACACGCAATTGATTGCGCGGCGGATTCGCGAGCAGAACGTGTTTTCAGTCGTGCTACCTTGTACTGCGCCGTATGAATCCATTCGGCAACTCAATCCTGCCGGCATCATTCTTTCCGGCGGTCCCAGTTCTGTCTATGACGCGGACGCTCCGCCCGCGGATGCGCGTGTACTTGCGATGGGCGCGCCTGTGCTGGGCATCTGTTATGGCCTGCACTTCATCCTGCATAATCTGGGTGGCAAGGTTCGTTCGGCGGAGCGTCGCGAGTACGGACATGCCGATGTCGAAGTGGTCCAGCCGACCGCTCTGTTTGAAGGCCTGCCGACCCATCTTCCGGTCTGGATGTCGCACGGCGATGAAGCGCTGCAACTGCCCGAAGGTTTTCAGCTCACCGCGAAAACTTCGAACGCCGTGGCTGGCATTTCCGACGAAGCGCGCCGTATCTGGGCGGTGCAGTTTCATCCGGAAGTTCACCACACCCTCCAAGGCAAAGAATTGCTTCGGAATTTTCTCTTCCGCATTTGCAAGGTGGCGCCAGACTGGACGCCGGAGCATTTCATCCAGACCACGGTGGAACGCATTCGCTCTCAGGTAGGCGATGGTCACGCGATCTGCGGTTTATCCGGCGGTGTCGATTCCTCGGTGGCTGCCGTACTGGTCGACCGCGCCATCGGCGATCGCCTCACTTGCGTTTTCGTCAATAACGGCGTGCTTCGCAAGGATGAGTTCCGCAAGGTGCAGGAAAATCTGCGCGACAAACTCGGCTTAAACATGGTCGCCGTCGATGCCAGCGAGCAATTTCTATCGCTGCTCGCCGGAGTCACGGATCCCGAAACAAAACGCAAAATCATCGGCAATGAATTCATCACGGTTTTCGATCGAGAGGCACACCGCATTGCGCAGAAAACCGGTTCTGTCGACTGGTTGGTCCAGGGCACGTTGTATCCGGACGTGATCGAGTCTTCTTCCGTGAAGGGACCGTCACAGACCATCAAGAGTCATCACAACGTCGGCGGTCTGCCGGAGACGATGAAGTTGAAATTGATTGAGCCCTTGCGCGACCTGTTCAAGGATGAGGTGCGTCGCATCGGCCGCGACCTGGGTATGCCGGAAGATATTCTGCAGCGACAGCCATTCCCCGGCCCGGGCCTCGCCGTTCGCATTGTTGGCGAAGTCACACCGGAACGCGTCGCCATTCTGCAGGAAGCAGACGAAATCGTCGTCGATGAAATCAAGGCTGCCGGACTCTACCGGGAAATCTGGCAATCGTTCGCTGTGTTGCTTCCGGTGCGTAGCGTGGGTGTCATGGGCGACCAGCGCACCTATGCCAATACCTGCGCGATTCGTGCAGTCACGTCGGAAGATGGCATGACCGCCGACTGGGTGCCGCTGCCGTACGAAGTGTTGAAGCGCATGTCGAGCCGCATCGTGAATGAGGTGAAGGGAATCAATCGCGTGGTCTACGACATCACATCCAAGCCGCCCGGCACCATCGAGTGGGAGTAATCGCATGGATCAACTTCAGGCGCCAGAACACTGGAACCAGATGTACTCGACGCAGCAAAAAAGGGAACTCAGCTGGTTCGAGGAGGCGCCGGCCGTTTCCCAGGAACTTCTGTTGACACCGAGACTGGACATATCCATGCGCCGGTACTGGACGTTGGCGGCGGTACCTCTCGGTTGGTCGATGCCTTGTTAGATCGCGGCTTTACGCAACCGGCCGTGCTCGACATGTCAGCAGCCGCTCTATCTGTCGGCGATCGCCAATTGCATCCGCGTGTTCTTCGCGAACACAACCTCATGCCCCCGCATGATCCAGCGCCGGGTAATGGACTGACCTGCTGCGTAGTATGCGAATACTGAGATCGTAGTTCCGCTGACAAAGAGAATAGACAATATCCGCGCCGGCAAGCCAAAGCCGTTGCTGGTGGTGGCGGCGTCTACCTGGTTCTGGTTGGTGTCGACCGCATTTGCGCCTGCCAGATAACCCAGCACAAGCGGGTCCATGTATTTCCCTTTGTCCGCGTTCGCGTGAGCGCCGCCTTCGGAATCCAGCGTGACATTCTGACCTTTCTTGCCTTCTACGGCAGTCATCTGTGCATGCACGTTCTCCATCGTTCCTGCGGGCAGCTTGACTTGTCGGAAGGTAAAGCGCAGCGTTCCGTTCCGCCCCCAAAAACGCGCGGGTTTCACCTGGGTCACTGTCCCGACCAAATGAGTGCCGTTCGGCAGAATCACATCTTGATGACTTTTACTCAGGTAGGGTTGGGTCAGAATGGCTTCCACCGGTGCGCCGAACTTATCGGTTTTTGAAGTTAAAGGCGTAATCAGCCGTACATTGATGGTTCCTGGCGGAATATGCCCATGCGGCGGAGTTACCGGCAATAAATGGCTGGCATTGGGATCGGGTACGATGACAGGCTGGGTCAGTTCGGCATCGAAGTCGGTTCCCGTCCAGATATCCTGCGGATGATAGGGAAGCTGCCCGTAAAGGATTTGTAAGGCCTTCTCGGACTTGTGCTTGGAATGCACCGCGTTTGATATTCCTTGCTTCATGCCGCTAAATTTCGCATGGATGGCTGCCTTGATTTTCTGTATGCGAGACTTCTTCTTGACTGGCGGGCCCATTTTTACCATGTCCGCAGTCCGTTCGGAGGCTTCCGCGTCGATAGGCACGCTCGATCCGTCCGGCAGCTTAATGGAAGTAAAGTGGAGAACCGGCTGTTTGAGGGGGGTAAAGTCGCCATTGAGCCGTGCCCAGATACGCTTGCTGCCGTGGATAGGAGTGAGATCAGAGATTTCGCCATAGATTCGTGTGTTCACTGGCAACACTACATGGTCCGCCGAGTAAACAGGGTCGATCAATCGGCCTTCGATCGGCTTGTCTTTCCGCATGCGATAGCGGTGGTCGATCTGGACCCGCAGAGGCAGACCGGCGGCCAGAATCGCTGTGGTGGGCATGGAACCTGGAGAATGAGGCAAGATGGAAGATGCGGCAGTTGGAGCGGAAGTGTTTTGTGTGGGTGGATTCTTTCGACGTTTGCTTGAAGGAACCACCAATGTGGGCGTCTGACCATGCAGGCTCAAAACGCCACCCAATAAATAGGCTATGCCTAATGCAACCGAGTTCCAACTTCGCATGCTGCCTGCTCGATTAGGAATTGGGTCGTAGCTGCGTTCTTCCCTTAGGTTACACCATGCAAGAGAGCTTGCGAATGGACTTGGAACGGCGTGCCCATCTGGTCGGCATCAAAGCGCAAGATGAGCTTCACGGGGTCTCCTAAACCCAAAACAGACCGTGGTGTGGAGGTGAGACTCGCCCTCGATGCGTGTCTCAGATCGTTGGCCGAAGTTGCGACGCCATATCTGAGACAGCTTCCGGATCGCCTCACTTCGCTGTACATCTGCATGCAAGTCAGCAGCGCAACTTATCATGCGAGCAGCGACTTTGAAAGAGTAACCAGCACATCGTGACCCGGCATTGCTCTAGACATCCGAGGTCGATTCCCGCTCCGCCTCGCGCGAATCGCCAGCTTCCAACTCATCCTCGTCGCTCACGTAGGGTAGTCCGGCCAGGTCTTCCTCAATTAAAAGAAATTTACGAATGTAGCGCAGAGGTTCTTCAGCTATCGCCATTTCTTTCAGGTGGTATCGCCATGCATCCGCGATCACCGATCGTCGAATGTGACCCTTCCGCTCCACCACTCGAATCGTGCCATCCTTTGAAACCCTTGTAAACGTGCTGGTCGGAACGACAAATGTCATCTTGCTACCCGGCCGCCAGAATGACTCCGCAAACTCATGCGCGAACAACAGGGCATAGTAGCGGCGATGCTCCGACAGCGTGTTCACTGAAGCCAAAAAACTTGTCCACGGCAGTCCCAGCCGAACCGTGTACCAGCGGCGGAATTCGAAACCGTTCGACTTAGCTTGACGAATTAAGGCGCGTAACAGTTCGGCGCGGGTCATCGGCTACAGAGTAGAACATAACTGAGTGTGCGGGAAGATGAAAATAAAGGATTGAACGTCACTTGCGTCACCTCGCAACTTTGGCTGAAACTGATTATGTCCCTCCAATCCCTATGCCTCAGGTTTCCCTAGCTCAGCCCCAGCGGATCTTTGTCGGCAAACTCCATTCGTCAACTTTGTTCCACAGGCTGCGAGGCTGCCGCGAGGCTGGTTTGCTGCGGTGGATTGGCATTTGCGCGGTCATTGTTCTGCTGTTGACTGTCGCCCTGCCGACCTTGGCTGTCGTGAAGGCTCCCAACGGCACCGATACGGATCCGCTGAACCTTGAGCCGGATGTTCAGGCCGCGTATCAACACTTTTACAACCTCGATTACGGCAACGCCCAATCTCTCTTCGACAAAATTGCCGCTGAACATCCCACCGATCCCATGGCGGCCGGCTACGTTCTGAACAATGCCGTGTTTCGCGAACTCTACCGGCTGGACCTGCTTGACACCACGCTCTACGTGAAGGATGGGTTTTTGTCGGGCAAGCACCCAGTTACGGAGAATTTGCGTGCTACGCGTCAGATCCAGGCTCTCTATCAGCGCGCTCTCAATTTAAGCAATCGCAGGTTGGCAGCCAACCCCAATGACGCCGATGCCTTGTTTGCTCGCGGCTTCGCCACCAGTCTCGAGACTCTTTACATTGGCATGGTGGAGAAGAAATATATCACGGCGCTGCACATGGCCTCGGCCTCGCGCAGGGACGACGATGCCGTCCTGAAACTCGACCCGAATTACATCGATTGCTATCTGATTGTCGGCGTGCACGATTACGTGATGGGAGGGCTCGCGTTCCCTTTGAAAATTCTGGCGGGTTTGGTCGGTATCCATGGGTCGAAGTCGAAGGGCATTCAGGAACTGGGGTGGGTGGGTCGAGAGGGAATGATCAATTCCGTCTCAGCCCGAACAGCGCTGGCCATTTTTCTTCGACGCGAGGCGCGTTATGGCAAGGCCATCGAGGCGATCAACGGCCTGGCGCACCAATATCCGCATAATTTTCTGTTTGCCCTGGAACAGGCCAATCTCATGAAAGACTCCGGGGAGGGGATGCGCGCGGTCGCGGCCTACCAGTCACTTTTGCAGCGCGCCACCGCGCCGGGCGGTTACTATCCTAACCCGCATCTGGAACTGGCGTATTACGGTCTGGGCGAAGCAGCCCGTGGTCAGCGCCATATTCAGGAGGCGGCCAGCGCCTATGAGAATGCAACCATGCAGCCGACGGCATCGCGGCTCATGAAACGGCGGGCCCATCTAGCGGCGGGCGAAATGTTTGACCTGTTAGGACAACGCGCGCAGGCGAAGCAGCAGTATGACGCCGTCCTTACCCTGGGATCGGACTCCGACCAGGCCGAGCGCGCCACCAAGTATGAGGCCTCGGCCTATCGCGGCAAATAGTTAGCGCACGTTTCGCTGGAAGGAACCGCTGACCGATCCGCTGCGTATCTCTTTTTAGTTCGCCAATCAGCCCGCAAACTTCAAAATGACGCGGGCGATTCGATGGGCGCAGAGAAGTGGGTATTTTGCTGAACGGTGAACCCGGCGTCGCGATTTTAGCCGGGGTACATCTGCCGTGGAAGTGCTCTAATATCGCCCAAGGGGGTGGAGTTATGTTCTGTCACCAGTGTGGTAAGCCATTGCCGGCGTCGGCGAGTTTTTGTCCCAGTTGCGGCGCGCCCGCCAACAGTTCCGTTTTTGCGGCCTCGCCGTTGCGCACCATGTACCGGCCGCAAGCTCAACGAATGATGGCCGGTGTGTGCGCTGCATTTGCGCTGCGCTACCGCTGGGATCTGACGGCCACGCGCATTATCACTGTTCTGCTGGGCGTGCTGATTTTTCCAGTGATGGAAATCGCCTACTTAGTTGCGTGGATGTTGATCCCGGAAGAAGTTCCATTAGGAGTGCAGGCGCCGTATGTGCCGCCGCCACCGCCGCCACCTCCGGCGCCACCGTCCAATCCGCAGACGACGCTCTAGCTGGCGCGCATCTGATGCCGCTGTTCGATTGCACTTATCTTCTTCAGCTTTGCGGGCGCAGCGATTTTTGCGGGAAGGGTCATGGACCGGGTTATATAACATCTATTCCGTAACCCAGGAGTGACCCTTGCGCGCAACAAAAGATACTGACGACCCCGCGAGCAAAATTCCATCTGGAGTCAGGGTTCTCGGCTTCGTCAGCATGTTTATGGATATTTCTTCGGAAATGATCCATAGCTTGCTGCCGATGTTCCTGATGACGACGCTCGGGGCCAGTGCCTTTGCGGTTGGCTTGATTGAAGGGTTGGCCGAGTCCACAGCTTTACTCGTCAAAATGCTTTCAGGCGCCTGGAGCGACTACCTTGGCAGGCGCAAGGGACTAACGCTGTTCGGTTACGCACTGGGTGCATTGTCAAAGCCATTATTTGCCTTGGCTCCTACCACCGGCTTCGTTCTGGTCGCTCGGTTAGTGGATCGCAGTGGCAAGGGCATGCGTGGTGCTCCGCGCGATGCGCTGATCGCAGACATGACACCGCCGGCTTTACGTGGCGCTGCTTTTGGCCTTCGCCAATCCCTTGACACCGTTGGCGCTTTTTTCGGTCCGCTCGTAGCGACCGGCCTGATGCTTCTCTGGGCCGATAACTTTCGCATAGTGTTCTGGATTGCGATCATTCCTGGAGTACTGGCGGTTGCGCTGCTTTTATTTGGTGTGCATGAGCCGAAATCGCACCGGGCTGTCGAGCGTGTCAACCCGATCAGTCGTAGCAACCTGAAGCGTATGACCCCCGCCTATTGGTGGGTCGTCGGTATCGGCGCGGTGTTTACACTGGCACGCTTCAGCGAGGCATTTCTTGTATTGCGGGCCCAGCAGGGAGGCATCCCGATCGCGCTGGTTCCACTCGTGATGGTCGCGATGAACATGATCTATTCGGCGTCTGCGTACCCTTTTGGCAAGCTCTCGGACCGCATCAGCCATACAAAGCTCTTGGCGCTCGGCGTGGCCGTGTTAGTGGCCGCCGATCTGGTCCTGGCTGACAGCAATCACTGGGGTTTTGTGCTCGCGGGCGTCGCCCTTTGGGGAGTCCACATGGGCATCACCCAGGGACTGCTCGCAACCATGGTGGCGGATAACTCCCCTGCCGATCTGCGCGGAACGGCCTATGGCTTTTTCAACCTGATCAGTGGGATCGCCATGCTTGTTGCCAGCGCAGCGGCTGGGTTGATTTGGGATAAGCTTGGCGCCGCTTCCACATTCCATGCCGGTGCTGCCCTGTGCATAGTCGCCCTGATCGGATTGCTGGGGCGCTATGCCTCAAACCCTTCCAAGGTCTAGTTGTTTGCTTCGACCAGAAACTCGTCAAGCACCCGAGGATTGCCGCGACTTATCCCCTGGACGGCAAACCTGGAACCTCATCCGCCACGCTTCGCCATTTATAGTGGACATAAATGCATATCGAGCCGCCGCTGCAGATTGAACACGATGGAGCACGTTTATTCGCCGTCACCATGGGTTCCGGCCCAGACGTGATTCTGCTCCATCCCACGCCTGTCCACCATGCCTTCTGGCTGCCGCTTGCCCAACAACTTGCGGATCGCTATCGCCTGACCCTCATCGATCTTCGCGGACATGGTCAATCGTCCGCCGGCACTGGCGTCATCACCATGGCCAGGCTGGCCATGGACGTGCATGTTGTTCTCGCTGCCTCGGGCATTCAGCGCGCAGCCTTTGTCGGTTGTTCCATCGGCACCAGCACGCTCTATGAATACTGGCGGCGGTTTCCTGAACAAATGGCTGCCCTGGTGTGTACCTGCGGCAAGCCACAGCCGGACTCCGCGGCCAATCGCGAGACTCGGCGCGAATCGATGCAAGCCGCGCAGCAACCCGGCGGACTGGAAAAATTCTTCGACCGCATGGCGGATGCGCTGGTCGGACCGACAGCACGGCAGCATCATCCGGAGATCCGAAGCGCGGCCCGCGAAATGATGAATGCCGTGTCCCTGCAGGCGATGTTGGCCGTGCAGCAGGGCCTGATGGAGCGGCCGGACTCAGTGCCGACGCTTTCTACCATCAACGTCCCCATTTGCGTCGTGGCGGCAGGAGAAGACCAAAGCAGCACGCCGCTTGAGATGCGCGCGGTTGTCGACTATGTGCCCGACTCGGAGTTTTATCTCGTCGAGAACGCCGGCCATTACGCTCCATTTGAGCAGCCCCAAACGTTCGCCTCGCTGATTGGCGAATTTCTCGATCGAAAATATCGGCCAAACGCAACCCCTGGCCCGACAAGGAAAGCCTTTTGAAGAAATCCTCTGCAAATCCTGTACGCCCGTTTCACTACGGAGGTCCAAAAGACCGCGAGCTGTTCTGCGATCGCGTTCCGCTGGCGAGCCTGGTGCGCGAATACGGCACACCCCTCTACGTGTATTCGGCAAACAATATTCTCGAGCGCGTTCGCATGTTCACCGAAGCGTTTGCCGACATGCGCGCAACCCTTTGCTTTTCCGTCAAAGCCAACTCCAATCTTTCAATTCTGCGCATGCTGGCGGACGCCGGCACCGGGTTCGACATCGTTTCCGGCGGGGAACTGGACCGTGTGCGACTGGCGGCGAAGCCCTCGCTGCGCAAGGTGGTCTTCTCCGGCGTCGGCAAAACTGCGGCGGAGATGGATGCTGCCCTGGCCGCGCAAATCCTGGTCTTCAACGTGGAAAGTCCAGCCGAGCTTGACCTGCTGGAGCAGCGCGCCCGCCACTTGCGCAAACGCGCGCCCGTGGCCATGCGCGTCAATCCAGATGTCTTCGCAGCAACCCATCCCTACATTTCTACCGGGATGACTGCGCACAAATTTGGTGTGGCCATTGCAGATGCAACCGCGCTCTATCAGCGTGCGGCGCGAAGTTCCTACTTGGTTCCCACGGGTGTCAGCGTTCACATCGGATCGCAGATTCGCCTGACAGAGCCCTTCGGCCAAGCGCTGCAGCGGGTGATGGAACTGGTGCGCGAATTGCAATCCTTCCACGGCATTCGAATTCAGCACATCGATGCGGGCGGCGGCCTCGGCATTTCCTACGATGATCCCGCGCCAACTGGCAAAGACCGCAAAGACGCTCAGTCCTTCGATCCAATGGCAGCTGTGCGTGGATATGCGCAGCACATTCGCACCGCACTTGCCGGCTTTGATGGCGATCTGCTCCTGGAACCCGGACGTTTCATCATCGCCCAGGCGGGCGCGCTGCTGGCCACCGTGCTCTACACCAAGCGCAATGGCGACAAGACATTTGTCGTGACCGATGCCGCCATGAATGACCTGATTCGCCCCGCGCTTTACCAGGCCTACCATTCCATCGTGCCGCTTCGCCGCCAGGAAAAGCGCTCCTCCGTGGTGGATGTGGTGGGGCCGATCTGTGAGACCGGAGATTTTTTTGCCCGGGATCGCGAGTTGCCTGCTGTCGAAAGCGGCGAGTCCATCGCCCTGCTCGATGCTGGAGCCTATGGAATGTCGCTCAGCTCCAACTACAACTCTCGACCGCGCGCCGCGGAGGTACTGGTCGAAGGCAAACGCCATCGCCTGATCCGACGCCGCGAAACGATGCGCGACTTGCTCGTCACCGAGCGTAGCTTGCTACGAAAATGAACCTGTCGGCCCTGCATAACTGCTTGTAGCACTGCAGGTTAATTGGCGGAGGTCGACATTGGGAGCTCTGAGGTCGCCATGGTGCGGATGGTGTCCGTCGGAGCGCCATTGGATGGACTCGCTCCGCTGGACGTTTCCGCAATTCCCGCTGGACGAGAGGCGTATTCTCCGGCATCCTGCTTCGGTCCCAGGCCCAGCTTGATCAGCGCGCGAGAGTCGGGCGTGATCTTCGTTTGCCAGCCATTGTCGTTCTGGTATTTCACCATGGCTGCCTGCGTTTCCGCATCCCATTGTCCAGTCGGGCTGCCGCTCAGGTAGTGCGCCTGGATCAGCGCCTGCTGAATCTCCGTTGCCCGCGAGGAATCCATTACTCGTTGACCTGTAATGGTCGAGTGACGGCGCCTCGATTTGCCATGGCGGGATCTGTAACTCGTGTGGTGCAGCGAGCCCTTACGGCTGCTGGAGCTTCGTGTCCGTTTTGCGCCCGTATGATGCATCCGGGTGATTGTATGGGGCTTTTTTACCGACTGGCTGGTGGACGACGCATAGGCCGCTCCAGTCAGGCTCAATGCCAGCATCAGCGCACCGACGCAACCCCGTACGTAAATATGGCGAGATAGAAACATAGTGTGCAGGTAACGCAATTGTAGACTCCTCGAAACACCCAAAGCAAATAGGATGCAGCCAACTGGTCTGGCGGGTACCTAATTGCATATAGCAACAGAAAGAGGAGGGGGTATTCGCCCTCCTCTTTCTGTTGCTAACTATATGTATTTCATTTACTTAGGCAACATTTTGCAGGAAGTTACGGCAATGTTCCTCCCACATACATGTTGCCCCCGCTGGGATGTTGCGGATCGACCACCAGGAAAACCACGTCATCGCCCGATTTCAGCTTCGACGCCAGTTCCTGGAACTGCTGCACATTCGTAATGGGCTGGCGATTCATCTGCAGAATCACTTCGCCCGGGGCCAGGCCCTGCAAGCCATCCGCGAACGAGCCGGGACGGATGCTGCGAATCAGAACTCCACCGCTGATTCCGGCCTTCGAGGCCATATCCGGCGGAACATTGCTGACTCCCAAACCCAGCTTGGTGGTGCCATTCTCCTGCGGTCCATTGGAACTACCGGAGGGGGCGTTTCCATTGTTCAATGCGGCCAACATCGCGGCGCGATCGGCAATCGTCACGGTGGTGGTCACACGCTTCCCAGCGTGGTTAATGTAGCCGATGGTCGCGGTTGAACCCGGTTTCCGTCCCGCAATGTCATTGATCAGATCGTCGCCACCCTTGATGGGACGGCCATCGATGCTGATGATGATGTCACCCGGCTTCAGTCCGGCCTTGTCCGCCGGGAAACCTGGAGTTACGGAACTGATGATGACGCCATTCTTGAAGCCGTACACGTGGCCCACAGCGCTTGACATGACGGCTTGGAACGTAATGCCGATGGATCCGCGCACCACCTTGTGTTCCGGTCCGATCAGCTGGTTGTATACATTTGCGATCGTATTCGACGGCATGGCGAAGCCAATGCCTTCGTTGCCCGCAGATTGGGTATAGATGGCGGTGTTCATTCCTATCACTTGGCCATCCATGTTGACCAGCGGGCCACCGGAGTTACCCGGATTGATGGCCGCATCGGTCTGGATGAAATGCTGGAATTCTCCCGAGCCGATTCCACCCTGGCTAGTGAGCGAGCGGTTTTCAGAGGAGATGATGCCTGCGGTCACAGTCTGGTTCAGTCCGAATGGGCTGCCGATCGCCAGCACCCAGTCCCCAATCTGCGTTCCGTCGGAGTTTCCCAGTTTCACCGTGGGTAACGGGGTACCGACATTGATCTTCAGCACTGCGATGTCGGTCGCCTTGTCGGTGCCGACCACTGTGGCGGGGTGCCCCTGGTCGCCTCTCGGGTCCGTCGTCAACTTCACCCAGATCTTATCTGCCTTCTCCACGACGTGGTTATTGGTAATGATGTAGCCGCGGGGATCGACAATAAAACCGGACCCGAGCGCCATACGCTCGCCACCATCCGGTCCCTCACCTTCCGGACCTTGTGGGCCGCCGAAGCCGAAGAAGTGGTTGAAGAAGTCCTGCATCCCGTTGTCGCCCTGACCTTGGCCTGGACCCTGTTGTCCCTGTCCATTGTCGTCCGGGCCCTGGAGGTTGCCCTGGAAGTTGCGTCCCCTGGAGTTTTTCGGGTAGGAAACAGTATTGATATTCACCACAGCCGGTCCAACATCCTTGGCAATTTTGGTGAAGGTGGTGGACAGATTCACTGGGTTGGGTACTTGGAGCGGTTGTGCGTCGGAGCTGTCAACTTTCGTCTCTTTTCCCTCTACGCCGTGGGCGACCACAGACCCGATCAGAATCCCGGCAGATAAAGTCGCGAGAATCGCGAAAGTGAAGCCTAGGCGGCGCGTGCGAAATCTATCGATCCAAACTTTCCAAATCTTCATGCGGTGTCGAACCTCGTTCTGTATGCGGTAGGAATCTCGGTGGAACGGATACTAATGAATCAGTATACGGTTTCGTCCAAAGCGTCCGCCATTTTGGCATTGCGCCCTGATACTCTGCTTCAAATTATTAGACGCACAAATTTGGCAAACCGGAGCATCTTTCGTTCAAAGGTTTTACTCGCCGCCCGTCTGGCTGGTCGTCCATGCGGCAGCGGTTGCCCGGTTTTGCTGGGTTCGTCGTCGCCAGCGGGGCAGAATCTCGGCCGTCACGATGCCAAGCAAGACCAGTATCGCTCCCATCCCTGGCCGAAACTTCAATTTTTCCTTTAGGACCAGGAAAGCCGTTAGCCACGCGAATACCGGCTCAAGCGTCAAAATCACCGCAATATTGGCCGCCGGAATCACTTGCTGCGCCCAGGTCTGAATGCCGAAGGCCAACGCCGTAGCCAGAATTCCAGCCACTACCAGCGAAATCGAAACAAAAGGCTGTCGCAGGGCACCTCCCGGCGCTACAAGATGGACCAGAGAATCCATCCTGACCGGTTCCATGATCAGCGCGCCAATCGTCAAAAAGACCATGGCGAAGCCTATCTGCAGCAAGATGAGCTGCTCAAAGCGCGCCCTTCCCGAAGCGTGCGCCAGCACAATCACGTAGAGCGAAAACCCCACTGCGCAAAGCAGCGTCAGCAAATTGCCAAAGCCCTCTCTTCCTCCCGCGGTGAACAGCGTCGTCCAAGGTGCATTCGCCGGCAAGGTCAGCAAGGCAACTCCCAGCAATGCCACCACTGCGCCAGCCCACGCCGTCCATTCCGGCGTATCGTGGCCCGGCGGCCGCACCCCTGGAATCGTAGCCAGGATGGGTACAATGACCACCACCAGCGCCGTAATAAACGCAGAATTCGTCGCCGTGGTGTAGACCAGACCCTGCGTCTGAAACACATATCCCAGCGCCAGGCTTGCCCCCGCAGCCGCGCCAAATATCCACGCTTCCCGAGTCAGATGGCGGAATTGTTTGCGATACATCAACGCCAGGCAGACAAAAGCAATCATCATGCGTAAGGCGTTAAACCATTGCGGCGGGATGACGTCCATGGCAACTTTGATCAGCACAAACATCGCGCCCCAAAGCATGACCACGGCCAACATCAGAAAATGTGCCATCGCATTCTGCGAAATTTTCTGCGGACCTGCACTGGTCGTCATTGAAGAGTCATTCATAGGGTCGGAAGTTAAGTGGTTTGCCGATTGAGTTACAGTTCCGTCTGCGCCAGCGCCAGCAACAAAAGCAGAATCCGCCGCAGCGCCAGGTCACGTCCCGTAGCGTCGAACCACTCCTGCAGACTGTGGATGCCGCCGCCACTGCCGCCACTCCCCAGGCTAACCGCCTCCACCCCCAGGGAGAGAGGGATGTTGGCGTCCGTAGAAGCAATGCCGGTTTGACTCTGAATCTGCAGGTGGCGATCCACCGCTCGCAGCGCCGCCAGGATGCGCGCGTCGTCTGGAAGTTTGGCGGCAGGCCGTTCGCCGATCCGTTCAAAGGAAAATTGGATCGGATTCACCGGCTTGTTTCCTCTAGGTCTGCTCATGGCGCGATTCGCCATCGCAACCGCGATCTCCACGGCCTCGTGAATTGCTTCTTCCAACTGCTGTAAGACCTCTGCGTCCGTTGAGCGCGTATCGATTCTGGCTTCCGCTCGTTGCGGAATCGCGTTAATAGAGGTTCCACCCTCGATATGTCCGATGTTCCACGTCGTCCTCGGCGAGGTCGGCAGTTCAAGCCGGCCAATTTCCGCCAGCGCATTGGCCAGCACCAGGATTGGATTCGGCGTGCCCGCATCCGTCCAGGAATGGCCACCAGGTCCCGTCACCGTGATGCGAAAGCGCTTGCTGCCCAATCCCTGGGTAACGATGGTGTCGGTCCCGGCACCGTCCAAAATGACTGCGAATCGAACCCGCGCGGCAATGTGCTGGTCGCTGAAAAGATGTCGCATGCCGCGCAGATTGCCCTCGCCCTCTTCGCCGACATTGCACGCAAAGAGAATGTCGCTGGCTGGCTTCAATCCGGCGGCGCGCATGCCCGCTGCGATGCCTAGCAGCGCCGTGATGCCGGCGCAATTATCGCTTGCGCCCGGAATCGTCAGGCGGTTTCCATCCTGCACCGGTTCGCCAATCGCCTCGGCAGGGAACACAGTGTCGAGATGCGCGGAAAATAAAGTGCACGGCCGAAACTCTTCGGCATCTTTTTCCATGGAGTCGTCGCCTGCCCGCATCCATCCCAGCGCGTTACCACAGGCATCGAGGGCGACGTCTTTGAGCCCCAGCGCGACGAATTGCTCCGCCACCCAATTCGCCCGGGCCGTCTCGCCAAAGGGAGGAGCAGCGATGGCCGCCACCTGGCGATGCCACTCGCGCAACTGCGTTTCCTGCAGATGAAACCATTGAAAGGCACGATGCACTGCCGGCTGCTCAGCCAGTTGGCTGATGGTCTGAAAGGCCGAGATGGCGATCGTTTTCGGCATGACGTTCTTGAAAGCGTGATCCGCATCAGTACGCTTGAGGATTCATGCTCAGTCTATCGAAGTTCCGCTTGCGAATCCGCAGGAGTTGTCGCGGCGAACCGATTCAGTAGAGAACCTTCTTCAGACACAAGCCTCTTGCCGCTGCGGTCGGACCGGCCAGCGCGCGATTCCGACCTTTGAGGATCCGAGCTATCTCCCCGGCTGCCAGGCACCCGCGCCCCACCTCAATGAACGTTCCCACCAGGTTGCGCACCATGTGATGTAGAAATCCGTTGCCGGATACTGTATAGGTGAACATCTCCCCGGCGTCGCCGGAGGAATCTGCCTGCGACCCAATCATCAGCGTTCCCAGCGTGCCGGGCAAGCGAAGCACCGATTCACGAGACCACCGCGACGTCTCGATGCGGCGGATATTACTGCAGGCTGTCGCCGTGAAGCTCTCGGCGGCCGCCCTATCTGCGTCAGCGTTGCACGCATCCTCGTTTTCCAGACGCGCAGTCCGGTCAGGATCGAATGCGGCGAAAGAAGTAAAGTCATGCTCCCCTAGGATCAAGTCCGCTGCCGATTGCATGGCTTCCAGGTCGAGCGGCCACCTGCAGGCTGTCACATAGCGCGCCATAAACGGCGAGCAGATTCCGCCTCGAAAAATGCGATATTGATATACCTTGCCGATGGCACTATGCCTCGCATGAAAGCCTTGAGGAGCATGCTCTGCGGATAGGATTCGAATGGCAGCTGGAAGAATGCGGTTCAACGCGCGCTGAAGATTGTCTGCCGGGATGGCAGCACGCAACGAAAAACTCGCTACCTGTCCCCACGCGTGAACGCCTGCGTCCGTTCTCCCCGATCCCTGCGGCAACACCTTCTCGCCGGTAACCGAGAAAACTGCGTCCGCAAGCGCGCCTTGGATCGTTAGGCTTCCCGGCTGAACCTGCCAGCCATGGAAATCGGTTCCGTCGTAGGACAGAATCAGTTTCCACGCAGTTCCCGAATTGCCATCGTCGCCGCCTTGCATCGCTACGTTCTTCTCCGCTGCGTATACCCTTTTCGTGTTGATCTATCGGTCATTTGTCGCCATGGGAGAGCGTCAGTGGAGCCCATGACTGTAAACCGAGACCTGCCAAGGCGGCACAACGGCTGAAATCGGACTGTCGCGCAAGGCTTCTTACTTTGCAGAAAGCTTCTCACCTCCGGTCCTTGCCTGGAACGTAGCC
Organism: Acidobacteriota bacterium; assembly: GCA_021793595.1. Next base: position 17,885 of record JAJYSL010000023.1, read on the forward strand.
CCTGTAAACGCCTCATGCGTCAGTAGTGCTGCGATATACTCATCCTCGTTAGCAGATTACACGTGGTCTAGCGCAGTCGACACGCGGTGCTTGTGCGGCGGCTTTGTTGGATGCCTGGAAGATTGTGCGTTGGGCAGACGCGGGAGAAATCTTCAGTCAGCCCCGCTTGAGGGAACATTTTGCTTGGGAATCGATGGGAACCATCCAGCCAGGAATCTCGTACCCAATACACAGAACGTGAACGTAGAGCGACGGTGGACTCGGGAGATTGCTGTTTTGCCACTTCCATGGAGACAAAGCCCCACCGGTTCATGGTCAAGAAAAAGAAAGATTTTCGAAGCCCAAAGCCGTTGAATGCCATCGAATGGAAGGTTTTTCATTCTGAGTTGGTGGCGGGCTTTTCTGGCATGCAAGCGCTCGCTGCGTTCCGTCTGCAGTAGAAAGCGACCATTGCCGTTCCATAACATTTGGTTGGACAGAAACGCTTTTTGTGAGGCAAAGAAGGGTAGGGCAAACGTGACAACGAAGGATTTGCAGGGTGGTTGGGTAATTGGGCTGATGTTGTTGAATCTGATGATGCCGGTGGTCAGTGCTCAATCGCAGAGTTCCAGTAGCGCTCTGCCAAATGCTCCCGCCGTGGGGACGGCAACAGTTACCACCCCAGCACCGCCTCAACCCATGGCTACAGAACCCTATTCACTTCGCCCGACGAGTCACGATTATTCGCGTGGGAAGTCGCAGTTTCCCAATCCCTTCTCGGTCTACACGGCGACCACTGTCCCGCCTCCTCGTTTGAGCAATTCTCCACTGATCGACACGCTCTACAGAGATGGAAAGATTTACCTCAGCCTGGACGACGCCATCATGCTGGCACTCCAGAACAACTTCGACATTGCCATTGCGCGCTACAACCTCGACATCGCGGACACCGATCTGTTGCGCGCCCGCTCCGGCCTCTCGTTCCTGGGTGTGAATACCGGCCTCGTGACAGGTACTTTGGGTAGCACCACTGGTCCGGTTGCCAGTTCCTCTCCGACCGCCACGACCAGCAGCACTAGTTCGACCGCTTCCACTTCTTCCACGACGATTCAGACAACGGGCGCGGTCGGCGGAGGTCCTGGAGGGACATCAGCAGGCGCTGGCGGAGCGGGCTCCGGCCCCAACGGCATCACTTCGAATACTCTCGGCGCGGGTCCGTTGAATGTGCCTATTGAGCCGCTCGATCCAGTTGTGTCGGGCAATGTGCAACTGTCGCGGGCCTATATGCCGCAGACGTCAAAGTTTCTCACCGGAACGTTTCAGTTGAACGCGAACACGAATGAATACAATTTCAACTACTCTCAAGGGTTTCTGCCAGGTGAAACGCTGGCTGTCACCTTCAACAATACCCGCAGCACCAGCGATATGAACTCGCTTTTCGGAAACTTCTACAGCCCCGAGATCAACTCATCCTTCAACGCCCAGATTACGCAGCACCTGCTGCAGGGGCTTGGCTGGACAGTCAACGGACGCTATATCGCCATCACCAAAAACAACCGCCGCATTACAGACTCCGCCTTCCGCGCGCAACTGCTCTACACCATCGACCAGATTGAGAACATCTACTGGGGTCTGGTGGGCGCCTATCAGGACGAAAAAGCCAAAGAAGGCGCGCTGAAGCAATCGACCCAGTTGCTGTCCGACGATCAGAAGCAATTGCAGATCGGCACGCTTGCCCCTCTGGATGTCGTGAATGCAAACGCCCAGGTCGCCAGCGACCAGCAGGCGCTGACCACCTCCAAAACCAAGCTCGAATATCAGCAGCTCATCATCAAACAGGCGATCGCCCGCAACCTCGACGATCCCATCTTTGCTGCGGCTCCGGTCATTCCCTCCGATCGTGTCTCCCTGATGGAAACACCGGAGGAGGAAAAGCCGCTGCAGGAACTGGTGCAAGATGCCTACAGGAATAGCCCCAACGTGGAACAGGCTTTATTGCAGCTAAAAAACCAGGAAATCACGCTCAAGTCTGTCAAGAATGCGCTTCTGCCGGTTCTGGACGTATATGGTTTCTATGGGGCCTCGTCCATTGGCGGATCGAAAAACCCGCTCATCACCTGCGGACTGATTCCCTCACTCGGCTTTGATCCATGCGCGGGCACGCCGGGAAACAACATTCCCTACAGCACCGTGGTTGGCCATCTGTTCAACAGTTCCGGCCCCAACAAGGGCGTCGGTTTCAACCTCACCGTTCCGATCCGCAATCGCCAGGCACAGGCCCAGCAGGCGCGTGCCCAGATTGAATACCGCCAGTCCCAGGTACGACTGCAGCAGTTGTATGTGCAGCTTAAGATGCAGGTCACCAACCAGCTCTATGCGCTGCAGAACGATCGCGCCCAGGTGAAGTCCGCCGAAGCCAGCCAGCAATACGCGGTGCAGAGCCTCGATGCCGAGCAGAAGAAGTACCGGCTGGGGGCCTCCACCAGCGCCAACGTGCTGTCTCAGACGCGCAACCTTGAGACTGCTCAGGACAATTTGATCGCGGCTCAAACCACCTACGCGGTGGATCGCGCCGCGCTGTCGGAATTGGTCGCAGATACCTTGCAGAAATATGGCATCAACATCACCGATGCGGCGACTGGAAATGTCTCCCAGGAACCGAACGTTCCTGGCCTGGAAGCGCCCCAGCCGGAAGCCAAGCCGGAGCCGCTTCATCCCGATCAAGGACAGAAGGGAAACGATACCGTAGCTCCTGCAACTGTAATTCCCGGCCCGCAGGGCTTGTAAGTTTTCCGCGCTGTCGAAAATAGAAAAAAGGCCGCATCATTTTGATCTGACCTTTTTTGTGTACAGAATCGGATTCGCTATCGCTCCGTGACGCGATCCAGAAAATCGAAAAACTCCGGAAATGAAATCGCGGCCGACTCGGCTCCGTGAATTTCAGTCTGCCCGGTCGCGCGCAATGCCGTCACAGCGAACGCCATGGCAATCCGATGATCGTCGCCGGCATCGATTTCACCGCCATGCAACGTTTGCCCTCCGGCCACATCCAGGCCGTCTTCGAATTCCTCCACCTTGGCGCCCATGGCGCGCAGATTTTTTGCCACCAGCGCAATGCGATCCGATTCCTTTACTCGCAGTTCATGCGCATCACGGATGCGAATCCCTTCGCGTGTATACGGCGCGATCGCCGCCAATACGGGCAGTTCATCAATCAATTGTGCGGACATGGCGCCGCTGATTTCCGCACCGATCAAGCCATTCGGATTGCCCACCACCTGCAGCGTGCCGACGAGCTCCGCGTGTTGCTCGCTCAGATCCAGCACATTCAGCCCAACGCCCAGGCCACGCAACACATCCAGCAATGAGGCGCGCGTAGGGTTCATCCCCACCCCATCCAGCACCAGGTTCGACTCAGGAAACATTGCCGCCGCACACAGAAAGAATGCTGCCGACGAAAGATCACCCGGCACACCGGCATCGATGCCGTGCAGCTTCTGCCCGCCGGCAATGCTGACCATCAGCTTGCTCCGCTCTACCTCCGCCCCAAAGGCACGCAACGCCAGCTCGCCGTGGTCGCGGGTATGCACCGACTCATGCACGTGCGTGGTGCCGCTGGCCTGCAAACCGGCGAACAACAGACACGTTTTCACCTGTGCGCTGGCGATGGGAGTCTCATAATCCAATCCACGCAACGGACCGCCGTGGATCGTCACCGGCGCGTGGCCCTCCGTCAATTCGACTCGCGCCCCCATGGCCGTCAGAGGAGTGCGGATACGTTCCATCGGCCGCCGGCTCAGCGACGCATCACCCAACAGCGTTGTGGGAAATGGTTGCGCCGCCAGCAGCCCTGCCAGCATGCGCATTGTGGAGCCGGAGTTGCCGCAGTCCAGCGCCGCCTGCGGCTCGCGAAATGTACCCGCGCATCCGCCGATGGTAATTGCTCCATTCTCGCCGCGTTCGACTCGCGCGCCCAACTGCTCCATGCAGGCCAGCGTGCTGTGCGGATCCGCGCCGCTGGAAAAATTCGTCAGGTGCGATGTGCCCTCGGCGAAGCCCGCCAGCATGGCGTATCGGTGCGAGATGCTCTTATCTCCCGGCAGGCGCAGACTTCCCAGCACGTTCCGCGCGGGCGTAACTATGCGCGTCGAACCAGACGGTGGAGCATCGGACGACTTCATCTGTGACAAAGAAATTTCTCCTCCATTGCTTCTGATCGTCGCAGCCAAAAAAATCAGCCCTCGGGCAGACGTTCCATTTTGGAACAGCTCAATCCGAACCGGAAATCTCATCGTACCGTGAACCGATTCCTTCGTGGAAACTTCGACCAATCGCCTCACCATAAACACAGATGACAAGCAGCGGCGGCAACACTGATCGTCGCCGGACAACGAGGCCCTTATGTTGAAGATGGATTCGTTCAAACTGAGTATTGCGGTTGCAGTCGCCCTCGGATGTCTGTCGGTTCCTGTAACGCTCGCACAGAGCCAGGTCTCGAACGTCAACCCCAACACGTCGTCTCAATTCTACGCATCCACCCCGACCAACGCCGACAACCTGACGGAGTCTGGAATCCAACCGGACGCGCTGCAGATGTACCATCGCGCTGTGCGCGCATTGCACCAGGGCTACGCCGTTCCCGCCGAGCAAGATGCGAACCGCGCTCTCCAGATAGATCGGAACTTTGCCGACGCTGCCGCACTGGCAGCGACCGCCGCGCTCATGCAGGAACAATTCGCACGCGCAGCCGCAGAAGCGACCCACGCCATCCAGATCAATGCCGACGACGAAAAGGCCTATGTCATCCTGGCCACCGCGCAAAATTATCTCGGCCACTATTCTGCCGCGGCGGATGCGCTGCGCCACGTGCGGCCGCAGGAACAACAAACCTGGCAGGTTGCCTACCAATGGGCCCGTGCCGAAGCGGGTTTGCAGCATTTGCCCGAGTGTTTGGAATGGCTGAATCGCGCTGCGCTTTCTGCCCCCGTCAACTTCGCTCCGTTGCACTTGCTCCGTGCCAGCGCTCTGCTCGCCATGGGAGACAACACGCGTGCCGCCGATGAGCTCGAAGTCTACCTGCAATTCCCTAGTGTGAATTCAGCGCAGCGCGAACTCTTGACGCAGGAGATGCATCGGCTGCGTCAACTGCATCCGTCGAGTGGCGCCGCATCACCCACCACCGGCAACTAAGCAGGCGCGTTCAATCCGACAAACCGTCGCACGCGTCGTGTTCACGCGCCACCTCCGTATCCATCCACCCAATCTGCCCGGATTATGTGTGTAGAATGATCCTGTTTTTCTACCCTTAAATCTGGAGATGCGGAACATGCAGCGTCGCGATTTCATTAAGTCTGTAGTTGCCTTGGGTGGTGCGTCGGTATTGGGCCAAACGAAATCATTCGCATTGCAGAATTCATTCACTCCGACTCCGCAACTCGATGTGAAGCGTGTGCTGGTCATGTTCAAATGCCATTTCGATGCCGGCTTTGTCGCCACCCAGGCGACGGTCGTTGATTGGTATTTCTCCGATTATTTTCCAGAGGCGATTCGCGTTGCCAGCAACCAGCGTCGCATCGGTGGACCTTCGTACGTGTGGACCACCGGATCATGGCTGGTCTACGAATATCTGGAGCAGGCCTCCGCGCCGGATCGCCGCCGCATGGAACAAGCCATTGCGCGCGGCGATATCGCATGGCACGCGTTGCCGTTCACATGGCAGACGGAGCTGATGGATCCGTCGATGATTGCCGGCAGCATCGGTCTATCGCAAGCGTTGGACAAGCGTTTTGGCCGCACCACGACCGGCGCGAAGATGACCGATGTTCCCGGGCACACGCGCGGGCTGATCTCACCCCTGGCCGCGCATGGTGTCAAATTTCTCGACATCGGCGTCAACGGCGCCAGTATGCCGGCGGAACTTCCGCCGCTGTTTCTCTGGAAAGATTCCGGCGGCAGCAGCCTGGTAGTGATGTATCACCTCGGCTATGGCGGCATGGTTCACGTTCCCGGTTCCGATCTCGTGGTCGATATAGAGGTTGCCAACGACAACAGTGGTCCCCACTCGCCTGACGAAATTGTCCGCATCTATTCCGAACTTGCGCATCGATATCCGAACGCCGACATTCATGCCGCCAGCCTGACGGAAATTGCGAATGCTGCCGAGCCCTATCGCAATCAACTGCCGGTAGTCACACAGGAAATTGGCGACACCTGGACCTACGGCGTTTCCAGCGACCCTCTAAAAGTCGCGCGCTATCGAGAAGTGGCGCGTCTTCGCCAGTCCTGGATTGCACAGGGAAAATTCCGCACTGGCGATGCCACCGACGTTGCTCTATTGCGTTCCGTTGCTCTGCAGGCCGAACACACCTGGGGCACGGATACGAAAACCTGGCTCGACTACAACCATCAAACACCACAGGACCTGGCGAAGATGCTCGACACCAAGAACTACAAGGTTGTCGCGTTTAGTTGGGAAGAAAAGCGCAAAGACCTTTTCGATGGGATCGGGCGACTACCCGCGCCGCTGCGTATCCAGGCGGAAGAGGCAATTCGCAGCCTGCAGCCAAAGGAGCCACAGCTCACCGGCGGCACAGTCATCGCCGCGTCGCAAGAAATCGAAAATCCGCACTTCATCCTTCAGCTCGATCCAAAAACGGGAGCGATTGACCGCTTGCGCAACAAGAAAACGGGCAGGGAATGGGCCTCACCCGATCATCCGTTGGCCCTGTTTTCCTATCAAACGCTTTCTCAGCAGGATTATTCCGAGTATCGGGCGAAGTATCTTGTTATGCAGGCAAGCTGGGCACAATTTGACTTCGGCAAACCCAACATTGAACGCTTCGGCGCCAGAAATCAGGAGTGGCAGCCCTCACTGGTCGATCTGCGTTCGCAAAAGGATGCACAGGGCCAGCGTCTCCTCGCGCAGTTGGAAATTCACGATCCCGAAGCGCAGCAATCCGGCCGCACTGCCTTCCCGCGAAAGGTGTACATGGAGTGGTTTCTGCCCGACGCCGAACCGGAGATTCACCTGAGTTTCTACGCGTTTCAGAAACCGGCCACTCGCCTGCCGGAATCGCTGTGGCTCACGTTTGATCCGGTGGTCTCCGACCCGAAAGGATGGATGCTGGAAAAGTCAGGCGAGCAGGTATCGCCCTTTGACGTGGTTCGCGGCGGCAGCCGGCAAATGCACGTCGTCTCCACGACTTTCAGTTACAAGGATGACCGGGGATCCTTCGTTGTCGAGCCGATCGACTCTCCGCTGGTCGCCATGGGTAAAAAATCGCCGCTGAATTTCTCGAAGGAACAACCCGACCTCTCGAGCGGCATGCATGTCAATCTCTTCAATAACGCCTGGGGTACCAACTACATCATGTGGTACGGCGAGGACATGTGCTCGCGCTTCGTCTTGCGAGCCTGATGCCGCAGAAACAGGCGCTACGGGTTCAGCATTTCACCGGCTTCTTGGGATCAATGACACGCAGCGCGATCACGGTTTCGTCGTCGAAATGTTCCACGTTCCCCTGAAATTCAGAAACTTCTTTCAGAATGTTCGCGACCATCGTGGAGGCGGAGCAGTGGCGATGTTTTTCCAGCACCTCTGTCAGCCGTTCCATGTCGAACATTTCGCCGCGATCGTTTTCCGCGTCGATCATTCCGTCGGAATAAAACACCAGCATGTCGCCGGGCTGCGTCGACAGCGTGAACTCGTCGTATTCGACATCGGGAAACATACCTAGAGGAATGCCAGTGGCCTGGATCGGCTCCACGCCCTTGGCGCGGATGTAAATCGGCTGGCAACCGCCGGCATTGGCCACCTGCAGCGTCCTGTCGTTATCATTCCAAATCGCGAACAGCATGGTGACGTATTGCGCTTCTAGCTTTCTTTCCTGCAACTGGTCGTTCAGCGCCTCCAGCATTTTGGCCGCCGTGGGCTTCTGCGCCGCAAGCGACCGCATCACTCCACTGACTAGCGCTGCATACAACGCGCCCGCCGCACCCTTGCCGCTCACATCTCCCAGCACGATAGCAGTCCGTCCGTCACCGTAGTCCAGAAAATCGTACAGGTCGCCGCCAATGGTGCGCGCCGGCACAAAACGCGCCGCCACCTCCGCATGCACGGGCTCCGGCACAGTTTGCGGCATCAGGCGAAATTGCACCTTGCGCGCCATTGTCAAATCGTCTTCCAGTCGCTGCTCCTCCTGCGCCAGCCGCTGATAGAGACCGGCATTCTCCATCGCAATCGCCAACTGCGCCGCCAACGTGCTGACGGCGTGCACATTGTCTTCGTTGAAGAAATGCGCTTTTGTATGTTCCAAGTCCAGTACGCCTAGCACCTTGCCCTTATAGATCAGCGGCACCGCCATCTCCGACCGCGTCTCCGGATGCACCATAATGTATCGCGGATCCGTGCGCACATCGGCCACCGTGATCGCCTGCCGCGTACTGACTGCGGCGCCGATCAGTCCGCGCTGCAGCGGCACCGGCTCAGAAAAAGAATTGTCGGTCTTCCCGAATCGAATCGAAAAGCGGTGGATCAGCATATTGCTTTTCTCATCCAGCATCCAGATTGCGAACATCTGGTAGGGGATGACGCGCTGCAACAATTTCCCAACCCGTTCCAACAACTGTTCCGGATCCAGAATCGACGTCAGCTCGCGGCTGATTTCATGCAACAACTCCAGTGATTGCGCCTGCCTTGAGATGCGGGTGTAGAGCCGCGCATTCTCCACCGCGATGGCGACGCGCGATGCCGTCAGTTGCAACAGGTGCAGATGTTCCGGACGAAAATAATTCGGCTGCTCCGATTGGATATCAATCACGCCGATCACGCGGTTCTTGCTCACCAGCGGCACCGCAAGCTCGGAACGTACCTGGGAATTCGCGTCGATGTAGTTCGAAAGCACGCTGACGTCGTTGATCAGCATGGGCTCTCTGCGCTCCGCCACTTGTCCTACGACGCCTTCTCCCATGCGAATGCGCATCCGCTCCACATCCGCGGAGTGGCCAATCTGGAAGCGCATGCGCAACTCGTTGGTGCGGTCATTCAACAGCAAGATGGCGAATATGCGGTAATCGATGACGGCGCGCACCAGGTCTGCCACGCGATGCAGCAGCGTTTGCAAATCCAGCGTGGTATTCAGTGCATCGGCCAGCCGGGTCAGAAAGTCCCCTTGCACGGCATCGATTCTCGGCTCATTGCGAAGGGTCACAGTAGAACTGGGGCGATAATCTCCTTCATATGCGTGATGTTCAGCCGCGTGCTGAACAACGCTGGCACCCTTGGGCTCCGGTTCGTTTGACTGGGAGCATGCGTCGGGAGGGGTCGCCGATCGCCGCGGCGATTCGGACGGAGTTTCTCGCACCTCTGGCACGGCATTCTCGGGTGCGGATTTGCGTTTGTTGGGACTCATGGCTCGCTCTTCAGAATAGCCTAGGAACGCGCAACGAGTTCCACAAGTTTCCCCAGGGAGTCGTCGTCGCGGTTGCCTCTATTTCGAGGATGTCGCGCCCTGTCCCGCCAGATAATTCTCTACCGCGCGCTGTTGCTCCATGTAGCTTTCCAGAATCGTAACCCCGGAAGAAGTCCCAATGCGGCTGGCTCCGGCTTCCAGCATGTCGCGAACTGCATCCAGCGTGCGAATACCGCCGGACGCTTTCACGCCGCATCGACCTCCGGCCACTCCTCGCAGAAGACTTACGTCTTCCATGGTCGCGCCGCCGGTAGAAAATCCCGTGCTGGTTTTCAGAAAGTCCACACCTGCGGCGACGCAGATTTCAGAGGCGCGCAGTTTTTCTTCCAGCGTCAGCAGGCATGTTTCCAAAATCGCCTTCAGTGTGCCCCCCGCATCGTGCGCCAATTCCACCATGGTGCGAACGTCACTTTGCACGGTGGCATTGTCGCCGCTCTTCAGCGCGCCAATGTGGATCACCATGTCCAGCTCTCGCGCTCCCAGTCGCAATGCCGATTCGCCTTCTTCGCGTTTGTTGTGGGTCAGCGAAGCTCCCAGGGGAAATCCAACCACCGTGCCAACGGCCACGCCGGAACCGGACAATGCGCTGTGCGCCAGGGCAATCCAGCAGGGGTTGACGCTCACGCAGGCAAAGCGATAATGCAGCGCTTCCTCACACAGCCGCAACACCTCGGCGGAGGTTGCATCCGGTTTTAAAAGTGTGTGATCCAGGGTTGCCGCCAGGCTTTGCCAGTCGTGGAGCGCATTGGCGGCAAAGCCCGCGACGTCGAAGTTTGAAATTTCAAATTCGTCTGCCAGTTCGGGGGAAGAAGAAGCACTCATAGTTCAATGTTCCTATCTACTGCTTATTAGATGCAGAACCACTCTACTACTCCCACACGTCGGTGGGAGCATCTGTTGCCATCACGCAAATGTCCGGCAGATTTCGGTACCGCTCGGCGAAGTCCATGCCGTAGCCGACCACAAAACGGTTGGGGATCGAGAAGCCGACATAGTCCGCTTGAATATGGCACAGGCGCCTTTCAGGCTTGTCCAGAAACGCCGCGATGTTCAGTGTAGCGGGGTCCTGCGCCAGCAACATATTTTTCAAATAAGAAAGTGTCCTCCCGGTATCCAGAATGTCCTCAACCAGGATGACGTTTCTGCCTTCGATCGGATGATCGACGTCTTTTATCAACCGGACGGCGCTGGAATGCGTTGCCATGCCATAGCTCGAAACAGCCAGAAAATCGAATGTGCAGTCCACAGTGATGGCCCGCGCCAGGTCGGCTACAAACATCGCTGCGCCTTTCAGCACCCCGACCAGCATAATCCTCTGGCCGGCGAAATCATGGCTGATTTCTTCCCCTAATTCGTTGACCCTGTGCTGAATCTGCTGCCGGGTCAGAAGACACTCGAGGGCCTGGTTGGTGGCGTTTGTCATGAAAGGTTCGATCTATCGCTGATTGTAGGACGGATTGTTGAACATTGTGTGAGCCAAGGTCGCCTTCGCCAGAGATGCGATCAGCTCGCTTCCCATATACTGAACATCTAGGGAATCCTGTCTGGCATGTATCCATTTATTCACATTGGCCGTTTTCAAATTGGCACCTTCGGCATCCTGCTTTGGCTTGCCGCCGTTTCCGGCTGCTGGGTGCTTTACAAGAATTTTCAGCGTAAAGGCGTCGAAGCGGATGCCATTAACGTCACTGCGCTGGCCACTGTCGCCGGAATTATTGGCGCAAAGTTGTGGCACGTTTTTGAATCGCCTCATTTGCTGATGCAGATTCCAATGCAGCTCCTGCTGGATCGCGCAGGCTTCGCCTGGTTCGGCGGCCTCGTCGCCGCCATCCTCGTCCTGATGTGGCAAGGGCGCGCCGCCAAGGTAGGCGCATTGGGCATGCTGGACCTGGCAGCGCCTGCCGCCGCAGTCGGTTATGGCGTCGGCCGCATCGGATGTCTCACCTCCGGAGATGGTGACTACGGTATTCCCACCTCGTTGCCCTGGGGCGTCAGCTTTCCACATGGGCTGGTTCCCACCGTGCAGCGAGTCCAGCCAACGCCGATCTATGAGTTCATCGCCGCCCTGCTGATCGCGTGGTACCTGTGGCAGCGAGGAAAAGTCGACCGCCCCGTCGGCATGATCACCGGCGAGTATCTGGTCTGGTCGGGCCTGGCACGCTTTCTGGTGGAATTTGTCCGCATCAATCCAAAGATATATTTCGGCATGAGTAACGCGCAGGTTGCCAGCATCGGCTCCATGATTGCCGGCGTGGTCTTGATCGTCTGGGCGCGGAGGCACCCGCACAGGATTGTCCAAGCGCAAAAGCGCAAACCAAAGCCAGCGGCCCATACGGTCACCAGTTGAGCGTTTAGAGCCTCTTCAGAAATTCCTTCACCTGTTCCAGCTGAGGGAACATCTTTTCTTCCTGTTGAAATTCGCGGGAGTGGACACACCTGCGTCCGCCCCGCATCTTCACCGGATGCTTTAAATGCAGCATCTCGTGAAACACCAGATACTCGACCGCATAGCGAGGCGTCCCTGGCCGGTCAAACACGCGACTGACCACGATGGTATTGTGTGCCGCGTCATAATGCCCCAGTTGTCGACGCGCGGTATGGGCGCTCCAGGTCAACACCGGACGACCCAACAGCCCATTAAAAAATTGTTGATTCAGATGATCGAAGACTTCGTCCAGATCATAATAATCACCCTGCGCCGTAGAAATATTTTTTCTTCCACGGCTGCGCCGCACGATTTCGGCCCGGCGAATCACCGCCTCGCTTCCCAAGTGTCGACGATAGCGATTCGCATGCACGGGTTCAATCGGTTTGCGATACAGCTTCGCCAGCAGGATGTGCGCAATCGCGCGGGTCACGCTCTCTGGCGCTCCTTCCAGCATGTCGGAGAGTCGTACAAACGCCGTGCCCTCGCGTAGCCGAATGGTCGTATTTACGCCGGTAAAAGGATAGAAGCTGATGTGAAACAACGGCATCGGCGCTCGCGGTCGTAGCCGTCTGTACTCTTCGCAGAAAATGTCTTGCAGGCGCAGTCCCGACGTTGGAGTTTGCGAGTCAGGTTCCAGCATGGGGAGAAGCGCTGGGGGCGATGCGGTCAAAGCGAGATTCCCTTCTGCAGGCGATTCCACTTTTGATTGTAGAGAATTTTCATGCGGGATGTCAGCGCCTCCCATCCGGCGCCAGACAGTCTCAAACCATTTCATCGCGCACCCAGGTGCCCCATTCAAGCCATCTGTTGGCTTGAGCGGGATCTATTTCTGCAGCGCCTTCAGACGCTGCCGTGTTTGTTGCACTTCGTCCGGATATTGATCCTGAGCGGCGGCGAGAAATTTTTGATAATACTGAATCGCTCGTTTTGTCTGATGAAGATGATCCAGCGCGGTGGCGCGAAGAAAGAGTGTCGCTGCACTGTCGCTTAGCGTCTGCGAGCGATGATCGAGGGCCGTCAGCACCAGCGGATATTGCCCATCTCTCCACGCGGCAAAGGCAAGCCCGCTCCACGCATCCTCCTGCGCCGGCTTGATCTGCAGCGACTTCTGAAACGTATCGACTGCCTGCGCCCATTGTTGCTGGTGCATCATGTTCTCTGCGGCGGCCGTCAACAAATCAGGATTGTTTCCGTCGTTCGCCAGCAATTGCTGGTAGAGCGGCGCCGCCTTGTCCGGATGCCCGGCGCTGCTGTAGAGATCCGCCAGCATGCGCGTCACCGCAGGCTGATCGGGATTTTGTTGATGCAGCGATTCCAGTTGAGACTCCGCCGCCGAAGTATTTCCTTGCCCCGCCAACGCGGTCACCGACAGTGCCAGCAAAGTTGGATCGTTCGGCTCTTGCTTCAATGCCGGTTGCAATGCGGTCTCCGCATCCACAAACCTACCCTCGTGGATAAAGGCCCGCGCCAGCCCTTCGGTCGCAGCGACGGACGCGGGATCCTTCGCGAGGATCTTTTGGTATTCCTTGCCGGCACCCTCATAATTGCCGACATCTTCCGCCAGTTGCGCAGCGAATAGTGTGTCGTCGGGTTGCTCCGGTGTCAGTTGCAATGCCACTAGCAGGGCATCGCTGGCGGCGGAAGCATCATGCATCTCAGCGTCGACGCGCGCTAGCGTCCGGGCAGCGCTCGCGACCATCTGGTGCGCATCGCCGCTGGCCGGTTGCAGCTTGATCGCGGTCTCCAACTCATGACGCGCCTCCGCCCATCGCTGCTCCGAAGCCAGCAGGTGTCCCAGCGCGGCGTGTGACTCAAATTGCTTGGGATCGATCTGCTCCGCCTTGCGATAGTTGGCCTCCGCAGTCGCATTCTGATGCTGCGCCTGTTCAATGTAGCCGCGATCGTAAGCGATGCGCGCATTTTCGAGTGACCCTGCCGGCTCGACCGCCTCCGCCTTATTCAGCAGCACGACGGCATGATCGTATTGCTGGTGCGCGATGGCGGTTTCTGCCTCGCCAAGATACGTCGCGGCTGACGTCGGAGCATTCACCCCAGGTTCAGACGTTCCCGGAGGAAGCGGCGTCGTCTGCGCTTGCATCCACGCTCCTGCAGCCAGAAGTCCTGCCGCCACCACATATTTAAAAATTACGGATTGCTTCATCTTTTTCCTGCCGCTGCCAAATCGGCGGCCTGGTTTGCGGGCTTCAACACTCGTGCCAGCCATTGACCGGTATGCGACGCGGGAACCGCAGCGATCTGTTCTGGAGTGCCCTCCGCCACGATCTCGCCGCCGCGACGTCCGCCCTCCGGCCCCAGATCGACGATCCAATCCGCCGCCTTCAGTACATCCAGATTATGCTCTATCACCAGCAGCGATCCCCCACCGTCAATCAACTGCCGCAGCGCCGAAAGCAGTTTGCTGACATCGTCAAAATGCAATCCCGTGGTCGGTTCATCCAGAATATAGAGCAACCGATTCTTCGCCCGTTTCCCGCCTGCCGGCCTCGCGTTCGCCAGATGCGATGCCAGTTTCACCCGTTGCGCTTCGCCGCCGGAAAGCGTCGTCGCGGACTGTCCCAGTCGCACGTACCCCAGGCCGACATCATCCAACACACGCAATCGATCTTGAATTTTGAGGTGCCCGGCAAAAAATTGCAGTGCCTCTTTCACCGTCATGTTCAGCACGTCGTGAATGTTTTTTCCCTTGTAGCGAATCTCCAGCACGCCCGCTTTGAATCGCGTGCCGTTGCATTCCTCGCACGGCAGCTCCACATCGGCCAGAAACTGCATCTCCACTGTAACTGTGCCGTCGCCCTGGCAAACTTCGCATCGGCCCCCGGGAACATTGAAGGAGAAAAATCCAGCCGTATATCCTCGCCGCCTGGCATCTGGCAACGACGCAAATAGATCGCGAATCCCATCGAACGCCTTCATATACGTCACCGGATTCGATCGCGGTGTGCGCCCGATAGGAGACTGATCCACCAACACAACTCCATCCAGATATTCCGATCCTTGCAGCGTGTCGTACAAATGTGTCGGGTCGGGTCGCCCCGGCGACTCGCCTTCACCCAAGCGGTGCGCCAGCGCCTGATACAAAACATCATGCACCAGCGTGGATTTTCCAGATCCGGAAACGCCAGTGATACACGTCAACATACCCAGCGGAATGTCGCAGGTGACCGAACGCAAATTATGCGCCCGCGCTCCTGTGAGTCGCAGCCGTTCATTTCCAGGAATTCTTCGTCGAGAGGGAACTGGAATCGCAAGCTGTCCACGCAGATATTTCCCCGTCAAAGAATTTGGCGACTGCATCAACTCCGGCAGCGTTCCGGAGGCCAGCAGTTTCCCGCCCAGTTCTCCCGCGCCCGGACCAAGATCCAGCAGATAATCGGCTGCGCGAATAATATCCGCGTCATGCTCGACCACCAGAATCGTATTCCCCAGGTCGCGCAAGCCCTCCAGAATTCGAATCAGCCGACCCGTGTCCCGCGGATGTAATCCAATTGACGGCTCATCCAGCACATACATTGCCCCCACCAGCTGCGATCCCAGTGAAGTTGCCAGCTGCACCCGCTGCGCCTCGCCGCCTGACAGCGTGGATGACAACCGATCGAGGGACAAATAATCCAGTCCGACATCGTTCAAAAATCCCAGCCGCTGGCGAACTTCTTCCAGAATTCTTCCTGCCAACTCCATTTGCGCCGGGCTCAGTTGCAGCTGCGCAAAGAATGCCTGCGCGTCTCCCACGGTCATCGATGTCACGTCGCAAATGTCGCGCCCGTCAATTTTCACCGCTCGCGCCTCGGCGCGCAACCGCTTGCCATTGCACTCCGGACACAACGCGTACCCGCGATACTTGCTCAGGAACACGCGCACATACAGCTTGTATTTCTTGTGCTCCAGATGAGCAAAAAATCCACGAATGCCGGGGAACGATTTGTCGCCGTTCAGGACAAACTCCTGATGCTCCTGCGAAAGATCCTTCCACGGCACATCCAATGGAAGATTCCTTTCTTTCCCAGCGCGTCGCAATTCGCCGAACATGGGTCGATATTTCGGCCGCACCCACGGATCGACCGCCCCCTCATTCAGCGTGCGAGTTTTGTCCGGAAGAATTCGATCCAGGTCGAAGTCGATGGTGTTGCCGAATCCTTCACACCGCGCGCACGCGCCATAAGGATTGTTGAATGAAAACAGCGGCGGCTCCGGCTCACGATATACCCGATTGCACTGGCTGCACGCGTAGGCGCCGGAAAAGCGCAGCCGCTGCCGGTCTTCAGGCGGGATCTCCGGCTCACCTTCAGTGGCTCGCGGAACCACTTCGAACACAACCTCTCCGCTTTCGCGATAGCCTGTCTCCGCCGCATCCACAACCCGGGCCCGCGCTTCAGCCGAAACGACAATCCGGTCGATCAGCACGAAGATCGGCTGCGAAAAATCCAGCTCCAACAACGATTCCGGTGTGGAGAATTCAACGACCTTTCCGTGTTGATACAGCCGGTTAAAGCCGCGCTGTCGCAGCTCACCCAACCGCTTCCGCCGCGGATCCATCGAAGCTTCCGCAACCTCCGGCGCATCCGGCACATACTCGGTCGCATAGCGATTGATCTTCGCCGCCGTCCGTGTCGCGGCCGCCAATGCCACTCGCGCCGCTTCGGCCTTCGTCACCGGCTTGCCATCTTTTTTTGTTGGCGCAGCCGCCGCTATTTTTGCAGCCTTTGCGGCCTTCTTCGCAGCTTTCTTTTTCGCGGTGAACTTTTTTCTCTCGTCGGCTGCGTCCGGCAATACCACCGGAAACAGCGCCAAAATCCGCGTTGTCTCCGGAAGGTTCAGCACCGCTTCCGCAATCTCATCCACGCTGTCGCGCTTCACAATGTTGCCGCAGGTCAGGCAAATCATGGTTCCGCAACGCGCGTACAACAGCCGCAGATAATCGTAAATTTCCGTCGCCGTGGCCACCGTGGAGCGAGGATTTCGTGTCGAATTTTTCTGCTTGATCGCAATCGCCGGAGCCAGCCCATCAATCTGATCGACGTCCGGTTTCTCCATCCGCTCCAGAAACTGCCGCGCGTAGGCCGACAGCGACTCCACATACCGCCGCTGACCCTCGGCATAAATCGTGTCGAACGCAAGCGAAGACTTCCCCGAGCCTGAAACCCCGGTCACGACCGTCAACTGGCCGTGCGGAATCTCAAAGTCGATATTCTTCAGGTTGTGAACGCGTGCGCCGCGAACGGTGATCGAATCCATTGGGCCACAAGTCCCTGCAGAGGGGGTTGGCAGTGCAAAAATTGCACACTGCCGCATCCTTCTAGTTTACAGCCTGGATGGGTAATGCTTCGTCGGTTTAGGAGGTGGCTGTGACGGGGTGCCAAGGTGAAAGGCTAGAAATGCGGCGGACGAACGCATTTACCTTTTCAGACGGGCATTCAAACTTCTAAAATTCTGCTCAATATCTTCGTACAAGGGTATAAGTATTTCTTCGCTGCGGCCTATCTCATTTATTACTTCTGGAGGAATTGAGTTTTGTAGAAAACGATTCCAAATTTCGACGAATTCGACTAAGGCAGGATAATGGTCTAGCGTCGATAACTCCGCAAGT
>JAJYSL010000226.1 GCA_021793595.1 Acidobacteriota bacterium
GGATCGCTGCGAACCATGCTTCCCGACTCATCGAGTGCAATAATAATGATGGTTCGCTGCTTCTGCGTTGCCCAGGCATCGGACACGAGAACCAGCGGCATCAAAAAAAGCACGACAAAAGCTAACTCGATCGTACGGCTTCGCATGGGGGATTTGAAGGTCCGTTGAACAAGAGTTCGTGTTGAGCTAAAAGGTTTGATGAGTATAGCAGTTTGAGACATAATGTCAACTAGACAAAGGGAGATTTGACCGCATGAGCCAGAGTGTCGAAAGCATCTCAGCCGCAGCCGCCGGTTCCATCCAACTGGGAGATCGTACCGTCCACCGCCTTGGCTACGGGGCCATGCGATTGACCGGCAAAGGGATATGGGGTCCGCCGGAGAATCCCGCCGCCGCCCTGGCAACCCTGCGCCGCGCCGTGGAACTGGGCGTCAACTTCATCGACACCGCCGATTCCTACGGCCCCCATGTCTCCGAGGAACTGATTGCCGAAGCCCTGTTCCCCTATCCCCGCGACCTGGTGATTGCCACCAAGGGCGGCTGGGAGCGGCTCGGTCCCGGTCGGTGGGTCCACAATGCCAGTCCGAAGCATCTGCAGGCCGCCGTGGAAGGCAGCCTGAAACGGTTGCGCCTGGATCACATCGAAATCTATTACCTGCACATTCCCGATGCGGCCGTTTCGTTCGACGCATCCATCGGCACGCTAGCCCGGCTGCGCGAGGAAGGAAAGATCCGCCACATCGCGCTCTCCAACGTGACCATGGAGCATGTCGAGCGGGCGCGGAAAATGGTGCCCATCGTCTCCGTCCAGAACCGCTACAGCTTCGCCGACCGCGAGTGGGATTACCTGCTGAACCACTGTGAGAAAAATGGGATTGCCTTCATGCCATGGGCTCCACTGGGACAGAATCGCCAGGCCAATGAAGCGCTGGAGGACGTGGCCAGAAAACTCGACGCCACTCCCTTGCAGGTGGCTCTGGCGTGGCTGCTGCGGCGCTCTCCGGTGGTGCTGCCGATTCCCGGCACTTCCTCCGTTGCCCACGTCGAAGAAAACATCGCCGCCGCCGGACTCAAGCTGCCCGATGAAGACTTCCAACGCCTCTCCGAAGTCAGCCCGCCGCCCGCCGTTTTCCGCGACTGACTCCATTTCCGGTAAACTACGGCTATTCCAGGCGCATACGTTCGTCTGTTGTTCGCATTCAGGCGACTGTTAGGACCCTCGCATCCTATTGATTTCGGAGATTGGATCCAAATGAATGTCATCGCCATGTTGCGGGAAACTGGAAAAGACCTGCAATCCACCGCGATGCAAAGCCTAGACCCGGCGGAGCGGTCCGCCGCTCGTCATCGCCGCGCGGCCGTCACCGGAATTACCTCGGGAGTTTCCCGTGCCGTGCGCATCGGCGTCACCTTCATCACGATCCCGCTGACCTTGCACTATCTTGGCAACCAGCGTTTCGGACTCTGGATGACCATCAGTTCCGTCCTCGCCATGGCCGGTTTCGCGGACTTCGGCGTCGGAAATGGCGTCCTGAATACCGTCTCCACCGCATTCGGGAAAGATGACTGGGACGGAATCCGCGGAGCCATCTCCAGCGGATTTGCCGTGTTGACTTTGATCGGCTCGGGGCTATTGGCGCTCTTCTTTTCAATCTACCGGTTCGTCGACTGGGGCAATCTGTTTCGCGCAACCACCGCGGATGCCCGTGCCCAGGCCGGACCTGCGGTGCTTGTCTTCGTGGTCTGCTTCGCCCTCAATATCCCTCTCGATGTCGTCCAACGCGCCCAACTCGGCCTGCAGCAGGGATTTCTGACGAATCTATGGGAGATATTTTCCAGCGTCCTCATCCTGGTCGGTATCCTTGCCGTGGTTCATTTTCACCTCAGCCTGGCGGCGCTGGTCGTTGCCTTTGCCGGCGCGCCTGTATTGGGAACATGGATGAACGCGGGCTACTTCTTCGGAGTCAGCCGGCGAGACTTGCTGCCCCACCTTCATCTTGTCTCCCGTCAGGCAATCGACAAGATTACCCGGCTCGGCGGAATGTTCTTCGTCCTGCAGTTGGTGGTTGCCGTGTCCTACTCCGCCGATAATTTCATCATCGCCCGCATCTTGGGAGTCGCGGACGTAACCGTCTTTTCCATCCCGCAGCGCATGTTTTCCGTCATTACGGTCGTCGTCACCATGCTCATGATGCCCCTTTGGCCGGCTTACGGTGAGGCCATCTCGCGCGGAGATATGCTCTGGGTCCGCCATACCCTCACTCGCACCCTGCTGGGCGTCTTCGCCTTCACTTCGATCGTGTCGGCTACGCTATTAGTGTTTTCCAACAAACTGCTTCTCTGGTGGGTCGG
Source organism: Acidobacteriota bacterium (assembly GCA_021793595.1). Next base: position 2,353 of record JAJYSL010000226.1, read on the forward strand.
CCCCGGCATTCATCCGTCTTTCCTGCTGATGCTGGGTCTCGCCGTCTGGGCTGTGTTGAGTAACTGCGGCAGCACGCTCTCCATGTTCTTGAATGGCGCGGGCATAGTGAAGTTCCAAGTGATCGTTGCCGCCATTTTCGGAATCGGCTGCTTGCTGACGAAAATAGTATTCACGCACCTCTACGGTATTTCCGGCGTTCCCTGGGCCACCATCGTTACGTACTCATTGTTGAGCGCATTGCCGTGCGCCCTGTATGTACCCCGGTTGCTGGGAAGAATGGAAGCTCACGCTTCTCAATCATGCGTGCTGACCATAGGAAAGGACTAATCATGTTCAAATACCCCGTTTATCAGCCGCTCTTGACTGGCAACGAGAAGAAATACGTAAATGAGTGCCTGGATTCAACATGGATATCTTCAAAGGGAAAGTTCGTTTCCGAGTTTGAGAACAGCTTCAAATCCTATATCGACGCTCGCCACGCCAGCACCGTCAGTAATGGCACGGTAGCGCTTCATCTAGCCTTAGTCGCCTTGGGCATTGGATCGGATGCAGAAGTAATCGTGCCGACTCTTACCTATATATCCTCCGTAAACGCAATTGCGTATACCGGCGCAACTCCTGTATTTTGCGATTCGCTCAAGCGCACTTGGCAAATGGACCCCGATGATGTGCGACGCAACATTACACCGCGCACCCGGGCGATTATGGTCGTGCATCTCTACGGCCAACCTTGCGAAATGGATCAGTTGGTCGCGATTGCACGCGAGCACAATTTGTTTATTGTCGAAGATTGCGCCGAGGCTTTCGGCACCTACTACAAGGGCCGCCATGTTGGCACGTTTGGTGACGTCGGTACATTTAGCTTTTTCGGAAACAAAACCATCACAACAGGCGAAGGGGGCATGGTTGTTACAGACGATGAAACCCTCCATGATCGCGTGCAGCACTATAAAGGACAAGGCCTGGCTAAACATAGGGAGTATTGGCACGACGTTGTTGGGTACAACTATCGGATGACCAATATCTGTGCTGCCATAGGACTAGCTCAGATCGAGCAGGCTGGCGGCTTTATAGAGAAAAAACGACAAGTTGCCGCCTGGTATAAACACTATCTGCGAGATACGCCAATAGAGTTTCACGATGCCGTTGGCGAGGTCCAGCATTCCTATTGGATGTGTTCCATACTTGTACCGGATGCCACCGACCGGGAGCCATTGAGGAATGCCCTTCGCGAGCACAGCATCGAGACACGCCCCGTTTTTTACCCCGTCCACAGTATGCCTATGTATTCCCAGCGCTTTCAGCGTCATCCAGTCGCAGAGGACATCGCATGGCGCGGCATCAATCTGCCGAGCTACCCTGCTCTCACAGAAGACTCTGTGAAAGAAATATGCGATGTCATCGCCAATTATTTCAATAAATAGGAATCAACTGGAACACATCACCATGTGACATGCCCATGAAAAACTCAGGTTCAGAAAGCCGAGAGGTGCGTATTGCTTTCCTTGGGGAGTGGCTCACGCAGTGGACTGGCGGAGTAGATTTCTTGCGCTTATGCATCAGCGGTCTAAGCTCTACCGCCTCGACACGCGCATGGGACCTACTGCTACCGAAGCCAACACTAACGCAACGGGCGTGGTCGGCGGCTAGTTCAATGAAGCGTCAATTCTTCTTTTTCCTCACAAAAAGAAAAAGCTCGCGGTCTTCTCCTGTATCGAATGCCGAGCTTCGAGACGCAATGAATCACATCGATGGAACAGTTGAGATTATTCCATATCGGAATTCTCCCGCCGGGCTAAGAACAGTCCTATCGCGGCGTAAGTCCGAGGTTGTATTTCCATGTCAAATATCGCTCGGAAAGAATTTCCCAGTTGCGTGGATAGGATATATTCCAGATCTACAACACAAGCTGTTACCGCATTTCTTCAGCAGGAATGAGTGTTTGCAGAGAGATCGTTTATTTAGCAAGGTGCTGGAAGATGCCTGCGCAGTCGTCGTGAATGCAAGAGCCGTTGTCGATGACATTGAGGAGTTTTATCCGGACCATCAAGCAAAGATTTTCGCATTACCGTTTTGTCCGCCGATGAATCCGGCCTTATCGCGTGAGCCCGTTGATGTCGACAGAACATACAATCTACCGGACAAATATTTTCTGATTTCAAACCAGTTCTGGATACATAAATCCCACGAAACTGCCTTTGCCGCCTTGCGTTTAGTTCGGGATGCAGGGCAGGACGTGCATATCCTTTGCACAGGTAATACGACGGATTACCGTTGGCCAGAGCATTTCAATAAACTGAGAACTTGGATCGCCAAAAATCATCTGGACAAGAATATCCGCTTTCTTGGCATCGTTCCCAAAGGAGATCAACTGGCGATTATGAGACAATCCGTCGCGCTAATTCAGCCGACGCTCTTTGAAGGTGGGCCGGGTGGAGGAGCTATATATGATGCTGTTTCTACATGTACTCCCGGGATAGTATCGGATATCGATGTAAATCGAGAAATAGACATTGGCGTTATTGATTTTTTTCGCGCTGGCTCAGCGGAGGATCTTGCGACGAAGATGCTGAAATTCCTGAATGACCCACCAGCCCGAATGGGCAGAGACGAAGCACTTGAGATTCTGACCCAGCGCAGGCGAGAATTTGGAGCCCGTCTGCTAGAAGTTGCCGACTTTGCTCGCGATTCACGGGTGCCTATCACTGAGGTGTAAATATGAGACGACTCGCAATCATAGGTGCTGGCGGATTTGCACGCGAACTTCGATGGATATTATCAGAAGTTGCCGCCGACCCTAGAAAGCGCTACGAACCATTTGAAGTAGCTTGCTTGCTGGAAAACAATATACAGAAGCTAACGATCCCGGAGAGCGGCGTTCGGGAAGAGGCCGAATGGCTGGAATCGAATGATGTCGATGCGCTTGCTATTGGGATCGGCAATCCGTCGGCCCGGCTTAAAATCGCTGAAAGACTGAAGAAGCAATATCCGAAAATTGATTGGCCGGCAATCATTCATCCCTCAGTGATCCTGGACTCTGAAACCTGTGTTCTCGAGGAGGGAGTAATTCTTTGTCCGGGTGTGGTAGCGACTGTAAATATAGTATTTGAATCGTTTTCGTTGGTTAACTTTGCATGCACGATTGGGCATGAGGCCAAAATAGGCAAGGGAAGCGTGATAAATCCGTCGGTCAATATTTCAGGGTGGGTTCGTGTTGGAGCAGGGGTGTTAGTAGGCACCGGGGCGCAGATTTTAGAAGATACGGTGATCGGCGATTCCGCGATTGTGGGCGCTGGGGCAGTTGTCAACAAGAATGTAGAATCCGGAACAACTGTAGTCGGAATTCCGGCAAGGCCAATTGTCAGGAACGACTAGCTATGACAATAGTCAAACATCGGCGGATCGTGAGGTGAAGATAGCCGACGGGGATTTGAGGATCACCATGGATTTCGAGTGCATCGACGAAAGGTTCAGCACCACGCGGCGACTCACCAGAAACCGCACGGAGCCAGATCCGTGTTTCCAGTTGCCCTCCAAGCCCGCCCCAGCCATGGCCGGCGGCCTGCGCACGCGAGGCCTCTATAAAGCCGAGGGTACATAAGAAATGCAGGCGGAAATTTCAGCGCGTTTGGAGGGTGGCCGGCGAACTCTTGGAGACATTCGCAAGGAACCTCCATTGGTCTCCATCATTATCGTGCTGTTTCGCGACCGGGAGGAGTGTCTTCGTCTCCTCAATAACATCCTCTCGTTCGATCCGCGCGAGTTTGAACTGGTTGTGATCGATGGCGGCTCCGACGATGGCACGATAGAGGTTTTGCGAGAGTGGAATGACAAAATCGACTACTGGTTGAGCGAGCCCGACTCCGGAATCTACGATGCGATGAACAAGGGGATTGCCGCCGCCCGCGGCGAATACATTCTGCACCTGAATGCCGGCGACACCCTGAAATCCATCCCAACTGAAACGCTCGCCACGTGTCTCAAGGACCAGGTGGACGTCGCCTCTTTCGCAGTCACTTCAGACCAGGGTGAGATATTCCGTCCGGAGACCGGATTTTGGCTTCGGATCGAAAACACCTGGCATCATCAAGGCACGTTTTACCGGCGCACTCCGCAGCTTGTCTATGACACTCGCTATCGTGTTTACGCGGATTTCGATCTGAATCAACGCATGTTCAAGAGTGGGAAAAAAGTGCGGCTCTTCAATGGGATAGTTTCCCATCACCGCAAAGACGGTATCTCGGAAGACAAGCGCAACTCTCGTGAGGTATACAGCATTATTCGTGAGAATTTCGGTGCGCCGTATGTCGCTATCGCATTTCTGCGGTCTCCCTATCAGGCATTGCGGCGAGCGACGAAGCGAGGGCTTGTTTGCCTCCTGTCGCTGATGGGTAAATCGTGGCCAGAAAGACCGGAAGTCCGCTAATCGCTTGCGAGTCGAAGAAACTTGGACACGCAGCAGGATACCAGCAACTTTTTGCGTCCAAGCGCGTCTGCATAACCAGCTATCATCTCCAACGAGGGACAGGTGTGTGACCATCCAAAGTTCCAATTTTCATAA
>JAJYSL010000227.1 GCA_021793595.1 Acidobacteriota bacterium
CCATAGAACTTCAGGTCGATAGGCGGTGGCGGGGCAGGGCCAGTGAGCACCGGGCGTCCCGTGCGCACCGACGCGATCGGTTTCTCGATTGTCTGGGAGGGGGGAAGAGAATCTTTCGAAAAGATATTACGGCTGGTGCCGGTGTAGACGGTGTTTTCTGCCATGGCCATCCATTCCGGGTGCAGCGTGGGATCGAGCGATGTTGCGCTTTCGAGATGCTGGGCGTTGCGGCCGGAAGTCTCCGTGGTCTCGGATGCCTGAGTCGGAGGCGCAGTGGTCGCAGTGGATGGGGGGGGAGGCGCAGACGGCGGCCCGCTGGCCAATTGCCAAACCATATGGGCAAACAGGGTGAGGGCCACTGATACAGCGATCATGGCTATCCAGCGTTTCTTTTTGTCCTCTGTGCCGAGTCGCATCGCCATCGCTATTGTCCCTCCATCGCGGTTGAGCTTGCGGGGGTGGTGGCGGGTATGGCAGGGGCAGGGCTGGCAGTGTCCGCACGCAGATAGGTGCTTAAGATCATGCGCAGACTCACCACACCATTCTGCTGCCCATTGAGCGCAATGCCGCGGATGAGAAAAAAGATGCGATCGCGCTCCAGGCCGTTGATGAAGCGGACGATAGGAGCGTAATCCCCGCTCAAGCTGGCATCCATGCGAAGTTCGATCAGGCCCTGGTTGGGCTTGCCGTGGGCATACTGGCCGCGGGCCAGCAGGACATTATTTTTCACCGCCAGCGTTCCCAGCTCCTTCAAAACCTGAGAATCGGTGGCCGGAAAACGCTTGGTATAGAAGGCCTGTTGATCCGTCTTCGCCTGCTGAATTTTCTTGTCCAAACCGCGCAGAGGCCTGGTCTTCAATTGCATGGCGCGATACTGGGCTTCCCGCTGTTCCAAGCGCGCTGTATCTCCTTCGCTGACGCGCTTCCAAGCCACGGCGAGGCGAACAGCCAGAACTGCGTTCAGCAGTAGTAACAAAACGAGCGCAGCATAATGCCAATGCTTTGCCGTGATGCGAATGTTGGTCCATCTGGGACGCGAGAGGCTCATGGCGCCCTCCGAGGTGCCCTGGAGTTGGGGCGTGCGCGACGGCGCGGAGCGACTCCTCGGCGCGTTGGCTGCGGTTTCTGAGCATGCGCTTTGGCTGCCGGGATGGTGTGCGTGCCTGATTTTTTCTCTTCCGCTGCAACATCGTTCGAGGCAAGATTGCCAGGATTGAACTCAGCGAGGATGTCGACATTTACGTCGGTCGATTCGGACATGGTGGGACGGAAACCGGCGCGGCCCTGCCCTTGGATATCGGCGGTTTCACCGACGACAAGAGGCGCGAGAAAGTGAGGAGATTTTTCCAGATTAGTCACCAGTCCAACCACCTTATCGCGGGGACCATTCACCCGCAAGCGCATCATCACATGGCCGTCTTTGGTCATCTGGGGATCGATGCTCATGACCTGCACGCCCTGAGGCAGGACTAATTCCAGATCCATCAGCGCGGTGGTCCAGGAAAAAGATTTCTGTAGAAAAAGATGATTCAAGAATTCGGAACGATCCAGCGTGGCGGCGTTCTCCGGCATTTGCATCAGCGCCTGGTCGCGTTGCCACTCCTGCTGCAGCAACTGGGAGGCGAGGGTCCAGCGATGCACTGCGGCCTGCGCTTCTCCGGCCTTGACTTCCGCCCTTCGCAGCAAGAGAAAGAGAGCCACGGCCAGAAGGACCAAGGCTACGGCGGCAATGCGCAGCCGCAGCAGCATGGGCCGTGCTTCAAAGAAAGGACGAGAGGCGAGATTGAGAGTGATGCGCATCAGCCGCAGAGCGCCCCCACCACGCTGGTAAATCGGCCCGGCTCCACATTCCTGGGAACCGCTCCGGTGGAAAAGGATTGCGAGTTGACCAGGCTACGCAGGGGAATCTGCCAGGCTTCGTCCGCAGCCAGGTGCTGACGCAGTTTCTCGATCGATTCCAGTCCGCTCACCCAAACTTCCTGCAGCGGCTGGTGCAACCTATCTTCGTAATATGCTGCCGCAACCAACACGGCCTGCGCCATTTCTCCGGGCTCTGTATTGGAACGCCCGGTCGTGCGGTACAGCAGCATTTCTCCATTGTGGGCGATGGCTGTGGTCATGGAATCCTGGTCGGTATGCACCAGCAGGTGCGAGCCTGAGTCCGGGAGCGCGGCCATGCAGGCCAGAGTGGCAGGCAGCAGAACGCCGGGCTCGCGCTGCGTGTCGCGCATCACGGATTCGATTTCCTGGCGTATTTCCCCCGGCATGGCTGCCGCGATGACCTGCACCAGTCCGTTTTTGCCGGTGGCGTTGGTGGACTTCAACATCTGATAGGAAACAGCAGCAAGATCGGCATCGAAGGGCAATATGCGACGCAAACGAAAGCGCACCAGCGGCAATATCTCCTGTGGCTTGGTGGGCAGGGTGTCGAAGTCCAGAATATGCACCCGGGTGCAGGTATCGGGGACAACCACCGTCCAGTCGCGCCCCCGGGAATCAATAGAATCCAAAGCGCTTTTCAGAGCGGTCAGGACAGCGTTGCTGTCGCGAAACATAGGAGCGGCGATGCCGGCCGAGACGGAGCCTGCGGGCAGGGCGACGAAAACGGCCGAATCCAGCGGAGAGTCGACTCGGGAGGAGCCGCCGGCAAAAATTCCGTCCGGTGCGATTTCGCAGGCGAGCCGCGGACGCACTGCAGATTGCAGTGAGGATGGGAAAAGATGCATGTGATTCAAGCTTATCGTGAAGCTTCGATGAAGGTAACTTTGTTAATTTCTTTCAGTGTTGTCAGACCCAGGCGAACCCTTTGCAACGCCGACTCGCGTAGAAAGGTCATTCCTTCGCTTTGGGCCGCTTTGCGCACTTCGGAACTCGGCCTTTTCTCTAAAATAATTTCGCGGATGCGGTCATTTAACTCCAGCAATTCATGGATGGCGGTACGCCCTCTGTAACCGGTGCCGCCGCACTCGATGCAGCCGGTTCCCTCCTGAAACGGAAAATCGGACCATTCACTAAGATCCAGTCCGCTGAGTTGCAGTGTCTCGCGGTCGTACTGCACCGGACGTTTGCAATCCTGGCAAATGAGGCGAACCAGACGCTGGGCCAAAATGCAGTTGAGGGCGGAAACAAAATTGTAGGGCTCGACGCCCATGTTGAGAAAGCGGCCCAGCACATCGACCACGTTGTTGGCATGGACCGTGGTGAAGACCAAGTGTCCGGTGAGGGCGGAATTGATGGCAATCTGAGCGGTTTCCTGATCGCGGATTTCGCCGACCAGAATCTTGTCGGGATCGTGGCGGAGAATGGAGCGCAGGCCGCGGGCGAAGGTCAGTCCTTTTTTCTCGTTGACCGGAATTTGCGTAATGCCGCGAATCTGATATTCCACCGGATCTTCAATGGTGATGATCTTGTCTTCATCGCTCTTGATTTCATTCAAGGCTGCATACAGGGTGGTAGTTTTGCCGGAGCCGGTGGGTCCGGTGACCAGGACCATGCCGTAGGGCTCGCGAATATAGCGGCGAAAACGGCGCAGATCGTTTTCCTCGAATCCGACGACGTTGAGGGTCAGCGAGCGAAAAGTTTCGCTCATCGACTCCTTGTCGAGGACGCGAAGGACGGCATTTTCGCCGTGCACGGTGGGCATAATGGAGACGCGGAAATCAATCAAACGGCCTTTGTAGCGCACGCGAAAACGGCCGTCCTGGGGAACGCGTCGCTCGGCAATATCGAGCTCGCTCATGACCTTGATGCGGGAAAGAATGGTCTGGTGGTGTTCGCGTGCAATGGGAGCCATGGCATGCTGCAGGACACCGTCGATACGGTACTTGACCAACAGGCAGTCGTCGTAGGTCTCCAGGTGAATATCGCTGGCCCTTCGTTCCAACGCGGTGAACACCATGGTGTCGACCAGGCGGATGATGGGACTGACGTCTTCCTCGGAAGTGAGTTTTTCAATGGAGAGCGTTTCGTCGGAATTGTCTTCGGAAGTAAGGACATCGAAGGTCAAGCCCTCGGTGGCTTCCTCCAGCACGCGCTGCGACTGCTCGGTTTTTTTCAGCAGGTCAGTGATCTGGCTGAGGGTGGCGACCTTGACGCCAATTCTCTGCCCCAGCAGGCTGGAAATTTCGTCCAGCATCATCAGCTTGCTGGGGTCGCTGACGGCGATGACCAGCTTGCCGTCGAGTTGTTCCAGCGGAACAAAGTTGTAACGGAACATCATGTCGACCGGCACGGTGCGGAACAACTCATGTTGGATGTGAAAATTCCTGAGATCGACAAATTCGCAGCGGTACCTGGCGGCAAGTATCTGGGCCTGCGTCGCCTCGTCGCTGGCGAGCGGCTTTTCGATGGGAACAACTGCCATATCGGCCATAAGACTCTCCTTGCAGTTTCTAGTGTTGCATTGCGCCGGCCGCACCGAGGCTGAAAATGGGCAGGTAGAGCGCGATGAGAATGGTGACGACGACTCCGCCCATGACGATCAGGATTGCCGGCTCGATCAACGAAAGCGCCGCGGTCAGTGCGGTCTGCACATCCTCCTCAAAAAATTCAGCGACAGAGTTCAGCATACCGGGGAGTGCTCCGGTGGTTTCGCCGACTTCGATCATTTCAATCGACAGCTCAGGAAAAATCTTGGTGTTGTTGAGGCTGGTGGCGAGTCCCTTGCCTTCTCGCACGCTGCCAACGGACTGGGAGACGGCCTGGCTGAGGCGACGGCTGCCAATGGATCGGGCCGCGGTTTCAAGCGATGGTACCAGAGGTAAGCCGCCGGACAACAGTGTGGAGAGTGTGCGTGAGAAAAGCGCCACCTGATATTTGACCCAGATGTTGCCGAAGATGGGAGTGTTGATGCGAATGGAATCGATGCGGTTGGCGCCGGCGTCGGTGCGGCTCCAGCGAAACAGGCCAAAGGCGAGGGCCGCGACGGCGACGGCGAGATAAGGCAAATACGTCTGGAAGTCCTTGCCCATGTTGAGCATGAAAACGGTGATGCCGGGAAGCTTGGTGCCGATCTGATCGTAGAGGGCGGCAAAACGCGGCACGACGAAGCTGATTAAAAAGATGAAAAGGCCGGTGACCATGACGACGAGAAGAACGGGATAGAACAACGATGCGATCAGCTTTTTGCGGAAGGTGAGCGCGATGCGCTGAAAGGCTAGGTAGCGGCTGAGGACTTCTTCCAGGTTGCCGGAACGTTCGCCGGCTTGGAGCGAAGTGGTATAGATGACAGGAAAGCCGCCCTGAGCCTCGAAGGCAGCGGAGAGAGATTGGCCGGTGCGCACGCGGGTTGTGACGTCTTCCAACTGGGCGCGGAGGACGGAAGCCTTCTGGCGTTTGGCAAGAAGATCGACCGAGGAAAGGATGGGCAGGCCGGCGCGGATAAGGGTGAGGAATTGCTGATTGAAGATTAAGAAGGGTTCCAGCTTGACGCGCTTGCTTTTACCAGCCTTGCCGGCGATTCCTTTGGGTTTGACCCAATAGACGTAGTGGCCTGATTGGGCGAAGCGCTGACGCAGCTCCTCGGCTGAATTCGCCAGGTGGACATTTTCCTGGACGTGTCCACGTTCATCCGCGGTTTTGACAATATATTCCACAGAAATCTATTCCCCCGAGCCAGCCTGCAGGGCTGAGGCCTGGGTGCGACTGCTTGCGCGTAGCTGACCCCAAGATATCAGTCTTGCGATGCGGCCGTCTGGTCCTGAGGCGAAGGGCAGGCTGAGCGAGTTCCAGGGATCATGATCAAGGGGCTGCCAGGTTTTGCCGCCGTCCCAGGAAATATCGCTGCCGTTGGGGCCAGCTGCGATCCAACTGCTGTCGGTTGCATTCCAGGCCACTGCGGAACGATATCCGGCGGGCGGATGCAGCGAGGGGTGCCAATGCAGGCCATCCACAGTGTAGGCAGCGCTTGCGGCTGCGTTCTGGGGCTGGGCGTAATCTCCGCCAACGACGACGCCTTCGGTTACATCGTGAAAGGCGACGGCGAAAATGCCGCTGGTGGCGGTGGATGATCCGGGCATGGGCGGAAGGGCACGCACGTGGGTACAGGCATTTTCCGCGGCTCCTCCGCTGGGGTCGGCAACGAATTGAAGCGGGGCCAATTCAAAGCTGTAGAGCCAGCCTCCGCTGGTGCCAAACCAGATTTGGTGGTTGACGGCGGAGCCGGCCTGGGCGTTGGCGTTCCGGATGGGAAGGACAGCGAGCGCCTGATTGCCGGCGGCAAAGGCTCCCTGCTTCGGTTCCATGGTTCGCAGGCAAGGGTCGAGCTGGCGGGTCCAGCGATTGCCGCCGTCGTAAGTGACAAAGAGGGTGAAGCTGCCGCGAACCGGATCGCCGAGAATGACACCGAATCGTGTGCCATCAAATTGCAGGGCATCCCAGAAACCGTCGACATCGGGGTTGGTGAAGACGAGATGCCAGGTGCGGCAGCCGTCGTGAGTGGAGTAGAGTCGGGATTCAACCCCGGGACCGCTGGACATCGCCATGGCATGGTCCGCGTCCCAAGCCCAGAGACTGCGAAAATCCAGCTTGCTTGCAGCAGGGGGAATCTGGCAGGTTTGCCAGGTACTGCCACCGTCCAGTGTGCGGAGGATGGTACCGTGGGCGCCGCTGGCCCAGGCGATGTTCGCATTGACGGCATGCATGGCACGCAGGTTCGCACGAGTTCCGCTGGACTGGATTTGCCATTGCGCACGAGCTGGCGCACTACCGCCCAGCAAGACGGCTGAGGCAAGACCCAAGGCCATCCAAATGGATGGCGACAACTGCACTGGTTTCAACTGCAAATACATGACTCCGAAGATGGAAAATGCTCTAAATCGGCGCCAGGCCCTGAACCACGTTCACTCCAGCAGGTGGATGAAAGACAAATGTATCGCGAGGGAGCGGCGGATTCTGCTGCTCGACGGATA
>JAJYSL010000228.1 GCA_021793595.1 Acidobacteriota bacterium
TGCGGCCAGTATGGAAGGCGCTGCGCTCACCCGCTTCATGGGACATTTGAATGAGTATCTCGGCTTCTTCGACAAAGTCAACAAACGCCTGCGCAATGAGGAAGTCACCACGCTGCTGGCGAAGCTGGAGTTGGCGAAGCGGGCAGACTTTGAAGGCGCCGCCGCTGCTCCTCCACAGAAGCTGGTCAAGCTGCATAACAAGCTGGAATCTCTGACGAAGAAATATCAGTTCAAGGCCGTCGGTCAGCCAGTCCAGGACGAAGAGCACCAGACCTACTCCCTCAGCTTCACCGACGCGCAAGGCGCAGAACGACGCATCGACTGGACGCTGGCTGCCTCGCCGGAATATCGCCAGATGATGGCGAAATATATTCAGATCAAGGATTCTCTGGAGGGGCCGTTTCTCATCGACTCCGCGGCCAAAACCGCGGCGCCCAGCGAAGATACCGCCACCGAAACAACCGAGTCCGCGGAAGAACCAGCCGCTAAGGAGCCGGGAACCAAGCAGCCCACATCCAAGCGAGCCGCCAAGGCCGGCCAGGATCCGGTTGAGAAGCAAACTCCGCGCGAGCTATTCGAGTACGTCATCGAGCAGGGTCGCAAAGATTATCAGGTCCAGCGCTACAAGGGACTGGGCGAAATGAGCGATTCGCAGCTATGGGAAACCACCATGGATCCGGATCGCCGTACCCTGCTTCAGGTCAAGCTCGAAGACCTCGCGGAATCCGAGCAGATATTCTCGACGCTGATGGGAGAAGACGTCGAGTCTCGCCGCAAATTCATCGAGGACAACGCCCTCGACGTCAAGAACCTGGATATTTAAGTGCGGGTCCGTTGCAGCCAACCCCAGGTTTTCTGTAGACGCATCGGCCTGTGCATACGGCTTGATCCGGCAGTTCAGATTTATTCGATACGCAACTCTTGTATGACCCGCTGAATTCGGCAGTTGCGCAGGTTTTTGCGCCTTCCAGCGGTGTTTAGCAAAAGATTACCCACTTACTTCTCCCTCTCCCCCCAGAAATGAGCCGATTCCCAGGTGCTGGCGAATTGGCCAGCCGCTTGCTTCATTTGTTTGAAGCGCCTCAACGGCGCGTTGGGGAGGACCGGGTGATCGCATTTCGGATGCGCCGCGGTGGAGTGGTAATGACGGGGGCGATTTTGCTGGTCGGATTCGGGCCCATGGATGGACATCTTGCAGCGGGGCTGCTGCTAGGAGCGTTAACCTTGGCAAGCCTGCTGCTGCATGAATGCGGTCATCTGCTAGTCGCGTGGGCCTCGGGGGTAAAAGTCCGCGAGATTGGTTTGTGCCTACGGGGATCTTACATACTGCGCGAGCCTGCGCGAATGCCGCTCGATGAGGCCGCGATTGCTCTGAGCGGACCTCTGGTGAATATAATGATTGCGACGGCCCTTTGGGGAGTCCCAGGCGTCGGACACTGGCTCATGATCTACAACCTGGTGCTGGCCGTAAGCAACCTCGTACCGTTACCGGGTACGGATGGCCGGAGGGCCTTCACGGCATGGAACCAGAACCTTGTGCGCGTGCGCGTTCCTATTGTCATAGCTCGAGAAAAATGATCCCGCAGTCGCATACCCCCCTTCCAAATTGCTCCAGACCCCTAAATCTTCCGCTGGCTCGCGTCGCCCGGCTGCCAAATGCGAGTCACTTCGTCTTCCGATCCAACGAGACGGAAGTGCTCCGCGAGAGGAAGCATTCATCAACTACCTGCCGAACACCACAGGTTCGCCCCACTAACCTCGGGCCGGGTTCATCTCTTATATGTCTGGGCTTGCAGATGGCGAGAGAGCCGGCGCGCGGTATAGTCGGACCCGTATGCGAATCGCATCATGGGTCCGAAATCGTACGCCGCCGCAATGCCCACGAAATAGAGTCCCGGAACTGAAGATTCAAAATTCCCAGACAATATCGGAGCATGGGCAACCGTGCGCAACTCACTCTGAATTGCCGCATCCAGAAATTTGAGCCGTCGAACATCCGGCTTGTACCCAGTGGCGGCCACAACGTGTTCGGCCTCATGCTCCCGCACCGTACCGTCTTCCGCAGCCAGGGCCAGCCGCACTCCGCCATTGCTTGCCTCTGCCCGCGCAATCGCATATCCCAGCAGCATAGGAACTTTCCCCTGCGCCCGTTTCTTCATGGGCCATCCCGGCGCCGGGCCCAAATGCTTTTCTACTATGCTCAACCGAAGCGATTCAGGGAATCGTCGAAATATCCCCGGAGCATCCGTATAAAACCGCGACTTCCATCCTGGTCCCAATCCGGATGAAGGATTGCGCATTTGCTGCCACAGTGTACGTCCGTTCGGATTGGGGGCTTCATGAAAGCGGACCTCCGGTACCCTCGCCACCAGCGAAACGTCCACGCCCTGTTCCTGCATCAACACGGCGATATCAACGGCAGACGCTCCCGCGCCAATGATCGTCACCTTCTTGCCGCGATATACAGAGCAATCATGATGCGCCGAACTGTGCGACAACAACTCTGCCGGCAGATGCGCCAGCGATTCCGGAACATACGCGAAGTGACTGATGCCAACTGCCAGCACCACACGCCGCGCCGTCACAATTTCTCCGTCTTCCAGCCGGATACGGTATTCTCCCGATGTGCGTTCGATTCCCGCCACCCGCCTCGGATCCAGGTCCGGCAGCAATTTCTCCTGAAACGCCAGCGCATAGGCGATAAATGTCTCGATCGGAACCGGCATCCTGGTATCGTCGTACGGAAGACAGTGCATCTTGCAATAATGTTTCAGCGTAAAGCTGGATTCCGGATCGGAAAGATTCGAGGCAAAGCCGTCGGACTTCAGCAGCATTCCCGCCGGCATGTGCTCGCGCCACACTTCCATGGCAGGGCCGAAAATGCCGCTGCGTATCCCACGCGCCTGTAGATGGGCGGCGAGGGATAACCCGTAGGGCCCTGCTCCGACAACGGCTACATCCAGAGCAGGGTTCATCTCAGTTTTCCTGTGTGTTCCATGGGGGGATTGTATCGACTGTTTCTGACCTTAGCTCGATGCCTTGTAGGTGGATAAGGCTGGGGGGTTGCGCCGCTCTCGGACACTGAATTCCCCTAATCCTTTCCTCGAAACTGGGCCAGTCTTAGTAAGATCAGATCAGCGATTCTTCAGGCATCATAACATTCACCGCGATAGGTTTCACGACAGACGAACCTACAAGGTACCTGCATGACTTTGAAAGTTCTACTGGCAACAACATGCCCATGGTTCTCGACCGCACGACTGGCGATGGCCTTCCACCAGGTCGGCTGTCCGGTCGATATCGTCTGCCCTCCGAACCATCCGGCATTTTCGACGCGAGCCTTGCAGGTTCACTACCGCTACAACGGTCTGGCTCCTGTGCGTTCGTTTCGAACCGCCATGCTGGCGTCAAACCCGGACATTGTTATTCCCTGCGACGACCTGGCCACGCGACATCTGCACTCCCTGTACTACGAAGTCTCCGAATCGAAGCACGAAACGGCCAGAAACATTTGCCGACTGCTGGCAGCTTCTCTGGGCGATCCAGCCGGCTACCCCATCACAGTCTCCAGAGAGAAGTTCATGGACATGGTCCGCGAGGAAGGGGTTCGCATTCCGGAGACAAGGACTGTCACCTCCGCGAAACAAGTGGAACAATGGCTCTCGGAACACGGCTTGCCCGCCGTGCTGAAAGCCGACGGCACCTCCGGCGGGGAAGGCGTAAGAATTGTCCATACCTTGCCGGAAGCGCTTCGCGCCTTCCGCACACTGCACGCTCCGCTGGCAACGCTGATCGCGGCCAAGCGAACCTTTCTGGATGGAGATTGGAACTGTGTTCTTCCATGGCTGAAGCAACGCCCGCGACAGGTCAGCATCCAAACGTTTGTGCCAGGACCCGACGCCAATGTAGCGCTTGCGTGCTGGCAGGGAGAAGTACTCGCTGTCCTTGGGGTGGAAGTTCAGGAAACGTGGAAACCCAAAGGGCCGGCAACGATTGTGCGTCTGCATGACAACCGAGAAATTCTGGATGCGGTGGGGAAGATCATCTGCCGCCTGAAATTCTCCGGACTTTGCGGGTTCGACTTCATAATCGACCCGCACGGCGATGCTTATCTGATTGAGATGAACGCCAGAGCAACGCAGACATGTTCCTTGTCGCTGGGGTTGGGGCGAGACTTGATCGGTTCCCTTTGCTCGGCTCTCAGCGGAGAGCATTATTCTTCACCTGCGATCCAAATCCGTGGGGACACCATTGCTTTGTTCCCGCACGCATGGCAGGGGGACACCACCAGCGATCTTTTCCAGTCTTCGTATCTGGATGTCCCTACGGAAGAACCCGAATTGGTAAAGCTGGGCATCCGCCAGCTGCGAACTACATCGCAAGAGAAGTGGTTGCGCAAATTCACCGAGTTAGGATTACGTCGGCCTTGAAAACTATGCCTCGATCTTCAGATAAGAATAGAGAGTACGACGTACTCCACTTGATCGGCAGCAATCTGGTTGGCGGACCGGAAAAGCAGATTCTGCATCATGCACAGGACATGCAGAATTCTCCGTATCGGCTCGCTATCGGCTCCTTTCACGACCTTAGGGAAAGGCCTGAAGTCCTAGTCGCCGCCGAACAGCGAAACATTCCTACGGTATGCCTGCCCGGCGGCATTCGCCTTGATCTGGTGCAGCGTCTCGTGCAAATATTGGCCAGCCGCAAGGGCTCTCTGCTCTGCACGCACGGGTTCAAAGCCAACGTCGTCGGCTATCTGGCATCGCGCTCGACGAATACGTCGCACATCGCTTTTGTGCGCGGCTTCACGGCGGAAAATAAACGCGTCAAGTTCTACGAAATCCTCGAGCGCCAGGCGCTCAAACGCGCCCAGCGGGTGGTCTGCGTTTCCGAAAAGCAGGCGGAGGAAATTGCCCTTTTGCGCGGCAATCGGCGGCCGCCCATGGTGGTGAAGAATGCCATGCTGCCTCCTTATTCGCGTCCCCATGACGGAGAAACGGCCTCGCGCAGCAGCATCGGCATTCCAAACGATGCCTTTGTCTTTGGGTCTGTCGGCCGGCTGAGTATCGAAAAAGGTCACCGCTTCATGATGGCCGCATTTCACCGCCTCTACACGCAGGCCCCAGCCGACGCTCGTCTCTACCTGATCGTCGTCGGCGACGGACATGAGCAGGAACCTCTCGAGCGCCAGGCCGTGCAGCTTGGAATTCGCGATCGTGTCTACTTCGCCGGTTTCCAGGGCAACTGTGCCGATTGGATCCAGATGATGGATTGCATCGTGCAACCTTCGCTGACCGAAGGTACCCCCAACACAATTCTCGAAGCACTCTGCCTCAACACTCCCGTAATCGCCAGCGCAGTCGGTGGGGTTCCCGATCTGATTGTCGATGGCAGAAATGGATTGCTTGTCCCTTCCGCGGACATCCCCCAGATGGCGGCCGCAATGCAGCGGATGTGGCTTCATCCGGAACTGCGTCGCCAGTTGGCAACCGGGGCGGAAGAATTGACTCGCGAATACTCGCCTGCCCATCAGCGGCAGAGATTGATGGAGATCTACGACGAGGTATTCCATCGCCAGCGCCAGCCAGTCGCTGCCTCATCTTGAACGTCCCTCCAGGAGCGGACGTGCTTCCCCCGATTTTCTGCTATGTTCTGCGATACAGTAGCAACATGCATATGCCGTCCGGCGATGACAATTCCCCGGTTGTCCAGCCTCACGCGGCGGCCCATCCCATCCCGCCGGAACCCAAATACCGGCTCGACCCAGCAACCCGGCGTCTCAGGGTTCTGGTGCTCGATGAGGAGATTCCCTTCCCGCTGAACTCCGGCAAACGCATTCGCACCTGGAACCTGTTGCGCCATCTCAGCCAGCGCCATCACATCACCTTCCTGTGCTACGGATCGTCGGATAACCCCGGCCTCGCCAGCATGCAGCAACTGGGAATTCGCGTGGTTCTAGTCTCGGGACTGTCGCCTGCCAACTCCCTGGACTTTTATACGGGCGCTCTCGCAAACCTCGTTTCCCTGTGGCCGTATTCTGTGTCTCGCCACCATACTCGCAGGTTTTCCCAGGCAATCCGCAAACTGATAACACAAGAGCCGCTAGACCTGGTGCACTGCGAATGGACGCCCTATGCCAGCTACGCGAATGACATAGGCAGCCTGCCAATGTTGATCATGGCCCACAATATGGAGACCACGGTGTGGCGTCGACGCGCTCAGCATGCTTCCCATCCGCTTGAGCGCATATACATGGGGATGCAGGCCTGGAAAATGGCCCGCTTCGAGAAGAAATCCTTTTCTAGTTCCGGTCACGTGGCTGCCGTAACAGAGGAAGAACGCGAGACCGCTCAGCAGTGGGGTGCAAGCCAAACGTATCTCGTCTCGAACGGCGTCGACACGGAATATCTGCTACCCACGGGCGAAGCTCCCGAGCCAGACTCTCTATTATTTCTGGGTTCGCTCGACTGGCAGCCCAATCGCGATGCCCTGCTCTATCTGCTGCGTGAAATTCTGCCAAAGATTCAGGCGACCCATCCCGCAGCCACACTACGGATCGTAGGACGCCAGCCCGCCACAAAATTGCGCGAGCAGACCGAGGGTTTACCCGGCGTAGAATGGGTCGGCGAAGTTCCGGATATTCGCCCTTATTTTGCTCGCGCTGCCGTCGTTCTGGTTCCCTTGCGTATCGGCGGCGGCAGCAGAATCAAAATCCTGGAAGCAATGTCCATGGCCAAGGCCGTGGTGGCCACGCACATTGGCGCCGAGGGTTTGGACGTGGTCTCGGACACCCACTGTCTCATTGCCGATTCGCCCGCGGACTTCGCCCAATCCGTCGCTCAGCTTCTCGACGAGCCAGAACGCGCCGCCACACTGGGACGCAAC
>JAJYSL010000229.1 GCA_021793595.1 Acidobacteriota bacterium
GCGGCATCTGCTCAGTCCCCGTCGCCGCCCCCGTCACCGTCCCCATCGCCGCCATAGCCGTAACCGTCGCCGCCATACGGTCCATAGCCGGGCACATATCCGGGTCCGCCCATGTACTGCACATGGACATAGACGCCGAGGCGCGGGTTATAGGCCAGATACCAACCGCCATGGTCCGGATCAGGATAAAGCGAGATATCGTCGTCGCCCCAGTTCCATCCGTTGCAGTAGCCCCAGTCTCCGGGAGCGACGCTGAAGTAATTACCGCCAAACCAGAAACGGCCCGGTCCGCCTCCTTCGATTCGCCACATGTGGCCGGGGCCGAAGCCGCCGCGCCAGCGGCCATAGGCGAATGGATGATCGAGATGGAATCGAGCATCACCCGGCCCCATGTCATGGCCGACCCAATCCGCGCGTCCACCATGCCAGTCCACGTGCGGCGCATCAGGATGGCCGAAGCCGTCGGAGAAATTCCGATCTGGACCGCCACGAAAAGGCTGACCGTGAAACGGCATCGGGCCACGATCCGGGGGACGCATAGGGCGCCAGTCTCCGTGCGGCTGAGCGAAGAGCGCTGGAGCTGTACCAAGCAGAAGCGCCAGTACGGCAATCGTTGTTATTGTCTTCATGTCGAGCCTCAGCGCACTGGAAGCTTTGTGCTTTCGGGCTTCCATGCGCACTCTTGTAACTGCTGAAACCCGCGCTGCCTGCGCGAGTTGCGCTGTCGCTTCAAACAGCGACCGGCTGGCGCTTCCAGGCATAGAGCGGGAATCGGTTCGCCAGCTCCGTTACCTCGCCGTGAATCCGCGCGAGAGCTGCGTCGTCGGTGCGATGATCCAGCGCGCGCGCAATCCACTGGGCAATCTGCCGCATCTCTGCTTCGCCCATGCCGCGCGTGGTCAGCGCAGGTGTGCCGATGCGAATGCCGGAAGGTTTGAGCGGAGGATTCGTGTCGTAGGGAATCGCATTCTTGTTCACAGTGATGCCCGCCTTGCCCAGCGCCAACTCGGCTTCGGAGCCGAGAATGCCTTTGGCAAAGACATCCACCAGCATCACATGATTGTCCGTACCGCCGGAGATGATGCGGAAGCCTGCCTCTTGCAGCGAGTCGGCCAGCACGCGCGCATTCTCCACCACGCGCCGCGCGTAATCGGCAAACGAGGGCGAGAGCGCTTCCTTGAAGGCCACAGCCTTGGCCGCGACAATGTGCACCAGCGGACCGCCCTGCTGGCCTGGAAAGACCGCGCGGTCGATCGCCGCTGCCAGCTCCTGACCGCACAGAATCAGCCCGGAGCGCGGTCCACGCAGCGTCTTGTGCGTGGTGGTGGTCACAATCTGCGCATGCGGCACCGGCGAAGGATGAACGCCGCCCGCCACCAGGCCAGCGACGTGCGCCATGTCGATGAGCAGCAGCGCACCGACCTTGTCGGCAATCTGGCGCATGCGCGCGAAGTCCCAGATGCGGGAGTAGGCGCTTGCACCTCCGATGATCAGCCGGGGTTTTTCCCGTTCCGCGATCGACTCCAGTTCATCGTAATCGATGGTCTCCGTGTCCTTGCGCACGCCATAAAACGTGGGCCGGAACTGCTTGCCGCTGAAGCTGAGCTTGTGGCCGTGCGTCAGATGGCCACCGTGTGCCAGGTCCAGCCCCAGAATCGTATCTCCGTGCTGAAGCACCGCCATGTAGGCGGCCGCGTTGGCCTGGGAGCCGGAGTGCGGCTGCACGTTTGCGTGTTCGGAACCGAAAAGCGCCTTGGCGCGATCG
The DNA here is from genome assembly GCA_021793595.1 of Acidobacteriota bacterium. Next base: position 1,766 of record JAJYSL010000229.1, read on the forward strand.
CGGGCCAGATTCTCCACAATGTCGGTGAATTCGCAGCCGCCGTAGTAGCGTTTGCCCGGATAGCCTTCCGCATACTTGTTCGTAAAGACGCTGCCCGCGGCTTCGAGAACGGCTTCGGAGACAAAGTTCTCGCTGGCAATCATCTCCAGCCCTTCATGCTGGCGCATGAGTTCATGCTCAAGTGCGGCGGCAACGTCAGGATCGGCCTGAGCCAGAGGCAGGGCAAAGGAAGCAGGTACGCGGTCGGTCATACCAGCATTTTATGCGTTTTTGCCTCTCCGTGCACCGCCAGCTCCGGTTCTTCGCTGCTCCCTTCGCCCTTTCCCAGGGCCGTCGGAGCGCGGCCGGGCGGGGCTTCCGTTGCCAGAGCACGAAAGGCGCGATAGACAAACGACCCGAGAAACCAGCCGTCCATATACTGGAACGGCGTCTCCCCGGTGGTGTAGTGTCCGCAGGGCAGCTCGCGCCGCTCAAAGACGATCCCGTGTTCGTCGAACGAGCGCAGAACCTCCAGCGAATACTCCAGCGGAAAGGTTAGATCGTAGCGTGCATAGACCAGCAGAGCATGTTTGGCCGAGGCAAGCGACGCTGCGGCCTGCCCGTTACTGTAGCTGGCGAACTTTGCGTAGTAATGCATGGGGCTGATGCCGGCCCACAGACGGCGCAGATCGCCCTGTGTGAAGCCCGCGTCTTCCAGCCCCTGGCGGATGTGGCGCGTGCTCTGGCCGGTCCAGACCACGTCGCCAAACGCCGCAGAGGCGTGATTGAAGGCATTCACGCGCAGCCGGGCGTCATGCGCGCTGGCCAGAAAGGCGTAGCAGCTTCCCAGGCTTGTCCCCAGCACGCCAAACTGCTCGTAGCCCTGCTCCTCGAGCCAGTCCAGGCAGCAGCGGATATCGACGACCGCCTGCTGTACTGCAGCCAGCGTCCGCCCAATATTTGCACTCACCGCGTAGTCGGCGCGCTCCAGCTCCGCAGGACGGCGAATGTCGTGATACGGCTTGGAGAGCCGCAGCGCCGAGACTCCAAAGCGGTTGAAGATCGCGCAGAGCGCATTGTGGCTGAGCGCGTCGGCGTTCCACTGCGGCAGAACGATAATCGCCTGCTTCGGGCGGCCAGGGTTTGGTTCGGAAGGAAACCAGCGCGCGTTGGCGGCATCATTCTCCGGATACGGCGTGCGGATCGGCGAAGTGAAGCGCAGAAACTGCGCAGGCGGAATCTTTCCCTGCGCCGCCGCCTGCTCCATGCGCCAGGCTTTGCGCAGCGTCTCCGGACGAACGTTGGTGGGAAACAACTGCGGCGCGCGCTCTTCCAGGCGAAAATCCGTCGGCGTGCGATAGCCGAAAAATTGCTCGCTGTCGGCCAGGATCGCCTCGTTGACTGCCATCATCAGGGCCTTCGCGTCCGGCTGGGCAGCCACGTCTCCGCGGGCCAGCCGCTCGCTCACGCGCAGCGCTTCGTCGTCCAGTCCCACGCCGCGCAGATACGGCATCAGCCAGTCGAATCCCCACTCCAGCGGACGCACGATGCGGTTCTGGTCACGCGTCGTCAGCCTCGTCTCCCAAGCGTACATCCAGCGCGCGTAAAGGCCATCAAGCATGATACTTCAGTTTATCAGCGCGCCTTCGCGCGTAGTCTGCGGGGACTGTATCCGAGAGCAATCGCAGGAACATCGCTACGGGAAAAGAGAGGATTTCCATATATCCAGCAATTTGCACGCATGGTAGAATGCGATAATTTGTTAACCATACGATTGCGAGATGTCCTTGCCCAAGATTCCAGCGGAGCAGAAGCGACAACGAATTGACCAGGATACTCCCGTTGGTCGCTCCTCCGTGAGTCTGAAGGAGCTGGCCGCGCACCTTGGCCTGTCTCAAACAACTGTATCAAGAGTAATTAACAAAACTACTGCCGCCGACCGAATTCCACAATCAACGCAGAAGCGCATTTTGGAAGCTGCGTCCTTGTTGAAATATGAGGCGAATTTCTTCGCGCGCGGGCTACGGAATAAAAAAAGCTTCACGATCGGCGTAATGGTCCCGGAGATCAGCGAAGGTTATTCCACCGCTGTATTGAGTGGCATAGAGGATGCATTGTTACAGGAAGGTTTCTTCTACTTTATTGTGAGTCATCGCCACCGTCCGGAGCTTCTTGAGGGGTATCCAAAACTGCTGCTTTCACGAGCCGTGGAAGGTATCATCGCAGTCGACACCCAGATCAACCAGGAACTCCCCGTACCGATCATTGCCGTGTCAGGACACAAACCGCATGAAGGTGTTGTAAATATTCAACTCGACCATACAAAAGCGGTGAGACTTGCTCTGGAACATTTGCTTACACTTGGGCATAGAAAGATAGCCTTTATAAAGGGGCAGGTGTTCAGCTCGGATACAAAGCTCCGCTGGAAGGCAATTTGCGACGTGTCTTCTCTGTTAGGAATTGATATCGATCCGCAGTTGACTGTTCAATTAGAGGGTTCTTCCACGGGAACAGTATCCGGACACGCAGCAGCGCGCGCTCTACTTCAAAGAAACAAAAAGTTCACGGCAATATTTGCTTTCAATGATCTTTCTGCAATTGGCGCCATCCGCGCTCTAAGTGAGGCGAATTTACGAGTTCCACACGATGTGTCTGTCGTTGGTTTTGATGATGTTCTGAGTGCATCTACAAATAATCCGGGCTTGACTACCGTCCACCAACCACTTCGTGAAATGGGCGGGATCGCTGCATCCACCTTGTTGAACATGATTCGAAAGACGAATACACCGAACCGATTGATTCGGGTGCTGCCTACTTTCATAGTTCGGCAATCAACCTGCCATGTTAAGGAGACTCTCCGCAAGTCTCAACCTCGCGTTCTGCTTGGATAAAAGGATAGCTTGATGCGGCAATAAACGCTGGCGCACCAGGCGAGTCTTGGAAAAACAGTCTCAAGCCTTCGAACGAGTTGATTTTATTGGGGGAGGAATGAAGTCGCGGAAGCTATTACCTGGATACCTCGTCGTACCTGCTCAGTGCTTCTTTCGCGCGCTCCAGCTGCTTGCGATGAGAGTCTAGCTCAGAAGCGGCAGCCTTAAGGTTGGCTTCCACGGCTCGAAGACTGGCTTTGCTGCTCTTAAGTTCTGATTTTTTCATGTTCAGAGAAGCTTCTATGTCATGGCGCTCTTGCTCCGCTGGCTCTTTGGGATCACCGTTGACCATGACATACGGAAGGCCATCTTTTCCTATCCACAAAAGTCCCCACAGCAAATTTTCAGTTTGGTCTTGAACAATTCACTGGTGTAACACGGCCCTGCTTACTACCGGATCGGCTCGGTTCCGGCGCTCACAATGTTCAGGTATTGGGTGTAGGCAAAGATGCGGTCACGCTCCCGCCCGGTGACCTCCCGTGCAATGCCCAACTCTGCCAGCCGTGCCAATGCGCCGCTCACGGTAGGAACGGACAGGTTCAGCGCGCGTGCGGCAAGGCCGATATTGATGAGCGGTTTCTTCTGCATGTACTCATGGACTCGCAGCGCAGAGAGCGCAGAGCGACCTATCGCCTGAATGCGCTTCCGGTCTGCTTCAAATAGGCGAATCAATTCCACGGCAGTATCGGCGGCTTGCTTTGCCGTAACCTCTGCCCCTTCCAGGAAGAAGGCCAGCCATTCTTCCCAAACGCCCTGTGTCCGCACGCGCTGGAGCAGGTCGTAATACGCCGCGCGATGCGTCTTGAAGTAAAGGCTCAGATACAGCAGAGGCTCCCGCAATGCGCCGCGCGCGCAGAGTAGCAGCGTAATAAGCAAGCGCCCAAGTCTTCCATTGCCATCCAGAAACGGGTGAATGGTCTCAAACTGCACATGGATCAATCCAAGTTGAACCAGCAGCGGAAGCGTCTGTGTCTCGTCATGGAGGAACTTTTCAAAGCTGTCCAGGCACTCCATCAGGCGCTCAGGCGGAGGCGGAACGAATGCCGCGTTCCCCGGACGTGTGCCACCAATCCAGTTCTGCGACCGGCGAAACTCTCCAGGTGTACGGTCTCCGCCGCGCCCGTCTTGCAATAGGATGCCGTGAATTTCACGGATCAAACGCAAAGAGAGCGGGAAGCCGTCCCGGAGCCGTTCCAAGCCATGCTGCATGGCCGCCACATAGTTGGACACCTCCCGCACATCGTCGATTGGGACGCCCGGCACGACCTCATTTTCAAACAGGAGCAGATCGGAGAGCGAGGATTGCGTGCCTTCAATCTGCGAGGACAGCACGGCCTCTTTGCGAACGTAGAGGTACAGGAACAGTTCTGTATCCGGCAGAAGTGTGGAAAGCCCATCCAGACGTCCAAGCGCCTGATTCGCCCGGTCCAGGAGAGGATGAAAGGCATCCAGTACCAACGGCGGATCAGGAGGCAACGGACGCGGAACGAACGCCCGGACACTCTCCCCCGTTGTGCTGGTGACCGCGTACTCCCCCGTCTCCCTTTGGGCTGGCATCTTGACTATGCAAGCATCCTTTCATAACGGCTTCAGCTATTAAAAAATAGCGGCTTATTCTTTAATAAGCAACCTCTCTGCCATCTGGAAGCATGGTGCAATTTCCGCGATTTCCGCATCGAATCAAAAAATAAATCATTTATTTATAACAACATGCTTGATAATTTCCGCGCGAAGCGGTGGAAACGGAAATCACCCTAAATAATTCTGGCGCTAGTGTACCCCAGGGGTCATGCGTTACCCGCAACACTTCAAGGTCAGGAAGGACCCGTTCGTTGGTTCAAGGCGGTTTTCAGGGGGCAGACCATCTTTTGAGCTGCCAATGCATCAAAAAGAGCGCTTTTGCCATCTGGTGACTAATTTGGCGACTGAATCCAAAAGCCGCGCAATAAGCCCTTTGTTTTGTTGGACTGTCAACGCAATGAGGCGAAAATGGGGGCTGAATGCAAGTAGTCCCCACAAAAGACCCACAGTCCACTATTTGAGCAGATCGGGGATTTCCTCTAAGTTGTTGAGAAGATTGGAGGCGCGGGTCGGGATCGAACCGACGCATAAAGGTTTTGCAGACCTCTCCCTTACCACTTGGGTACCGCGCCTTGGCTAGGCTACGTTTTGTTGAGGCTCGATCCACTTTGCTGTAGCCATCCCAGGCA
>JAJYSL010000230.1 GCA_021793595.1 Acidobacteriota bacterium
CAATTCTGGCTCCGGTCTGACCTTAGGCGCCACCGGCCGCAGGACCCGCGCGCGGCATCGAAGGCCAACCTATTCGCCGCCTTTGGAAACCACCATCCCGGGCGCCCAAGCGGCATGGCAGGTTGTACAAGTAGCCGGCGCATTGTGCTGCTTATGGCAATCAATGCAATCAACCATGGAAGTAGTGGCCTTTGTCATTGTCATAACGTCCAGCTTGGCGACTTGACCATGGCACATTTCGCATGTCATTCCCGCCAGGATATGCTTGCGGTGGCTCCATTCAATTCCAGGCAGCAGCTTATATACCCGAACCCAGGGTATTGCAGTTCCCGACTTGTAGTATCCGGCGAGCTTCTGGATAGTGGCCTTGTCCTTCGCGATCGTAGAATGGCACTGCATGCACACGGCACTTTTTGGAAAGGTAATCAGAGTGCCAGGATTCGGATTCGTGTGACAGCCAGCACACTGCAAGCCAAGTGCTAAGTGGGTCTTGTGACTGTAGGGCAACGGCTGCACAGGGCCCGGTGGAGGAGAAATGGTGTCCCTAACATCCTGTCCCGAGACAGATTCGCCACACATTAAGAAGAAAACACCTAAAACCATAAGAGCCGGTATTTCTACAAAGCCACTGATGAGTTTCATAAACCTCGCCTCCAATCCAAATCCGGCGGAATTGACCGAGCCAGGCGTCGGTTCGCTCAACGATTCTGCGCCGTTTGTAGCGCCATATCTTGCGTCCGTCGTAGTAGCGCTTCCGCTTGTTGTTTTTCCGATAGGGTGCGACCGACTCGATAGCCCGCTTCTTCCAACGCTCCCGCAGCGGATCGGAGTCGTATCCGGCATCGGCGATCACCCGCTTTGGATTTGCCGCGGACGGCCTTTGGGGCGCGGGACGCGGACTTCTTCGAGCGTGGCGTCCGCAAGGGCAACTTATGCCAGAGAGGCACTTCCAGCTGAACTCCGAGCGGAACACCTTCAACGTCTCCTAGTACCATCCACTTTGTGCCGTTACCACGCTTGGTTTTACCGACTGCCGAGCCCCTTTGTGGCCGGTGCGAAGCTGCCGTCTAGGAACGTCTTGTCCCACTTCAGCAACCCCTCGGCATCCAGGGCGCCTAACAGAGGGCGCCACGCATGCAGCCACATGCTTTGGTCCTGCCAATGCTTCAGCCGTCGCCAGCAGGTCGCCGGTGAGGAATACTTGTCGGCGAGAAATCGCCACGCTGCCCGGTTTGCAGAATCCACAGAATTCCCCCCCAAACAAGCCCGATTCAATGCCCAGGGTCGGCCACGATTGTCCTTCCGGCGCCGGCCCTCGGACAACAACGGCTCAATCAACTCCCACTCCTCATCCGTCAAGAGCTTCTGCCGCTTCTTCATAACAGGAAGCTCACCTGAAAAACCGTCTCACGCGTCAGTGCTTATCTTGAGGCCGAACCTACTTGGAGAGTCGAGATGTGGGCTGGGGATTAAAAGCCGCCTAGCCGCTTCCGGCCCTTTCGTCTGCCGGTGCCTCATAGGCCGCTCCATGCTCCGTTTCTACATCCCGCTCTTCGAACCCGGACTTGAGGATCGCATTCGTGTCTGGTGTCTCCTGTCCTGAACGCCGAAGACTAGCGTTGTCATAATGTACGTGGTATGACATATATACCATAATCGGTCAAATTGTCAAAAAAATAATATTCATAAAAATGCTTGACTCTTTTTTTAAGAACGTGGTATGAATGTCAGACCAAGATGTCATTCTGTCATACCATGCACGGCCCCGCCATGTGTCTTCACCTCCGATCCTCGGGAAGAGCGACATCCGCGATGTGCGATTTGGACTTGAATCTATTGTTCTAAAGGTATGCGATTGCGAACTTTAGCAAACCAAAAAAGGAGGAAAGCATGAAATTCCATATCGCCCGCCCTCTCGCGATTATGGTCGTGTCCGTCGCGGTGTTCGGAATATTGGCGAGCAGGCCCACTCTTGCCGCAAATGACGGCGAAACGCCAACGGCGGCCGACCAAGCACTGAACGAGGCGCTCAGCCAAGGCAATCGCGCTGGGGTCAGCCAGCTCCTGGACGCGCAATTCCAGTGGATCGATTCAGATGGGAAACTGCTGACTAAATCGGAGACTCTCGATGCCCTGCCTGCCCTCGCGACGGTCACCAAGGACGAGAGAGAAATCTTAGCACACAGCTACGGAGAAGTAGCGCGCATTGCCGGCAGGAACCAAAACACGCGCTTTGTCCATCTCTGGGTAAAGCACCCGGACGGCTGGCAGGCATTTGCCTTTTTGGACACGCCGATCCCCCTCGATGGATACCATCAACACCCTGTCCCTCCGCGGCCCCAAGACCAAACCTGCGTCAATCCGTGCAAGGTGCTTCCGTTCCATCCCGCCAATGCGGCCGAGCGCGGTGCCATGGATTCCTGGCTGGCGACGAAAATGGACGAATGGCATGCCGTGGTATCGGACTGGCCAAAGCACGTCAGCAATTCTATGTATATCGTCAGTAACACAATGTTCTATGCGGACGGCAGGCCCGAAAGGCTGGCGCTTTTGACCGCGCAGCAAAAGGCCTACGGAACCGGCAGACACAGCCCAGCGGTTATATCGATGCACGCGTATGATTTCGGGAACGCGGTTATCATGACGTTTCTTCATGCGCCTAACCCTAAAGGAGAACGCGCTCGTGCAATCCGTCTGTTTGTGAAAGAGGATAGTGTTTGGAAGATCGCGTTGAGCGCCCAGACGGATATTCAGCCGGCGAGGGGAAAATTATGACCATATGATCTCGAATATATTTGCGCAAATTGGATGAGAAATTTTCCGCTTACAAGTTTTGAGGAGGGTAAATGAGGAAATTCGTGCCGAGCACTATTGTGACCAGATTCATTGTCGTCGGAGTATGCGCGGGCCTAATGAACGTGTCCGCCAGAGCCTCCGCGGATCATCAGGCAGTCCTGCAGACGGAGCGCGCTTTCATCAGCGCACTCGCGCAGGGAAATAAGAGCGAGGTAAGCAGGCTGCTGGATTCAGGCTTCCAGTGGACGAGCGATGAAGGAAAAACACAAAACAAGTCGGAGGCACTGGATTCGTTGAGCAAGCTGGCGGTCGACGACCAAGGTGACACCGATGTGACTACGTACTACTATAGCGAGCTCGCACTTGTTTGGGGTCGGCACGACAAATCGTGGTTCTCGAGGATATGGGTGAAGAGGTCGACGGGTTGGAGGCTATTCATGGATATGGACACGCCGATTTCACCGAAAAGAGCGCCCACTTCCGGGGGAGGTCCGAAGCCGGGCCCCATCGGCGATTGCGTGAACCCCTGTAGAGTGATACCGTACACACCGACCACGGCAGCCGACAAGGCGGTCATTGCGGGATGGCAGAAGGCCAAGGTGGACGAATGGCATCCGAATATCAAGGACTGGACGACGCAGGTGGCGCCCGAGTTCATCATCATCACCTACAAGTTCAACGGTGCAATCAATAATGCCACTAGAGTGGCTATTGGCAAAAAGAGGCAAAAGGATAATATCGGCATACCCGGTGACCCGATCCTATCCATGAATATGTACGATTTCGGGGATGCCGTGGTGATGACTGCGCGCCATCGTCCCTATTACGGCGGCAAACCGTATCACAACTTGCGATTATTCGTGCACCGGAACGGTCATTGGGAGGTCGTCTTGAGCCAACAGACATTGATTCAATCCGCAGCTCCTCTTCCTCCGGTATCGTCCGGTAAGTAAGTATCCACCGGTAGAGTCGGTGGCTTTGCGGTTGCTGGCCCCTGAAAAGGGGCCTGATCGCAACCGGTGAAAGGAAAAGGAAGAACAAAAGTAAAAGCTGCGAACTGCAAACTTCCTGCAGATTGCGTGGACTGACGGGTTGATTGCATAATCCCCGAACTGTCGAACTTTGGCTGCCTCCCCGGCAGAGCCGTGGGATCTCCTATGTCGCTTTAGAGACCGGCGGAAGGGTGGCGGAGGCCGATCCTCCCGCCTCCACCGAACCGGAGAATCTGGCTCGATATTTCTCTCCGGAGCAATTTGCAGACGGCACCCATTGCCGAGAATTGTGGGTGCGATCAGGCAGAGGGAACGTATGGAGACGATCAGGCCTTTCAGATCTGGGCCTTGCGAGATTGGGGAATTGCCCGCTTAAGAAGACTGGAGGCACGACTTATCGTGGGTGGAAGGCGACATGGACACGAGCGCATCTGACTCCCTTCACCGCCGAAGTGAAGTGCGACACTTGCCTTGGCCTGTTTACCGAGATAACCCTGAACTGCGTTACCTCGATGGCGGTAAGCATGAGGTGCTACGGGATAAACAATGCCCCAGACACCTGCGTTACCTGATATGACGCGTTGGGTTCCGGCATAACTGTCGTGAAAAACCCAAAATTCCAGTCAATAGCAAAGGAGATTGGCAGTTATGACTATAAGAGCTCGATTGAGGCAGGGAGAGGGTTGGCTATGCCGCGTTAGAGTGCCTCTCGTTTTAGGGCTCACTCTAGCGATTGCTTTCTCTCTTTTTGCTGCCCCGCCGCTTGCCCCCGCAAAGAAATCATTTACTCCTCCCGACTTCAACCTAATCGCAGCTGGCGACGCGATCACTGTTACATCGCTTACTGCCCGCAAGAGCGACCCCGGATTCATGGGCGTCGTGAACGTCCTCCGGAAAGCGGACGCGGCGGTCCTTAATTTCGAGGGTACCTTTGCTGGGAAGGAGGCGTACCCGGCTGCTGACACTGCTGGCACATGGATCGCATCGGTCCCAGAGAGATTGAAGGATCTGAAATGGGCCGGGTTTAATCTCTTTTCGGCGGCCAATAATCATTCCGTGGATTTTGGGGCTCTGGGTGTATTGGACACGATCCGGACATTTGTCAGGGCGGACGCTGTCTACGCGGGAATCGGAGAGGATCTGGGTGAAGCTCGGGCAGCGGACTATTTGACGACCACGCATGGCCGCATTGCGCTCGTTTCGTGCACGTCGACCTTCAGACCAGACTCACCTGCAGGGCAGGCACGGCCTGACATGAGAGGACGGCCAGGAGCATCGACATTGCGCCACGAATCGATCTACAGCGTGGATGCGACCGGACTCCAGACCCTCCGGGAAGTATGGGCGAAAGGGTTCCCTGCATGGGGACGCACCGCGAGTCTGAGTGGAAATACCTTGAGTTTTCAGCTTCAAGGAGAAGGCCCGATCATCTTCGATTTGGCCAGAAAACCGGGCCTGGTCACGACGCCGGATCCCCGTGATATGGTGGCCATTACCGATGAAATCCGTGACGCCAAAGAGATGGCTGACTACGTGGTTGTCTACATGCACGCACATGAGCAGGATCCCTCATCGGTCGAAGTGCCTGCACAATTCGTCATTAAGTTCGCCCACGCGGCAATCGACGCGGGAGCGGATGTTTTCGCCTCCAGCGGCCCGCATCTTCTGCGCGGCATCGAGATCTACAAGGGCAAAGTCATTCTTTATAGCCTCGGCAATTTCATTTTCGAAAATGACTTGGTCGTTCCCCAGCCGTCGGATGTTTACGAGCAGTACAACCTGGGACTAAACGCGCTTCCCGCCAGGTTGTTCGACGCGCGCTCCGACTATGACACCAAATGGTGGCCTGCCGATCCACGAGATTGGGAAAGCGTCCTGGCAAACGTGACGTTTCACAACGGCGTTCCGAAAGAGGTGACTTTGACACCGATAGAGCTCGGATACGGGAACCGACGACCCGACCGCGGAATCCCAAGGTTGGCCGATCCCGTAATGTCGGCCAGTATTCTGGAACATCTCCAGAAACTCAGTCAGCCCTTCGGAACAGACATTATCATCAGGAACGGTGTGGGCACAGTAGCGATTGAAAGCGAACATCCGATGGAATGAGATCAGGGCAAACGCATCTTAATTCTCCCCGCTGAGTAGTCTGAGCGGGTAGTCGTGGTCCCAGGCGGCGGCGAGGCGCTTTCCGTGAACGCCGAGCTTGGAGGTTTTGTCCGTAAGCGTGGGAACTTCCCCTCTGGCGAGAGAGCGATTCGGCGGATAAGCATGTCTTCATGATCCATGCAGACGATGCGGTGGTAGGACGTCGCGGCAGGAGGCGGCGGTCGGTTTCGGAGAAGCTGCAGATTGTGCAACTGACGATGGAACCTGGTGCGAGTATGGCCGAGATTGCGCGGGCCCATGGGGTGAACGCCAACCAGGTGTTCAAGTGGCGTCGCCTTTTTGAGAGAGGCCAGTTGAGCGATGGCGTAGCGATATCGACAGCGCTGCTCCCGGTCACCGTCACAGCTGATTCAGAGTTGAAACTGGAGACCACCGCTCAAATGGCTGGCGCGCAACCACTCCATGGCAGCCATCACCGTGGCCTGATCGGCGCTCACCGGCTGCGGTTGAAATGTGTCTACGCGCGTGTTGAAGAGCAGTAGATTAAAGCGGTCCTGTTGACGCAGGCTTTCCAGCACTTTTGCCGCCGCCGCATAGCTGCGCTCCAGCTTGTCACCACTGCATCGAAAGAAACGTATCCATCAACACAATGACGGTGCGCGAGGTCTAGTGGCCTGCCCCCGTTTTCCGCATACAAATAATACTCAGCTAGCCGCAGCCGTAGCGGTGGGAAAGTGAAAGGTAGTGTCCAGAGTTTTTCGCACTTTCGATCTTCCGTCTTACTCAGGAAGGTTGTTGGGTTTGGGTTGTTTTGCTTCTGGCCCCCATGGGGGCCAGAAGCAAAGCGATTAGGCGATGGCCACGATTTCAGCCAGCCGGTCCATCTGCAGATAGCGTTTGGTTCCCCACTTGGTCGCGGCCACATGGCGTAGTCGCGCAGCCACCAGCATCAGCGC
>JAJYSL010000024.1 GCA_021793595.1 Acidobacteriota bacterium
TCGTGGCGTACTTCTCGTTTTTTGTTAGATGGTGGAAACGATAGAAAATGTTGTTCATTCCCATCAGCGCTCCCGCGGTCTTCACTGCATCTACCTGCTCCGCCGTCAGATGCTCCGCCGCAGCCTGCAGCGCGGCCCTTGTCAAGGCCGGCTGCCGGGTGGCGATTGCGCTTACCAGTAACGATCCCCACGCCTGCGTCTTTGTGAGCTCCGTGTTTTGGCGAACCAGGGAAGAGTAATTCAGTTTCAGGTCCTTCGCATATTCCGGAAGACCGTCGATCAACTCATCAAGAGACATGCATCGTCCTTTCCGTTCGGTCTTCAGACCTGCAGCGTGGCGTCGCCTTTTTGCCAGTTGCACGGACACAACTCATCGGTTTGCAATGCATCCAGTACCCGCAGCACTTCCTGCGGATTGCGGCCCACTGAAAGGTCCGTCACGTAGATGAATCGGATGATGTTGTCCGGATCGACCAGGAATGTGGCCCGCTGCGCGACGCCAGCTTTCGCATCCAGAATGCCGAGCTCGCCGGAAAGATCGCGCTTGATGTCGGAAAGCATGGGGAACGGCAAATCTCTCAGGTCTGCATGATGCGTCCGCCAGGCGGCATGCACGTATTCGTTGTCTGTACTGGCCCCCAGAATCTGGCAGTCACGGTCTAGGAACTCGCGATTCAGTTTTCCAAAAGCAGCAATCTCGGTCGGGCAGACGAAGGTAAAATCCTTGGGCCAGAAGAAGTAGAGCTTCCACTTGCCCGCATAGGAATCCTGAGTGACTGTCGTGAAGGCTTTTGCCTCGTCCTTGTCAGTCGAAATGGTGGCGGTTAAAGAAAAATCGGGGAATTTCTCGCCAATTTGCAGCATGTTTATCGCCTCTTTCAGTTGGTATTCGATGGACTCTGTATGGCGTTCAAATAGCGCCGAAAACGAAAAACAGGGATCAGCCTCAGGATATCAAACCACTCGGACGCAAAAACAAAAACGAAACCTATCGGTCGCCATCGCCTCTTTTCATTCATATAGTTAAAGTTGTGCGTCTGCCGCCGAGGAAACTGTTCCGTCTGAGGCCTGCGGATCTGAGCGGTTTCTTGAGATTTCCAGCGGTGTATCAGTTGGGTTTATGCTTTTGCGGGCGACGAAACCGTTCATCCACCACTTGGCGAGCGGCAAATCCGCCGTCCAGGGTGTGCCAATGGCGAATTTCGGTCTCTCCCATCTTCCAGCACAGCAGCACAATTTCCTCCCCCAGCCGGCACGGAAAATCCAGCAGACCGGAGTCGAGATCTTTCACCTGCACGCCAATCGAGTCGATTTCCGCCAAGGTATCTTTGACCTGCTGCACCGATTTATCCTGCAGGGCGCGTCGCTGCGCTACGGCGGCGATATGGACCAGAGTTCCGCCGTTCAAAAATATGCGTTGCGACAGTTGCTGTAATTCCTCGGCAATGGATTCTGCCGTCTTCTTAGCTTCCATTGCATTCTTCATCAGCGATTCCAGGACCGGAACCAGCGTCTGCGCTTCTTCCAGCGAAAAAGTCTTCACTCGCTACCCCCGTATCTCCAGCATACGGCCAAGCGCCACGGCGGCCCAGTGCTTGATGTCGTCGCTGACTCGGATGCGATTCACCACCCGCCCCTCCACCAAATTTTCAAGTGCCCAAGCCAGATGTTGCGGCGATATCCGGAACATGGTCGTGCACAGGCAGCCGGACTCGTCCAGGGTGATCACTTTCTTGCCCAGCGGGGCAAACCGCTTGCCCAGCCGGTTCACCAAGTGGATCTCGGTCCCGACCGCGAACATCGATCCTTCCGGCGCCTCCTCAATAATTTTAATCAGCCTCTCCGTCGATCCGATCGCGTCGGCCTTCCGACAAACCTCCAACCTGCATTCCGGATGTACAATCACCTGAATCCCCGGATACGTGGCACGCACTCTGTCGGCATGTTCTGGCAAAAAGCGCTGATGGACGGAGCAATGCCCTTTCCACAAAATCACCTTCGCCGCGCGCAACCGCTCCGGCGTAACACCGCCGTTGATCTGGTATGGATCCCACACCACGGTCTCTGATAAAGGAATTCCCATTGCGTAGGCGGTGTAGCGGCCAAGGTGCTGGTCGGGCAGGAAAAGGATGCGACTGCCCCGCGCAAACGCCCACTTGAATGCCGCAGCGGTGTTGGAGGAAGTACAGACCAGGCCGCCACGTTCGCCGCAAAACGCCTTGATCGCCGCCGTGGAATTCATGTACGTCAGCGGAATCAGACCGCCCCCGGCCGGCGAATCGAGTCCGGCGACATGCAGTTTGTCCCAGCATTCTTCCACTTGGGAAATGTCCGCCATGTCGGCCATCGAACAGCCTGCATTCAGGTCTGGCAGGATGACTTGCTGCCAGGGCTGCGCTAGAATATCGGCGCTTTCGGCCATGAAATGCACGCCGCAGAAAAGGATGTAGCGTCCTTCGGATTCCGAGGCAATCTTCGACAATTTGTAGGAATCGCCGGTGTAGTCGGCGAAGCGAATCACCTCATCCCGCTGGTAATGGTGCCCAAGGATGAGTGCGTCTTTGCCCAGGCGAGCCCGGGCAGCGGCGATGCGACCATCCATCGTGTGGTCTGGCATCGCAAGATAATTGTCCAGCGAACACGCCTCAGGCGTCGTTTCTGCTGGCATCGATACTACAGGTTCGACGAGTGTAGCCACGTTATTTCCGCCTTCAGTTCCTTGCCTTCATTGCAATGGAACGGGGATGTTGAAAGCATTTCCCTATGTTGTTGCAGTGGGTTCACTGTGGCTCCGGCTTTTTTTGGCCTTACCACCCAACCCACGGGGTTGTTGCAACATTGATTGGACGTTTCAAATGAGCGTCCGATTCAGCCCAATTGAAGATTCCTTTCATCAGATTGTAATACGCCCGGCCCTTCAATTCCTCCCGCCCGGTTGTCGAACTGGTTTCCAGATCGCTCGAAACACGCTTCCAGGGCACAGGTCGAATGCCATTTTCCATCCTTCTAAAAACCATATGAAAAAGGCCCTATTCCACCGCAATGTTTAGGCATATAGTGGCTAGAATGCGGTTCTGGATCGAGCAGTATCCAGTCCCCGGCACGGAATCGACATCCCCGGAGGAATAGACCGCCATGTCTCAGGAGGGGCTCGGATGAAGATTTCTGACACGGTTGGATTGGTGCTGCGCAACAAGACTCACAAAGAGGTTCTTTCGATTACGCCGGACCAGTCAGTCTACGAAGCGGTCGAAAAGATGGCCGAGAACGACATCGGCGCGTTGCTGGTCCTGTCTGACAACAAACTCGTCGGCATGCTCTCCGAGCGCGATTACGCCCGCAAAGTCGCCCTGATGGGCCATTCCTCCAAAGAGACTAAAGTCCACGAAATCATGACGAGCCCGGTATTCTTCGTCACACCGCAACACACGGTGGACGAATGCATGACCCTGATGACACAGCATCATTTCCGTCACCTGCCCGTCTGTCAAGATGAGCACGTGCTGGGAGTGATCTCGATCGGCGACCTGGTGAAGTGGGTGATTTCCGGCCAGGCTCATGCCATTGAGCAGTTGGAGGGTTACATCACCGGCGCTTACCCCGGATAGGTCCGCGGGACAGGTTTGTAAACCAGGGTTTGGCAACCCGTTCATCCAAACGGAGCCGAGAGGGGTCCCCCTTCCGTAGGATTGTTCCGCCCAGCGCTACTTCAGTATGATGGAACCTGATGAGTCTGCCCGATACAGTCTTTATCTTCGTGTTGGCCCTGATCATTTTCGGGCCCAAAAAACTGCCTGAAATTGGGCGCCAATTGGGAAAATTGGTCGGCGAATTTCGACGCGCAAGCAACGAATTCAAGTTTCAGATTGAAGAGGAGCTGCGGCTGGCGGAATTGTCCGATCGCAACACGATCACTCCTGCAAAGAAAGAACTGGAAACCTCGGCGTCTGCTGAAGCCTCCGATTCTCCTATTCCTGACCAACCGTATCCCGAGGAAACATTGCCTGTCGGCCAATATCCGAACATCGATGCCGTCAATCCTCAGGATTTAACTCCGACAGAATCAACCGAAGCGGAAGCCGCGCCGATCTCAACGCACGAGCAGGCTGTTGCCGAGAACCCTTCAGCCCCCCCCGGTATCAATCCGGCGACGGGCGCTGAGCCTCGAACTGTGCCCCCCTACGAAGTGACCCCAGTCGAGGCCGATGCGACGGCAATTGCCAGTGAGGCGGCGTCCGCAGAAGAACCCCATCCGTCTGCGAACCATATTTCATCGTCGACAGGTGAACACTCCCAGCCCAATCACAAGCCCGCCGATCCCTATGCTGCACCCGCGGTAGCGGACGTCGCTCATGGTTGATCTGCTGGACCGTGCCCGTACGGCTGTGGGCGATCGAGCCGAATTACCCGGTATGAGCCTGTTGGAACACCTGCAGGAGTTGCGCAAACGCCTGGTGTATTCCCTGCTCTCCATCGGCGTCGGCTTCTTTGTTGCCTACGGTTTCCACCAGCGCATCGCCGCGTTCATGATTGCGCCCATCACCAAGGCCCTGAATGCGCATCACCTGAATACCCAGTTGGTCTATCTCAACCCGATGGACCCCTTCAACTTCTTTCTGAAGATTGGATTGTTCGGTGGCATCATTGTCGCCTCGCCATTCATTCTGTACCAGGTGTGGCTGTTCATCGCTCCGGGCCTGTATCAAAACGAGAAACGCTACCTGATCCCCTTCATGTCCGCAACGGTGGGATTGTTCCTGCTCGGTGCATTTTTCGGATACCGATTCGTATACCCCGGCGCACTCGAGTTTCTCATCGGCTACGGTTCGCAATTCAAGCCAATGGTCACTATCGGCGAATACACAGAGCTATTCCTGACCGTAATCCTTGGTCTGGGCATTGTGTTTGAGCTGCCGATTCTCGTCTTCTTTCTGGCATTGTTCGGAATTGTGAATTCCCGCTGGCTGTGGAAGAACATCCGCTACGCCATTCTGGTCATCTTTATCATCGCCGGAATTATTACCCCTACACCCGATCCGCTGAGCATGTGCCTGTTTGCGACACCGATGTTGATGCTCTATGTGATCAGCATCGGCGTGGCTCACATGGTGCACCCGGATGCGCGAAACCGTCGAAAGAAAGAGAAACCGGAGGCTCCATGAAGCGTTGGACGAAAGCGAGAAGTCTGACGTTTTTCATCGTTGTCTGCAGTCTCGCAATCTCTTCTCTCGCCGCAGCTCAGAGTCGCAAGCACACCCGCGGCGCGGCGCACATCGCGTTCAATGGAGGCCGCGCCTACCAGTATGCGCAAGACATCGTGAAATGTGGCCCGCGCTGGATTGGCAGTCCGGGTCATGTATGCGCGGAAACTTTTCTCAAGAAGCAATTCGCCAAAGACAATCTTGAAGAGGATACATTCGCCGCCAATACGCCGGCCGGCATGATGACGATGCATAACTTCATCGTCAAATTTCCAGGGAAAAAGCCGGGGATTGTCGTCCTCGCTTCGCATTATGAGACCAACTATCCGCTGCGCAACATTCACTATGTCGGTGCCAACGACGGTGCTTCTACCAGTGGGCTGCTGGTCGAAATGGGAAACATCCTGCGCGGGCACACGCTGGACGGAAATAGCGTTTGGCTTGTGTTTTTCGATGGTGAAGAGGCGATCCAACAATGGTCCGACACTGATTCCCTGTACGGCAGCCGTCACCTGGCCGCCAAATGGGACCGCGATGGCACGCTGAAGCGCATCAAGGCATTTTTGCTGGTCGATATGATCGGCGACAAGGACCTCGACATCGCCCGCGACCAAAATTCCACACCTTGGCTGCTTGATTTGGTGGATCAAGCCGCGAAGCAGGTAGGCGACCAGTCTTATTTTTTCGCCACCACAAACGCGATTGAAGACGACCATCTGCCATTCGTCGAGCGTGGTGTTCCCTGTGCCGACCTGATCGACTACGATTACGGCCCACATAGTTTTATGCTTCCGGACGGTTATCATCACACCGCCCAGGACACCATGGACAAAATCAGCGCCCATAGTTTGACCGTGGTCGGACAGACTGTTCTTGAAACCATCCATTTGCTGAATCAGAAATAGATCCATTCATGGCCTGTGGCAGCAACTTCATGGTCGATCATTCGTTCGGCGGGGCGCCGCTATGGTTATGGCTGCTCTTCCATGCGCTGGTGTTCGGCCTTCTTATCGTCGATTGGGTTTTCACCAGGAAGGCGCGCCAAGAGCACGTGCTGGTTCGACGTTCGAATTGGCTGACGGCGGCTTGGATCACGGCGGCGTTGTTGTTTGCACTCGTCGTCTACCGCGCGCTGTCGAAGCAATACGCGTTGGAATACCTGACTGGATATGGCATCGAAGAATCCCTGAGCATCGACAATCTGTTCGTCTTTCTGGTCCTGTTTCAAGCCTTCGGCCTGAAGCTGATGCAGCAGCGCAGAGTACTCTTCTTCGGAGTTCTGGGCGCGATTGTCATGCGTGCCGCCATGATCCTCGCCGGTATTGGGTTGCTAAACACTTTCTCCTGGATGAATTACATCTTCGGTGCGATCCTGCTCTACACCGCGTTTCATCTGCTTCGAAAATCGCTTCAGTCCCAGCCGGAACGTCCCCTGTTTTGGATGGACTGGCTCAATCGACATCCGCCTATGGCCAGGGAAAAACATCCGTATCGATTCTTCGTTCGGGAAGAAGGCCATCTGCGCTTTACACCCCTGTTCATCGCACTGTTGGCCATTGAAACCACGGACCTGCTGTTTGCCACGGACTCTATTCCCGCCGTGCTAGCGGTCTCGCATCATCCATTCATCGTCTACTCATCCAATATTTTCGGGGTATTGGGATTGCGATCGCTCTATTTTGCGCTGGCCTCCGTGATGCAACGGCTGCACAAGTTGCGCTATGGGCTGGTGGTGATTTTGATCTTTGTCGGCGGCAAGATGATGCTGGGCAACGTCGTCACCGTTCCGATTTGGGTTTCGCTCACCGTGCTGGCTTCCGCTGTAACCATCGCGGCGGTGTGGTCGCTCTTGTCAGAACCGACTGCGAAAGAAAACTCGCATCCCGCGAAATCAGACTAGTCAAACGCAATAAAGTCGACGTGGCCGTGTACCATGCGCGAATGCTTTGCCGGCCCTGGATCGTGCTGCGGAAAATCCGTGCGTGCATGAGCGCCGCGAGATTCTTTACGCGCCAGTGCAGATGCCACAATCAGTTCCGCTACGGTATGCAGGTTGCGCAACTCGGCATTTTCGCGGGTTGTAGCAGGCGGAAGTTCACCTTGCATAGTCCGTAGTTCCGCCTGGATTGTGGACAACCCGGCTTGATCGCGCAACAGTCCCGCGTATCGCCACATCAGGTTGCGAAGCCTTTCCCGCAGCGCTGAGACTCGTGCCGGCTCTGATTTCGTAGCGGAAATTTCAGGACCTTGCGGAGAGGTTTGTTCCGGCGCCATCGCCGACTCTACAGTAAGACCTTCCTGCAGCATGGCCTCCGCTGCCCGCTGCCCAAACACCAGCCCCTCCAGCAAGGAATTGCTGGCCAGGCGATTGGCGCCATGGACGCCGGTACACGCAATTTCGCCGGCAGCGAACAGGCCGGCAACGCTGGTTCGCCCATGCAAATCCGTCCGCACGCCGCCCATCAGGTAGTGTGCGGCCGGACGAATCGGAATCAGATCCTTCGACAGGTCGAAACCATACTCAGCTAATCGCGCGGAGATGCCTGGAAACCGGGCGCGCAGATCTTTACCGGTCACATGGCGCATATCCAAATAGACGGGCTTCGCCTCGCCAGAGCGCTCATCGATACCTTCGCGCATAATGGCCCGAGCCACAATGTCCCGCGGCGCAAGCTCGGCCAAAGGATGGTAGCGATCCATAAATCGCTCGCCGCGATGATTGCGCAGCAGTGCGCCTTCGCCTCGCAACGCTTCAGATAGCAGAAACCTGGGTGCACCCGGAACGCTCAGCGCGGTCGGATGGAATTGATAGAACTCCATGTCAGAGACTTCCGCACCTGCCCGGTAGGCCGCGGCAATTCCGTCGCCAGTGGCCACGCCAGGATTGGTGGTGTCGCTGTAGACCTGGCCCGCACCGCCGCTCGCCAGCAACACCCCGCAACCCAGGAACGTCACCGGCCGGTTGTGCTCATCCAACGCCTCCACCCCGACCACCCTGCCATCGCGAACCACCAGATCACGCATTGTGACCCGCTCATGCAAATGAATGCGTGGTTCCTGCGCAACCCTCTCCAGCAGAGCGCGGCCGATTTCTCTCCCGGTCGCGTCGCCGTCGGCATGCAGAATTCGCGGCAGACTGTGCGCCCCTTCGCGGGTTCGCATCAGATCACCTTGTCCATTTTTTTCGCGATCGAAGTGAGTGCCCCAAGCCAGGAGTTCTTCAATGCGAGCGGGACCTTCTTCCACTAGCAGGCGCGCAGCTTTTTCAAACACCAGGCCATCGCCTGCGCGGATTGTGTCCTGGCCGTGCAGCGCCACGTCTTCGGGGCCACCCATGGCGACCGCGATTCCGCCTTGCGCGTAGTGCGTATTGGATTCTGACGCGCCTTCTTTGGTGATTAACGTAACATCCGCGGCTTTCGCCAGCGTCAGCGCAGCGCGCAACCCCGTGATTCCACCGCCTACGACAATCCAACCGCAAAAGCTACGTATCTCCACGATTGTGAGGATAGCATGCAGCGAACCACCTGTTCTCGTGGCCGACTGCACAATTCAAACCGCCGTGCCCCATGCGATACGATTAGGAGATCAGCATGTCGACAATTCTGGTCAAAACCGCGACGGCGAATTATCCCGTGCAAGTGCAGCCTCGGCTGCTGGAAACGCTTGCGTCTCACCTGCGTCGAGTGGCCGGTGAGCAGCGCTCGATTTTTGTTGTCACTTCTCCCGAGATATGGTCGCGCTGGGGACAGCTATTTCTGGGGTCTTTCGGCGCGCGAAAAGTTGAAATAGTGCCTCTGCTTGTACCCGCGGGAGAACGATTCAAACAATTGAAAACCGTCGAACATCTGGCCGAGAAAATGGTTGTCGCCGGGGCCAAGCGGGACGCACTCCTGGTCGCATTCGGCGGCGGCGTGATCGGCGACATGACTGGTTTCCTCGCGGCCATGTACATGCGCGGTATCCGCTATGCACAGGTACCCACCACGTATCTTTCTCAAATCGACTCCTCCATCGGAGGCAAAACTGGAGTCAACCTTCGTTTCGGCAAAAATCTTGTCGGAAGTTTTCATCCTCCCATTGCCGTCTTTACTGATCCGCTTGTGTTAACGACACTTCCGCCCAAGGAACTGCGTTCGGGCGCGGTGGAAAGCGTCAAGGCCGCTGTTCTCGGCGATGCCCGCTTCTTCGTCTGGTTGGAGAAGAATATGAGTAGCCTGCTGGCGGGCGATCAGGAAGTGATCACCCACGCCATTGAAACGTCGGTGCGTATCAAGGCAGAGATTGTCAGTGCCGACGAACGCGAATCCGGGGAGCGGATGCTGCTGAATCTTGGGCACACGGTAGGCCATGCGATCGAGGCGGCCACTCGCTACCGCACTCTGCTGCATGGCGAAGCGATTGCTTGGGGAATGATCGCAGCGCTGCATCTTTCCGTCTCGCGCTCGGTCTTGACGCCCGCCGAAGCCAAACGTATTGAAGAGTTGACGTTTCGCCTGGGTCCTTTTCCTCGCTTCCGCGCCACGGCAAAGGTTCTGCTCGATCGCACCGCAGGCGATAAAAAACATCTTCAGTCGGCACAGCGTTTCGTTCTGCCGGTGGCGATCGGCAGGGCCGTGGTGGTGGAAGACGTCACGCAACAGGAATTGCTGGCAGCCATCCAATCCATGTTGCGGACGATGAAAGAACACGGCGTATGACTGGCTTCGCAAGCGGCGCAGAGCCAACCGGATCAACCGCCGAGCCGGGGTCCACTCGTGATGAGCAAAGCGTCAGCCACGCAGTGCAATCCATGTTCAACGGAATTGCCCCGCGCTATGATCTGCTCAATCACGTCCTGTCCGCAAACATAGATCGCATTTGGTGGCGTCGCACGGCTCGCGCCTTTGCACCTATTTTGCGGAATCCAGATTTCGCCGTTTTAGATCTCTGCTGCGGCACCGGAGACATGACCCTGGCGCTGCTGCGGCAGCGTCCCGCCAACGGCAAGCCGGTCGTCGCGCTCGACTTTTCTCACCAGATGCTGGAACGCGCCAAAGAAAAGTTCGCCTCGCCGGAGTTCTCCGCCTTCGGCGTCATCACCATGGAAGCCGATGCGCTCCACATGCCTCTCCCGGACAATTCCATCGACCTGATCACCACCGCCTTTGGTTTCCGCAATCTGGCGAATTACGAAGCCGGTCTTCGCGAGATGGCTCGCGTGCTGCGTCCCGGCGCACAAGTGGGCATCCTGGACTTCAACGAGCCCGGCGGACTCTTCGGAAAAATCTACAGTCTATACTTCCGCCACGTTCTTCCCCGCATCGGAAAAACTCTTTCCGGAGCCTCCACGCCCTATGAGTATCTTCCGCATTCCGTCCACCGGTTTCCCCAGCCGGAAAAGATGCTGGCCATGATGCACGCCTGCGGTTTTGTACAGGCAACATGGGTACCCTACACCTTTGGCATTGCGGGTCTGTACCGCGCTGTGAAAGCATGAGCTTTCCCCACGCCAATGCCGCTTCTTTTCGCGGCCGTGGAGAATGACAGGTCAAAATGGCGCGTCCCGTTTTCATCTCAAGCCGAAGGACGTTTAACACTTCGATCAAGCTGCGCACCTCCATTATCTCGGTCGCCGCCGCAGCCGTCGTAACGTTTCTCAAGTTATGGACGGGCTTGCAAAGCGGCAGTATCGGCATGTTGTCGGAGGCAGCACATTCCGGTCTCGATCTGGTCGCGTCTCTCATCATCCTGGCCTCCATCACCATTTCCGACCGGCCCGCAGATGAAGACCACGCCTACGGTCACGGCAAAATGGAAAATCTGGCGGCGTTTACCGAGACGCTGTTCATGGTCGCCTCTGTGATTTGGATTCTCGCCGAAGCTCTTGAACGCTTCCTAGGTCACGCGCCCCCGCTGAATCTTTCCATCTGGCCATTCGCGGTACTGCTGTTGTCAATGGCCGTCGACTTCGTTCGTTCACGGGCCCTCGGCCGCGTCGCCCGGCAAACAAAAAGTCAAGCACTGGAGGCCGACGCGCTCCACTTCAGCATGGATATCTGGTCGAGTCTCGCCGTAATTGGCGGCTTGCTCGCCGTTGCCGCGTCGCAGCGCTGGCATCTCCACTGGCTGCGCTTTGGCGACCCGTTGGCTGCGGTGGTGGTGTCGATTATTATTCTTAAAGTCTGCTGGCGCCTGGCCCGCCAGACTGTCGATATTCTTACCGATGCTGCTCCGCTCGCCACTCGCCGACGCGTTACGGAATCCTTGAGGCAGCTGCCCGACAGCATCGGAGTGGAACGTCTCCGTCTGCGACTCGCCGGGAATCATTACTTTGCCGACCTGACCGTCGGCATGCCGCGAAACCTAAGCTTTCAACGAACGGAACAGCTGAAGGAGCAGGTCGCCGATGCGGTGCGCCTCATTCTGCCAGAAGCCGATGTCGTGGTGAACGTGGTTCCCCGCGTCGGCCGCTCGGAAAGTATCTTTGACCGGGTGCGTGCGGTTGCGGCTCGTCACAATCTTTCGGTTCACGATCTCAGCGTGCAGCACTACGATGGCAAGCTCCACCTGGAACAGCACCTGGAAGTCCCTGAGTGTCTGAGCCTGCGCGACGCCCACACCCTGGTGACCCGCATCGAAGGCGAAACTCGCGCCGACGTTCCAGAGATCGATTCCATCCTGACGCACATTGAGAGCGAACGCGGCACGATTGAGATTGAAGCACGCCGCAGCGAAGACGCTGCGCTGGAAAGTGAACTGCGTCGCCTGGCCAGCGAGTTTCCGGATATTCTGGATGTACACGCGGTGGTTGTGTCAAAGGCTGGCGAACGCATGCAGATTTCCTGCCATTGCACTTTGCCCGACGACCGAAGCATGGCCGATGTTCACGCTCTGATTACTGCGCTGGAGGATCGAGTCAAGTCGGAGATGCCCCAGATTGCGCGCGTTTTTATTCATCCTGAGCCAGCCACCGACAACCAACGCTGAAGTTCTCCACATGCAAAGGAGTTGCCAACGTGCAAGCCAGTGCAACATGGAAAAAAGAAATGGTTTTCGATTCGCTCTCGCACAGCGGTCACACCGTTGTGTTCGATGGCGATGCAGCCCACACCCAAGGGCCCGGCCCCATGGAAACAGTGCTGATGGGTCTTTGCGGCTGCACGGCGATCGATGTCGTTTCAATCTTAAAGAAGAAGCGGGAACCCTTCACTGGACTCACGGTTTCCGCAGTCGCGGACCAGGCGCCTGACCCGCCGAAGGTTTTTACCCACGTCAAATTGACCTATCGAGTCAGCGGAACTGTTTCTCGCAAAGCCATGGAGCATGCCGTGCATCTGTCAGAAACAAAATATTGTTCTGTGGCAGCAATGTTATCCAAAACCGCCAAGATAGAATTTTTGATTGAATACGCAGACTGAAGAAACACCAGGCTACCCTTCATGTTGCAAATCTTTCGCGCACTTTCGGCGGTTGTCTTACTGGTGACCATTGCCTTGGTGTCCGCTTTGATCACGATGCGACTAGCGATTCACGGGGCTGAAGTTCAAGTTCCAGCGCTGCAAGGCCGCTCGGTGCCGCAGGCTGTGGTCGAGCTTCGCGCGAAGGGCCTGCAGGCCGGCATCGACGGCCACTACTACAGTGCCACACAACCTGTGGGAGTCGTCCTGACACAAAGTCCGGCGCCAGGAACACTGGTGCGCAAATCATGGCGGGTGCGAATGACCGTGAGCCTGGGACCACAAAAAGTTGCCATCCCTTCCGTCAGCGGAATGAGTGAAACCATCGCCACCATCACCATTCGCCGCACAGGATTGCAAGTCGGCGCGGTGGCTGGGCTGCCGTATGCCTACGCGCCAGAAAACACTGTCATCGCGCAGACACCCACAGGCCATGCCAAGGATGTCGAAGTCCCACGCGTCAGCATTCTCACGGCGCAGACTGCTCCCCCAATAGAAAATGCCAGCGTCATGCCGGAATTGATCGGCGAAAACTTCACCCAGGCAGCACTGGCGGTCATCCATGCCGGCTTTAAGCTCGCACCCTTGCAGAACCCGCCCGCCGAACCTTCGCCGGCAGCACCGACCGGCCAGGTCCCGGTTTCCCCGACGATTTTGCAGCCAGTTGTACAGGCAGCGTCGCCCCCTGCAGCTGCGGCTCCTCCTGGCGCCGTCATTGCGCAGATGCCCGCAGCGGGGACGCGCATTCCGGCAGCTTCGACGATTCAACTCACCGTCCAGCCCTGACCCTGGCAAGTTGAAAAGATTCTCTACTGGCGCTCAATCAGCGTCGCAAAAAATCCGTCGCAAGGATGCAGCCCGGGAAGCGTCCGCAGATATCCATCGCGAAATCCAGTGGCCCGCAACTCTTCAACCGCCTCGCCCCGCACGATTCCCTCTCGTTCCAGCCGATCGAATTCCTGCCGCAGATCAAGCTGGTGCCACGGGCCGTTGGCTGTCGGCGGTAGACACGCCTCCACGACCGCGACATTCTCCTCTGGCTCCAGCGAGCAAGTGGAGTAGAGGAGTCTTCCACCCGGAGCCAGAAAGCGCAAAGCCGCCGACAAAATCTCTCGCTGTCGTTCCGCCTGCCGTGTCAACTCCTCCAGTTGCAGGCGATGACGAATCTCCGGGTTCCGTGCCAGCGTTCCCGTTCCCGTACACGGAACGTCACACAAAATGCTATCGAATGGACCCACGCCAGAGAGCTTCGCCGCATCCGTAACCCGCAGTTCCACGCGATCCAGATTCATCGTCTCGCTGAGACGCCGTCGCATCGTTTCCAGTCGCGCGGGATGAAGATCGCACGCCAGTATTTCTGCCTGAGGGTTGTTCTGCAGCAGAACCGCTGTCTTGCCCCCCGGCGCCGCGCACGCATCGAGGATTCGCGCTCCCTGACCCAGCAATTCCGCCACCAACTGCGAACCCTCATCCTGCAGTTGTGCATGCGCTGTCGCTTCCAGCGGAACCTTGACCGCCTTCGCTTCCCCACCCGCGATCCTCCGCGCCTTGGCTAAGAACGCGCCGGGCTGGAGGGTCATTCCTTGCGAATGCAGCGCCTCCTCGGCATCGTCCTTCAGCAGTCGCACTGCGGGCTCCGGTTCCATCTGGCCCTGCTCGCAAATCTTCCGGCATGCTGCTGCACCGTAGAGTTTTTTCCATCGCGCAACCATCCATTGCGGATACGCTTGCTCGGCATCGAAAACACGCGTCCTGGGCAACGTTGCCACTTTTCGCAGCACTGCATTCACCAGGCCGGACTGCCGTGCGCCCTCGGAATGCTTGCACCACTCGACAGATTCAAAGAGGGCGGCGTGCGTGGGAATGCGATCGAGAAATAGCAGTTGATACGCGCCCAGGCGAAGCGCCAATAACGCATCGTCTGGCAACGTTAGATCCGGGCGCGCCAGAAATCGCCGGCACTCGGCGTCAAGAACAATCTGCCACCGCAACGTCCCCAGCACCAGCGTCGTGCAAAGATTGCGGTCCTGCGCCGACAACTGGTTTACCTGCAGCGAGTGCAGGAGCGTATCGCTGTTGCCGCGCCCGCGACCCACTTTTCGAAGAATGTCGAAAGCAGCGCGTCGCGCCGGCGCGATCGAAGCCGCTGTCATCGCGGATCCAGTTGCTCGCCGGCTGCGAGAGGGAGTCCGTTCAGAAACGCCTCCGCCGGCATGCGGCGTTTCCCTTCCATCTGCAATTCCAGTATGTCGAGCCAGCTGCTTTCGCCGCAGGCCACCAGCAACCGATGCGCCTTCCGCACCAACGTTCCCGGAGCCCCAGACAATCCCGCAGGATCCTCGACCACATGCATCCCATGAAGAATCAATTTCTTCCCGCGAAAGCTGGTGAACGCTCCCGGCCAGGGTTGGAACCCACGCCAGCGATCGAAGATCTGTTGCGCTGTCCGGTTCCAATCGATGCGGCCGTCTTCCCGCTGCAGAATCGGCGCGAGCGTCGCGCGGCTATGATCCTGCGGCGTCGGAGCAAGTGTTCCCTGCTCAAGCCCTGCAAGCGTACGCACCATCAACTGCGCACCAAGTTCGGCAAGGACTGGAGAAAGCTCCACTGCAGTTTGCTGCGGTAAGATTGGTATCCGCTCTTGCAGCAAAATATCGCCTGTATCGAGGCCCTCATCAATGCGCATCGTGGTGACGCCGGTTTCCGTTTCACCATTCGCAACCGCCCATTGGATGGGCGCAGCCCCGCGGTACTTTGGCAGCAGCGACGCATGAACATTTAAATTGCCGTGTTTCGGAAGAGTCAACATCCAAGGCGGGACCAGACGCCCATACGCCACGATGACAATGGCGTCCGGAGACAAGGCCCGCAGCCGCTCCTGCAATTCAGGATTATTGCGGATTTTTTCCGGTTGTGCGAGCGCCAGCCCGTGCTGCTCTGCATAGCGCTTGACCGGGGAGATTTGGACTTCCATGCCGCGACCGCTGGCACGATCCGGCTGCGACATCACCAGGTTCAGGCGATGGCCTGCGTGCAACAGTGCATTCAGGGTAGGAACGGCGAATTGCG
This sequence comes from Acidobacteriota bacterium, assembly GCA_021793595.1. The sequence goes on from JAJYSL010000024.1 coordinate 15,710, forward strand.
GAGTCCCACAAAAGACAAGGCGCATGGGTTTGGGCACGGCTCCTGCGGACGTTGGGAATGAGATGCCGGGAAATGGCCGGGCTCTACCACTCGCCTGCCCGCTGTAATTTGCGAATTTTTCGCAGCTGAAGATCACGCTTCAACCGGCTCAGGCGAAAGATGAAAAGGATTCCATCCAGATGATCAATCTCGTGTTGAATAGCGCGCGCCAGCAGCTCCGAGCCTTCCACTTCAATTGGCTTTCCTTCCGCATCCTGGGCACGCACTTTCACCTCTGCGGCTCGCACCACGCGATCGCGAATTTCCGGCAGGCTCAGGCAGCCTTCTTCTTCTACCTGCTTGCCCTTGATCTCGATTACCTCAGGATTGATCAGGACAATTTTGTCCTCGGGCTTTTTCTGAAAACTAAGATCAATCACGGTCAAGCGTTTCGAAATCCCAATCTGCGGCGCTGCCAGGCCAATGCCCTGCGCGTCGTACATCGATGTAAACATGTCGTCGACCAGCTGGCGCAATTCTGCGTCGAACACGGTGACCGGTTCCGCAGGTTTCTGCAGGATAGGGTCGGGAAATTTCACAATCGGATAAATCATCGAGAGAGTCTTGTCTTTCTAATTTCTGGCAGATCAAAATTTGCGGATCTGATCGCAGTACCCATGATAGTTTCTCACCATTTCGCGTAGCGAGTCGCCGCCGAACTTTTCGATAGCCAATTTCGCCAGCGTTAGCGCCACCATTGCCTCTGCCGCAACGCCGGCTGCCGGAACTACGCAGACATCCGAACGCTCGTAGGCCGCCTTGGTTTCTTCGCGTGTCTCGAAACTCACCGAACCCAATGGCCGACGCAGCGTGGAAATGGGTTTCAAATAGCCGCGAACAATCACATCCTCGCCATTCGAGATGCCGCCTTCAATCCCACCCGCATTATTCTGATCGCGCATGAAACGCGTGTGCCTGTCCGCTTCCTTCTCAGGCGCGTAATGGATCGCATCGTGCACCACGGAACCAAACGCCGTCGCTGCCGTCACCCCGCGTCCAATCTCGACCGCCTTGACTGCCTGCAGCGACATCACCGCCGCGGCCAGCATTCCGTCCAGCCGTTCGTCCCAGTTGGCGTAGGTTCCCAGTCCCGGAGGCACACCATGGGCCACCACTTCAAACACGCCGCCCACAGAGTCGCCTGTACGCAGCGCGTGATCGACAACCGCTTTCATGCGCTGCTCGGAGGCTTCGTCCACGCAGCCAAGCAAGACCTCTTCGCTCGACTGCAATGCCAGAATCTCCGGCCAGCTCGCATCTCGATCGAGTTCCACTTCACCCACTCGGATCACATGGCTCGCAATGGCGATTCCCAAAGCTTCCAGCAATTGCTTGGCAATTGCCCCAGCCGCAACCCGCGCCGTGGACTCACGCGCCGACGCCCGCTCCAGCACATACCGCGCATCGGGAAAATCATATTTCAGAGCGCCTGCAAGATCGGCATGCCCCGGTCGCGGAGAGGCGACAGCCTTATGTTTTGCAGGATCTCCCGCAGTCACTGGCAGGATCTCAGTCCAGTTTTTCCAGTCACTGTTCTCAATGCGAATCGAAATTGGCGATCCGATCGTTTTCGCATGGCGCACGCCAGAAAGGATCTGCCCTTTATCGCGCTCAATCTTCATACGGCCGCCGCGGCCATACCCCTGCTGCCGCCGCCACAATTCGTGGTTCATTTTGGCTTCATCGATGGGCACACCTGCGGGCATGCCAGAAACCATGGCAATTAAACATTCCCCGTGAGACTCTCCTGAGGTGGCAAAACGAAACATGCAGTAACCTTTTAATTTTAAGTTTTATACGATTGAAAAGTTGGGGCTGCCAGGCACAATCTACTGCATCTTCGTCATCCATTGGTATTGCTCGTCAGTCAAGGGAACCACAGACAACCGTCCCTGTCGCACCAGCGGTGAATCGCGAAACAGCGGCTCCTCTTTCATGGCATCCAGCGTTTTCGGCGATACCATCTTGCCAAATCGAATGCGAACCAGTGGCACCTTTGGATCTTTGGCGTTGACGCTCATAACCGTAGCCGTCCCGACCGCCGCGCGCTCGTCTCCTGTGTGATAAATAACCAGTCGATCCCTGGGATGCATCTCTCGCAGATTTTTTACCGCCGCCGGGTTGGTCACTCCATCCCACACCGTCTCGCCATCTCGCTTCAAGTCGCTGATCGAGTAAGTGCCCGGCTCAGTCTTCAACAGGTAGTTCATCACGGCAAATTCTTCGTCTCCGCCTGCGCCAGAAATGCGCGCGTGTTCACCAGCGGACGTTCAAGCGCGCGCACCCGATCGATGTACACCGGGGCAGCAGCCCCTTCCAGCGGAGGCTGGCAAGCCTCCTGAATCGCCTGCATCTTGGCCTCGGCATCATCAAGATAATTCAGCAGGACCGCTTCTGGAATCATCGGCAGCTTCGGTGAACCAAATTCCAGAGATCCATGATGGCTCAGAATGAGATGTTCGACCAGCGTATGCACCTGCTTGGGAAATTCCGGCAGGCTTTTCACCTTTTCATCCAGCAGCCGGGTTGCAATCGAGATGTGCCCGATTAGCTGACCCTCCAGCGTGTACTCAAAACCGCGCTCCCAGCTCAACTCATAAATTTTTCCAATGTCATGCAGCACGGCTCCGGTCAGCAACAAATCGCGATGAATCAAAGGGAAATGCGTGGCTGCCAGTTCACAGAAGCGGATCAGATCGACGACATGCTCCAGCAGTCCGCCAATCCAGGCGTGATGCATAAACTTCGCTGCAGGCGCTTGCTTGTAGCGCCGCGCAATCTCCGGGTCATTCAGAAATGCGAAGACCAGCCGCTTTAAATCCGGATCCGCAAAGCTGGCGACCTTGTCGCGCAGCTCTGTCCACAGCGCTTCAATATCCCGCATGCTGCTGCGTTGAAAATCCCCCAGATCGACTTTTGACGGATCGACCCGATTGATCGCCAGAACCTTTAACTGCAGTTTTCCATTGAACTCATCAACGCGGGCTTGGACATCGACAAAGTCATTCTGCTCGAATTTCGCGGCCTCAGCCTCTGCGTTGTCCCACAAACGGCCGTCGATGCGGCCGGTCCGATCGCATAAGGTCAGCGAAAGATATTTCGCACTGCCGTCGTTTCGGTCGCGCAGCTGTTTTTGCGCCACCAGGAAGTGAGAGCAAATGTCGCGACCTCGTTGCTTGGCGGCGTCGGCTAGGAAGAAATCTTTCATGCTCTCCTCTTCCGGAATCCGGCGCAAGCGGATTTCCTATCTGGGATCACCAGAAACGGCCCAACTTCGGGTCGTTGTTCGCTTTGACGAAACGCCCAGCCAAAATCGGATGGGCGCCATCGATTCTCCGCTCACGTATTTCGCGAGACCCACTGAAACCATGCACGGAGCCTCGCCTCATTTCCTGCCATCCACGCTACGGTTGATCGGTAGAGGATGAAGTCGCCGGCTGCGTGGAGGGAGTCTGCTTTTGGGACTTCTTCGATTCCGCCTTTTTCTCGTCGCTGAGCCGGGTTTTATGGCCGTTGTTGACTGGTGCTGCTTTCTTCTTTTTCTGCTTGGCCGCCGTGGCCCCGTTCAAGCCCAGCGGGGCCGACTCCATTTGGCGGGTAGCCGCTTCTGTGGTTGTCAACGGTACCGGCTTGGCATTGTCATGCTTCACCTTTTTGGCCTTCTTTGCAGCGTGCTTGTGGTGCTTCTCGGACTTGGTGCGAGCTTGATCGCTGAACCGTGTCTTGCCTACCTTCGGCTGCGTAATCAGCGGAGCATGCTCAAGATCCGGGCCCAGCGGCTGAACATCGGTGGGCGGTGCGGCATCGGCCGTGCTCGTCGGGGTTTCCGGGGATGGTGGCGCAGGCGCATTTGCGGAAGTCGCTACCTGCAATGAAGACACGGGAGCCGCAGGTGCGTGACCAAAGCGGAATTTCTCGCGCTTAGGCTTATGCTGCTTCCTGGGGTGAGCCGTCTTTCCTGAGGAGGAAGAGTTGGCGGCCACGGTCGGCGCGGTTTCCGACGTCTTTGCGGAGGCCATCTCCACCGGCGCGGTTGCGGACGGGTGCCCATATCGGCCCGTCTGAATGTCGTAGCGGGCCTTCTGCTTTTTCTTCTTCTTGGGCTGCGGCGGGGTATACGCAGCGAATGTCGGCTTCGTCTCGTTCGGGCTCGCGCCGGAGTCGGTATATCCCGGTCGGATATCGATGTAAGCCTCATTGCGCAGACGTGTCAGATAGGCCCGCACTGCAGGACCGATCTGTTGCATGTAAATCGCCTGCTCAATCTGAGGCTCTACTTTTTGCATCGGCTGCGTTCCGCCAGGAATGTGCTCCGTGACCTGCAAAATAATGTAGCCCTGGCGAGTCCGAATCGGCGCCGTATGGCCGCCGACCGGCAGATCGAATGTCTGGTCTTCCAGCACCTTGGCGAGCGCGCCTCGACGAAAATCGCCCAAGTCGCCGCCCTGCGCTGCTGTCGGTCCCTTGGAATATTTCTTTGCCAGATCGGGGAAGCTTGCGCCTGCCTTCAGCTTGGCTTCCAGCTCCGTGGCTTCTGCATCAGCCTTCGCCAGCTCCTCGTTGCTGGGGTTCTCACTGGTCGGAATCAGAATCTCATTCAGGTGTACGGATTCCTCATGCGTGAAATCGGCCTTGTGATCGTTGTAGTAGGCCCGTATCTCGGCCTCGGAGATCTGCATCTTGCTGCCCACTTCATCACGCACAACCTGCTGCGTAATGAGGCTGTTGCGGATGTTAGCCTTGAAATCCTCGTAGGAAATCCCCTGCTGTTCGACCGCCTTCTGCAGGTCGTCAAGCGAATCAAGATGGTTTTCTTTGCGAATTTCGTCCAGCCGCTTGATCAGCTCTGTGTCGCCGGTAATGCCAAGCTGTTTGCCCTTTGAAATCAAAAGCTGCTGATCGATCAGGTCTCGCAGCATGTTCGCCTGACCCTGATTCAATTGCTCCAGGGTCCAGTTATTCTGGCGTGCTTCCTGGTCCAGCTGCGTCTGCGCCCGGGCCACGTCGGAATTGGTGATCACCTGGTCATTCACGCGCGCGATAATCTGCTCAACCGGCATGCCATACAGGCTCGCCAGGGTATTGGAATCTGCATTGAGATTAGTGCTGGCGCCGATTGTTGATGCACCCTGCACCGCGACGGGAGCATCAGGGGCTGTTTGTGCCATGCCGCAGAAGCACAGACTGGTGGCAACAGCCATAGGAAGAACAATGCGCACAACTGCTCGTAACATCATGTGTTGGTTGGTACCATCCATGCCTGCCGGTCGCCATGACTAGCTTGAATCCGATGGCTTCCCATTGAAGATCGATGCCGGTGCGGATACAGCAACTCGATGCAGGTCGATTCCGTTGCTTTCATTCTAACCGCATCCGAGGCCGCTTTCCCAACCGATCGAATTTCCCTATTTCCAACCGATCTACGCCGTACCTCGCAGCATCGATCGATAGGTGCTGGAATGTTACACTGAGTAGTAGTTTATGCAGTTTTCCTTACCACCCAACCGCGTCGTGTTTTCCGTCCACGGTGCAAAAGGAATTCACGGTACATGACCTCCCGCACTCGCCGTTCTCTATTGTTTGTTGTAGTTTTTCTGGTCGTCTGCGGGGTTGCAGGCGCTTTCCTCGATCGAAATGTTGGCGCCCAGACGTCGAACGACCAATCCACGCTGCGGGACAGTCTGAAGCAATTCACCAACGTCTATAGCATCGTCGAGCAAAACTATGCCGAACCTATGACCAAGGACCGAGTCAACACCGCCATCTATGACGGCGCGATTCCCGACATGTTGCACGTGCTCGATCCGCATTCCAACTTCTACGACCCCAAAGCCTTTGCCCAAATGCGTGAGGAAGAGAGCGGAAAATATTACGGCATCGGCATGGAAATCATGCAGCAGAACGACAAGATTGTCGTCGTCAATCCCTTCGAAGGTACCCCGTCGTACAAGGCCGGAATTCGTCCCGGCGATGTGATCCTGGCCGTCAATGGCAAACCGATCAATGGTGTTGGACCGGACGGCAAAGCGGCCAAAAAGGCGACCACGCTGGATGTCGCCAATATGCTGAAGGGTCCAAAAGGTACACCCGTTGACGTCACCATAGCGCGTGAAGGCAAGCCGCAACCCATCGTCTTTCATCTGATTCGGGCAGAAATCCCCCGCGCCAGCGTTGACCTGGCTTATGACATTCAACCTGGCATCGGCTATCTGCATATCAAAGACTTTGCCGAAGAAGAAACCGGCCAGGAAGTGGTGAACTCCCTGCAAAATATGGGGCCCATCCATGGGCTGGTTATTGACCTGCGTGGCAATCCCGGCGGCCTGCTCAGCGAAGCCGTGGCAGTTTCAGGAGATTTTCTTGAGAAGGGACAGGTCATCGTCTCGCAGCGTGGCCGGGCCTTCCCGCCCATCACCTATCGCGCCACCCGCGGCGAACAAAACAGAACTTACCCGATTGTCGTGCTAGTGAATCGCGGCACCGCCTCCGCCGCAGAAATTGTCAGCGGCGCGTTGCAGGATCATGACCGCGCGCTGATCGCCGGTGAGACCACATTCGGCAAGGGTCTGGTGCAAACTGTTTATCCACTGTCGGACAACACTGCGCTCGCACTGACCACGTATCACTACTACACGCCCAGCGGGCGCCTGATTCAGCGCAACTACACTGGCGTCTCTATGTATGACTACTTCTACAACCCGGCTGATCGGCCGCAGAGCGACGCCAATCGCGAGGTCAAGCTGACCGATTCCGGGCGCGCTGTGTATGGCGGCGGCGGGATCACGCCCGATGTCAAAATCGACACTCCAAAATCCAACAATTTTCAGGATGTTTTGATGGAGCAGTTCGTATTTTTCAACTTCGCCAATCACTATCTTGTCAACCACAGTGTCGGCAAGGACTTCACGGTCGACGACAATGTGATCCACGATTTCGAGGCATATCTATCCAGCAAACATATCCCGTGGACGGCACAGGACATCAGCGGTGTCCGGGACTGGATCAACATGAGCATCAAGAGCGAACTGTTCACCTCCGTCTTTGGCCAGCAGGAAGGGCTGAAAGTCCGCGCCGCCTGGGATCCGATGATCAATAAGGCCATCACATTGATTCCACAGGCTGAAACGCTTAAGACTACGGCGCAGAAGACCATTGCAATGCGGGCCAGTGCAGCTTCCAATGCAGTCCACTAGGCCTGGATTCGCGACCCAGTTCGTGTCGAGTTTATGCCACACACTCAATTTGTGCTTGTTGTCCGCTGACACGCATCCAACTAGGAAAGTATGTTTTTTAGGTGCGAATGGACACCTGTTGGCAGTTTCCGATAATCTTGCAAACAAATTGCCGATTCACCCGGAACTTTGGGGAGCGAAGCGTAAACATATTGCGTCCCAACCCGCGGGCGCGCCTACCGCTACCCAATCGGTCTATGTGCCGTCTATCCATTAATTCCTTGAGGAGGCATCTTTGCCACTCTTAGTCGTCGAGGCCGAGGCACCCGCTTCGTCGCTTGCCTCTTACTCGCATCCAGATTCCGCTTCGCAGCGTAGCTCGTGGAGTTTTCTGCAGCGCCCTGCCGTCTTTATTTCGGGCCTCACACTCCTCGCTCTCCTCGTCCAGGGCTACCATCCCTTTGTCGACGATGCAGCCATCTATGTCGCGGGAATTGAAAAGGTGATTCATCCCTCGTTGTTCCCTTTGCATGCGGAATACGTTCTACCCCATTTGAAACACTCGCTTTTTTCGCTCGCCCTTGGCTCGCTGGTCCGCGGACTTCACATTCCACTTCGTTATGTGCTGTTTTTTAGCTACGTGGCATCGCTCTGGATGATGGTCTTTTCATGCTGGCGTCTGAGCTGTCTGCTCTTCTCTTCGGCTCGCGGTCGAGCAGGAGCGATGTTGCTGATCACCGCTACCTTGACGCTGCCTGTGGCGGGCACGGCGATTTTCATCCTCGATCCATATCTGACTGCCCGGTCGTTTTCCACACCGCTGACGCTGTTCGCCATCGCATATGCCGTGGAGCGGCGATTGCTGGCGGCTGCGGTTTGCCTCCTCGGCGCTTTTATCCTTCATCCGCTGATGGCCGCCTATGCCATTGGCTATGTCATCGCGCTGGCGATCGTGCGCGCTCAGCGCTGGAAAACGCTGGCCGCAGCCACCGTGGGAGTGATGCTCATCGGACTCGTCGCTTCTCATGCCGGAGCGCTTCTCGGTGCGTCGCCGGCTTACCAAGTTGCCACCATCAGCCGGGATTACTTTTTTCTCGGCAAGTGGGAATGGTTTGAGATTTTCGGACTCTTCCCTCCGCTGGTGGCCGCCTTCATCTTTCTCTCGCGCAGCCACTTTCGCATCCGCTCCAACTACGGCCTGATTGCCGCTGTCTCGCTTTACGTCGGTGCGTTGGCCATTCTGTTTGCGGTCTGCTATACGCGCACCGACAACTCCTTCCTGCTGGCGCGTCTGCAGGTGCTGCGCAGTTTTCAGGTCATCTATATCTTGTTTTTTCTGCTGCTGGGCAGCCTACTCGGTCAGTATGTACTTGGCCGCCGTTGGTGGGTGTGGGCAGGCGGCTTTGCCGCTGTCGCCACCCTGATGTTCGCGGTACAGCTTTCACTCTATCCGGCGCTGAAACATCTGGAGTGGCCTTGGGCCCGTAGCCACAATCCCTGGGCACAGGCGTTTCTCTGGATCCGCCATAACACGCCCCAGGATGCCTACTTTGCACTCGATCCCTATTACCAGCAGCTGCCGCAGGAAGATACGCTTGGCTTCCGCGCGATGACGGAACGAAGCGTTTTGCCGGATTGGAGCAAGGACGGAGGCATCGCCGCCATCGACCCTGCACTCGCCCAACAATGGTGGGATCAAGTCAATCAGACGAAGGAATTTTCTCACTGGAACGACCAGCAGCGCATCGAGACCCTGGCTCCCTACGGAGTCAACTGGATTGTCTTGCCGGCCAGCACGCCGACTCAATTAGCTTGCCCCTATCAAAACTCGGCGGTGCGCGTCTGCCATCTTCCGGCCGACATCGCATTCCTGTCCCAGCCATCCGCTTCCCCCGCACCAGCCCAGCCGTGAGCTGCACAGCGCGCTTCTTTAGTGACCTCGAAGCACATAGGCCACTAAGACGAACGCGATGCCATATCCAGTCCAGAATATGAAAAACCTCGCGACCAAATGTGCTCCCAGATTCTGAGTTCGCGGGTGGAATCGACGCGCAAAAGCTGATATCGCGAGCAAGTCGAAACGCCGGCTACCTCCAGAATAGGTTCGCCCAGGAAGCGATTCAAGAACCGAGCTGGAACAAAACGAATGCTGTCATGGCGGGCTTCTAACCTTGCCAGTGAGCGCCCAGATGGATAGGCCCGCCTCAAGAGAAATGCGATAGCACCAAGGATGATGACAGCCAAAACGGCCCACATGAGCGGATCGTTGGACAGCGTATTGACGAACCGGTGAAAACCCATTCGTAATGGGAAATAAATTGCCAGAAGGACATAGAACGCTACAAAGACCAGCGCAATAATCCGCCTGCCACGCCTAGGCGGGACCGTAAAAACGAAGGGACAAGCCTGCTCGGTGGAATTCGTCATCGCCATCTCCTAAATCCAGCCTCCCATTTATGATGGAAATATGACCGTGATCGTGTACTCGGCGTCGTGGTGCTCAGACTGCCGCGAAGCCAAACGCTTTCTCCAGCGCTACAACATTCCCCATACCGAAATCGATATCGAAACCACGCCCGGTGCGGCGCAGGAAGTGATCGCCCACACCGGCAAACGCGCCATCCCGCAATTTGTCATCGACGGCAAATGGGTGCAGCCGTATCAACCCGGATATGGATTCCTCCACGAGGAAATGGCCGTGCTGCTCGGCGTCGCGCAACCAGATAGCAGTACAGCCGCTACTCAGGCGGTCGCGCGCCAGGGATCACACTCGTGATTGCACGCTACACACGCCCCGCCATGGGCAACATCTGGACGGAGGAAAACAAATACCGCATGTGGCTCGAGGTCGAAGCCGCTGCCTCGGAGACCCTGGCCGAATTCGGCATCGTTCCCCCCGAGGCGGCGCGCGCCATTCGCGCGCGCGGCAGCATTGACGTCGCCCGGATTCAGCAGATTGAGGCGGAAGTTCGCCACGACGTGATTGCCTTCACCACGGCGGTCGCCGAAAAAATTGGCCCTGAGGCGCGCTGGCTGCATTACGGCCTCACCTCAAACGACGTTGTCGATACCGCCCAGGCCCTGCAGGTGAAAGCCGCGTCCGTCATCCTTCGCGCCGACATTCTGCGATTTCTCGATGTGATGAAACGCCGCGCCCTCGAATTCCAGCACACGCCAACCGTAGGCCGCACCCACGGTGTGCACGCCGAGCCGACTACGTTCGGACTGAAACTCCTCAACTGGTATGCGGAAATGCGTAGAAATCTTCGCCGCTTCGACATGGCTGCGGAAGATATGCGGGTTGGTAAACTTTCAGGCGCTGTCGGTACCTTCGGCCATCTGAAGCCGGAACACGAGGCCCGTATCTGCGAGCGGCTTGGCCTTACACCTGCCCCGGTGGCCACCCAGGTATTGCAGCGCGACCGTCACGCATTCTATATCGGCACGCTGGCGCTGATCACCGCTACGCTGGACAAGATTGCCGTCGAAATTCGCCATTTGCAGCGCACTGAAGTCCGCGAAGCGGAAGAATACTTTTCCGAGAAACAAAAAGGCTCGTCCGCGATGCCGCACAAGCGCAATCCCATCACCAGCGAGCAGATCAGCGGTCTCGCCCGTGTGGTCCGCGCCAACCAGCAGGCAGCGCTGGAGAATGTCGCTCTGTGGCACGAGCGCGATATCTCTCACTCGTCCGTCGAGCGTGTCATCCTCCCTGACTCTACTATCCTGACCGATTATTTGCTGGAGAAAACCACCCATCTGATCGATAAGCTGGTCGTACACCCGCAACGCATGCTGCGCAACCTGGAGCTTACCGGTGGCCTAATATTTTCGGGCCAATTATTGCTTGAACTCGCCGAAGCCGGCATGTCGCGCGAGGATGCGTATAAGGTGGTTCAGTCGCACGCCATGCGTGCGTGGCAGCAGGATTTGAATTTCCGCGAAGAAGTCGGCAGCGATCCCGCGGTAACAAAATTGCTGTCTCCGGAAAAGCTGAGCCACGCTTTTGATATGAAGCGTCAGCTGACCAATGTGGATACGATCTTCGATCGCGTCTTGAATCAGGAAGCGTAAAAGAGCAGGTCGCTCCAATGCCCTCTGGGAAAACCTTGACTGTCGCGATGACCGGCGCAAGCGGCGCTATGCTGGCTCGCGAGCTGCTTTTACTGTTGGAAAAAGACTTGCGTGTCGAGCGCATTCACTTCATCGCTTCAGAAAGTTCTTTGCGTGTCCTGGCCGAGGAACTTGAGATCAGCGGCCGCAACGGCCTCATCGCAAAATTCCTCGGCGTACCCAGCGAGAAAATCATCCAGCACGCGCCTGGCGATATTGGCGCACCTATTGCAAGCGGCAGCTATCCCTGCGATGGGATGATCGTTATTCCCTGTAGCATGGGCACGCTCGCAACCATTGCTAATGGATTGGCTGACAATCTCATCGCTCGCGCCGCTGATGTCTGCCTAAAGGAACGCCGGGCGCTCATTCTTTGCGTCCGTGAGACTCCGCTCAACAAGATACACCTTCGCAATATGCAGCTGGCGGCCGATGCGGGCGCGACCATCTTCCCCGTCATTCCCGTTTTCTACAACCATCCAGTGGACACGTTGGAGATGGCCGGTCAATTTGTTTGCCGCGTGCTGGCACACATCGGCCTTCCGCACGACTCTGCATATCAGTGGACGGGCAAATCCAAATAACCGCGTAGCAGTTGGTCAGTAGTGAAATTCTCCGCCTGCCATCCGCGGCTGGCTCCGCAGAAAACCCATCACTCGCGGCACCATGCGGTCAGCGCAGGTTGCCGGCCCCATGTGCCCACACCCCGCATATAGCTCCAGCACAGATTGCGGAATGGAATCGTGCATTTGATGCCCGACGCTGGGCGGAATCAGCTCGTCCTGTTGCCCCCACATCAGCAAGACCGGCATCTGCAGCTGGCTCAGTCTTCCCGCGAAATCGCCTTCTTCGCGCAACAGCGACTCCAGCGTCCGGTGCACCACCGTGCGGTTGCGTTGCATGGTGCGCAGCAGATCGCGCTGCACAAATCCTGGAATGTAGTAATGACGCGCCATCAGCACCATTTCCAGGCGCTCCAACTGCGGTACAGTGTTCGGTTCCAGAATATCCGGCGTAAGATCGGTCTCGAATTTCAACCCGGCGCTATCCATCGCCACCAATCGATTTACCCGCTCCGGATGCTGCAGGGCAAATTCCAATGCCACCCATCCGCCCATCGACCAGCCCATCACGTCCGTTTTCTCTACATGTATGGCGCTCAAAAATCCCTGAACCAGATCGACCTGCTGTCCGATCGTATACGCAATGTTGGGCCGATCCGTCCGCCCGCATCCCAGCAGGTCAATGGCATAAACACGAAAGCCATTCTTGGCATACGCCGGCATCTCCGCCGTCCAGTCTTCGCTGCGAGCGCCCAGGCCATGAATTAACAGCAATGGAGTTCCATGGCCGCCGACAAAATAGTGCACGCCATAAGGCCCGACATGAACATACTTGCTATGAAATCCAGCGAGCCGGAGGCGCGCATCCACGGCCTGATTGATCATCCACACGGGATGGCGATAAAACACCACACTCAAAATGATGTCAATCACCATCACGATCAGCACGAATACCGTGGCGATACGCTTCAGGGTCGCGTAGACAGGCGACGGCAACGCAGCACGCGGCGGAGTTGGTGGGCTAGTAACCGCCATGATTTACCAGTTGAATAAAAATCAATTCATTTTCCGCAACTCGGATCGGCGCGACGCATCTTCATTTGCTACGCTTTTGCGCGCAGCCGTGTGTCCGTACTATTTATGCGCAATTGCGCTCACGACGCCTCACCATAGCTAACTGACAAAAGGAAGATTTCCGGCGGTCCGGGTGAAAAGCGATGACCGCAAAAGATTTGGCTGCCCCTCAGGGATTCGAACCCCAATATGCTGCTCCAGAGGCAGCTGTCCTACCATTGAACGAAGGGGCAATGCAGAGACGCGCGCAGAAAAAGCGTCCTTACTGAATATATTGCCCGAGCGCTTTTCGGTCAATCGCTTGATCCCAGCGATGCGAATCTTCGCAGTAGCGATGGGCACTACTCTTCGCGCAGCACCTCGAGTGGTTTCTGTTGCAGAATGCGATACGACACCAGCCATCCGGTCACGCTGGCCAGAATCGACGCCGCGACCATGGCACCAACTGAAATTCCCAAATTCGGATGAAAACTGACATCCAGACGGTGCAGCAGCACACTCGACAGCGCCAGCGCACACAAGACGCCTGCAAGTCCGGCAACGCCACCCAGCATCAGAAATTCGATACTCAGCATGCGGATCACCTGCGAACGCAAAGCGCCAAGCGACTTCAAGATCGCAACCTCTCGCACGCGTTGAAATCGTGTGGCAGTCACACTCGATGCCAGGATAATTCCACCCGCTAGCAAAACAAATCCGGCCACGAATCTTAGGATCGTGGCAATCTGGTCGACCACCCTGCGCACCACCTCCAGCACATCCGCCATGTTAATTACGGTCACCGTAGGATAAGCCGCAAACAGACTCTTCTCCACCTCACCGACGCGCATCGGATCCGCATGGAACGCGCCATACCAAACCACGGCCTGTTCCGTCAGCACACGGCTCGGCAAGATGAACTGACTCCGACCGTATATGTGATCGCCATCGGCGCGCACAATTGCAACTACGGCAGCGACAAATGTCTTTTCTCCCGTCGCGAATCCGATTGTGGAGCCTAGCTTCAGGTGCAATGCTTTCGCCGTCGACTCGCTGACGGCTACCTGGGGTGTGTCACTCGGCTTCTTCCACCAGTGTCCGTCCACAATCTTTTCACCTGCAGGCGGCGTGTCCGCCCAAGTCAGAGAGGTTGATCGCAGCATCCGCTTGGGATAATGCTGAATACGCAATTGATTCGTCGGTACTCCATTCAGCGACGTAATGCGCGCCGCAACAATCGGGATCGTCTCCACGCCGCCTTTCACGGCTGGTTGCGCGGCGACCAACTTCTCAACTCCCGCCAATTCATCCGCGCCAACATCCACTAGAAACACATTCGGCAGGTTCGCCGATCCGCTGTTCATCTGCAGGTCCTGGACGATGGCATGCTGAACAAAATAGATCGTCATCATCAGCATCACACCCAGTCCCAGCGCGGTCAGGACGGCCGCCGACTGGTTCCCTGGCCGCTGCAGATTCACAAGCCCCTGGCGCACCATGGGACTGAATCGCCTGCGCTGCCATTGCATCATCCATCGCACCGTCGCCAGCAGTCCGGAAGCAGCCAGCAAAAGGACGACCAGCACTACCAGGAGTCCGCCGGCAAACCACTCGCCCACCATCGTCGACTCTGTCAGAGTGCTGGCGATCGCAGCCAGTCCAATCAGGATGATCGCGATTGAACCCAACTGCACCGGATCGCGCGGAAAAATATTCGCCAGATGCGTTCCCTGCTCCTGCTCGACATTTCGCCGCAGAATACGCAGCGGACGAAAACTGCGAATCTCCAACAGCGGCGGCAGCGTGAACAGCAACGTTGTCAACACCCCGGTGCACAATCCAATCAGCACGGGCGAGAACGCGAGTTTCCCCTGGACCGGCAACGATACCAGCCGATCCAGCAACACTGGAAATGAGCGCGCCACGCCAAAGCCTGCCACCACCCCCAGCAACGCCCCCACCACCCCGAGGAACAGCGTCTGCAGCAGATAAATGCGCATCACCTGAGAAGAACGCGCGCCCAACGCTTTCATAATCGCGATGGTTTCCAGTCGCTGCTGCAGATGCGCGTGCATCGCCATCGCCACGCCAATCGCGCTCAACACCATTGTTACCAGGCTGACCAGCGTCAGCATGGCTGTCGAGCGCTCGAGGCCATGCGCCAGCGCCGGATTGGCTTCGCGATAATCCGTCACCTGCGCTTCCGGCAATATCTCTTCTACCTGTTTGCGAAGGATAGAAATGTCCATGCTATGCTGAGCCGCCTGTGGCGATAGACGAAACAACATGCGCTCCGATGCCCGACTGCCGCGACGAACCAGTCCGGTCGAAGGCAACACTGACTGAGTGAGCATGACGCGCGGGCCAATACTAAACGACGAGGAAATTCTGTCCGGCTCCGATCGCAGCACATCGGCAATGGTGAAGTATTTGTTCCCTACGTGCAGCGTGTCGCCTACATGCGAGTGATCGCGCAGCAAAAACTCCTCGCTTACTACAGCGGTATTGTCGTGAAGCATGTCGCGCAACGGCTTGCCGGATGCCAACACCACGGCGCCGTAATACGGATACTTTGCCGGATCGACCGCTTTCAACGACACCAGCACAGGATCGGGACTCGTTGAGGTTGTCGCCATCGACACCGTCTCCGTCACCAGGGTGTGGTCAACTCCGCGCGATTGTAGCCGATCGAGATCAGCCAATTGCTCCTCAGTGTAGGGATGAAAATCTTTCGCCGACAGATCCGCAGCCATCAGGGTGCGCGCCTGCGCCAGCAGTGTTCGCTGGAAGATAAGGCTAAAGCTGCGCACCCCAGTTAAAGATCCCACTCCCAACGCAACAGCAATCACAACAAACGTGAACTTGATCCAGGAAGCGTGCAGATCGCGCCACGCAATTTTCCACGCCGTGCCCCAGGCCAATCCTCCAGCAGAATCCTTCATGCATCGGCTCCAACATCCTGCCTGACGGGCTGGCACAATTCATCCGCCTCAATCCGTCCATCCCGCAACAGAATTTTGCGTTCCGCATGGGCCGCCAGGCTGGCATCGTGCGTCACTAGGACCAAAGTGGTTCCCTCCCGGCGATTCAATTCCAGCAGCAATTCCATCACGCGCGCACCAGTCGCGGAATCCAGATTTCCTGTCGGTTCATCTGCCAGAATCACAGGAGGCCGCAACATGAACGCCCGCGCCAGCGCAACTCGCTGCTGCTCTCCGCCGGAAAGCTGGACCGGATAGTGATGCATTCGTTCCGCCAGTCCGACGCTTGCCAGCAGTTCCTGCGCCCGTGGCTTTCCGTCGTCCGAGGCATGCAGTTCATGCGGCAGCAAAACATTTTCCAGCGCCGTCAGCGTAGGGATCAATTGATAGGATTGAAAAACAAAACCAAGCTTGGTCGCGCGAATCTGCGCCAGCGCATCCTCGCTCAGATGACTGATTTCTTCTCCGTCAATTGTGACCGTGCCGCCAGTGGGCGCATCCAAACCAGCAAGCAGCCCCAAGAGCGTGCTTTTCCCGCTGCCGGAAGCACCCATGATCACGACGAATTGACGCGGCGGAATGCTGAGGTCGATTCCCTTCAGAATTTCCAGAGATGTCGATCCACTGCGCAAATGTTTTTTCAATCCGCGGACTGCGATGATAGCGTGAGTTTTAGAGGGCATGGACGAGTGTGGTGTTGATGAAACCCGGTTTGAAAACAATTTTCTCTTCTGTCTTGATGATCGCATGGCTTCTCGGTTGCAGTGGGTCGAACTCGCAACCAAAACCGGCCACTTCCACTGAATCAACACTTGCTCCGGCACCGCTTCCCTCACCGCCGCAACCGTCTGTGCCGGATGACTCGTCGCTCCCCACCATCGTCGCCTTTGGCGACAGCCTCACCGCGGGTCTTGGCGTCGGCCACGACGAGAGCTATCCTGCCGATCTGCAACGCGATCTGGACGCTCGCGGATATCGCTATCGCGTCGTCAATCTTGGCATCAGCGGCAACACTACAAAAGACGGTGTCCTTCGCATTCCGGAAGTCCTCCAGTATCATCCGTCCGTCGTCATCGTTGCCTTCGGCGGCAATGACGGTCTGCGCGGGCTCCCCATCCAGGATACGGAGAAGAACCTCTTCGCCATCATTTCAGCTATGCGGGATGCGCATGCCAAGGTGATCCTCGGCGGAATCACCCTGCCGCCGAACTATGGCAGCGACTACATCGCCAAGTTCAACGCGATCTACGTCAAAGCATCAAAGCAGTATCACGTGCCGCTGCTGCCCTTCATGTTGAAGGGGGTCTATGACGTACCCGGCTCCATGCAGGACGACGGCATCCATCCCACCGCGCAGGGTTGCAAGCAGGTGGCGAAGAATTTTCTGCCGTTGCTGTCCCCGATGCTGCAGAAACCCACGCACGATCACAACAAAGCGCACGCACACTAACCCAGCACAGCCATCGGTTGCATCAGCGTTCCGGCAATGCGGCGGCCAATGGCAAACAGAGCACGCTGGTCGATAAATATCTTGACGAACGGTGCATTGGAATATTCCGGCAAATTGCATGCCATTCCGTTCTTCAGCCGCGTCGCGGTATTTTCCTCCACCGTCACCGACGGCATCTGCGGCAGCACGCAGCGCGGATGCGGCAGTCGCTCCACTAGAGAATCCTCTTTCTGCCATGCGGCAATCTCCTCCAGCGTCGCCGCCTGCTCCAGCGTAAATTCTCCTGCCTGCACACGACACAGGCTTCGCAGATGCGCGCCGCATCCCGCCAACTGTCCCATCTCATGCGCGATTGAGCGAATGTAGCTTCCTGAAGAAACTTCTACAGTGAACGGAGCGTTCGGCGCTTCGTAGTCAGGAATTTCGAGTTGACGAACCTCAATTCGAACCGGACGCAGCGCCACCGGCTTACCTTGTCGCGCCAGCTTATACGAGGGAACACCCTGTGATTTTTTGGCGGAATACGGCGGCGGAATCTGATCGATCTCGCCTCTAAACTTCTCCGCAAGCCTGCGGATTTCTTCCAGCGTCAAGACTGGATCGACGAACTCACCTACAGCTTCGCCATCGGCATCGTACGTATCCGTCGCAAAACCGAATCGAATGATTCCGGTGTAGCGCTTGCTGTCTTGTTTGAAGAACTGTGCCAGCCGAGTGAAGCGTCCCAGCAATAGCGGCAACACTCCGGTTGCCATGGGATCGAGTGTGCCCAAGTGACCCACTGACGATTCTCCCGTCAGTTTGCGCACCGTCGCCACCACGTCGTGAGACGTCATCCCTGCCGGCTTGTTGACGATTAAGAGACCATTCATAAGTTGGATATAGAACGACGATGGAAGTTATCGCCTGCGCGCATGTAGAAACGTGTACAGAGAAATGGCCGCCACACAATGCAGCGAAAAAGCTGCTTTAGATTCCGTTCTCCCCGCGTCCATGCACAAGCGACAGGAACTCGTGGCGCGTTTGCTGGTTGCTGCGAAATGCCCCCAACATGGCGGAGGTCACCGTGGAAGAGTGCTGCTTCTCCACCCCGCGCATCATCATGCACAAATGGCGCGCTTCTATCACGACTCCCACGCCTTGCGGCTGAATCTCATTCTGAATCGCATCGGCAATCTCGCGTGTCAGCCGTTCCTGCACCTGCAGCCGGCGAGCATACACGTCCACGAGCCGTGGAATCTTGCTGAGACCGATCACCTTGCCATTGGGAATATAGGCGACGTGTACCCTTCCAAAAAACGGCAGCATGTGATGCTCGCACAACGAGAAGACTTCCACATCTTTCACAATCACCATCTCGTCGTAGTCCACGTCGAACATGGCGCCGCGCAGAATCTCGCCGGCATCCTGCTGATAGCCCTTGGTCAGAAACTCCATCGCCTTCTGCGCGCGCTCCGGCGTGCGCAACAAACCGTCGCGCGCAGGATCCTCGCCAAACCTGGCGATCAATTCCCGGTAAAGATCCGCTGTAGAAAACTCTGCTAACGCATTCTCTGTGGATCCCTCTACCCATACTGACTTTGCCATCGAACAACCTTTCATCTCACCCACGCGAAATTCTTACTGTCTTGCCGCGCACTCGCCAGTTCATCCGGCATATTCAAAATAATTGTTGCTGGTCTCTTCCACGCGAACTTTTTCCAGCTTCGCATCGCGAAAGCCCGCGCGTATGATCCCATAAATTTCTACGCACAAATTTTCCGTCGTAGGAACAAGGGTCTCAAAACTTCTATCCATGTTGAGATTCTGCTCGTCGAACCGATCGATAATTTCGCGCTGCACAAATCCATCCAGATCGACCAGGTTGCACACCATCCCGGTTACAGGATCCACTTCCCCGCCCAACATCACTTCCACGATATAGTTATGTCCGTGCCCATACGGATTGTTGCATTTCCCATACACCGCTTCGTTCTTCTCAGCAGAAAACAACTCCGTGTGCAGGCGATGCGAAGCGCTCATGCGGTACCGCCGAGATAAATAGGCTTTCATCACTCTCCACAATAGTCGGCGAACAGATCCG